>DATBRJ010000203.1:0-9203 GCA_036560395.1 Actinomycetes bacterium | reverse complement strand
CGGGCCGGTGGTCGCCCAGGGCGGCGACTACTTCGGCCGCACCGTCAACCTCGCCGCCCGGATCTCCGCCCACGCCAGCGCCGGCCAGGTCCTGGTCAGCCAGAGCGTGGCCGACTCGGCCCCACCCCAGGGCGTGCGCTTCGCGGAGCTGGGGGAGCTACCGCTCAAGGGGTTTGCCCGTCCAGTGCGGCTGCTGGAGGCCCGCCGGGCCTGAACGTCTGACGCCGCAGTTCGCCTCGCGAGGCCTCGCCGATGATGAGCTGAACTCAGATTGGCCAACGAGGTGAAGGGAGGTGAGAGCGCAAAGCTCCCGCTCAGTTGGGGTGTCGGAGGGGGACTTGAACCCCCACCCCCCTATGCGGGCACTAGGCCCTCAACCTCTGCGAGCCCTTCCTGCCGCGTGGCCGCGAGTCCGCTGTGGTGTGCCTGAGCAGGAGCTTCGCCGTTTCCCTATCCCGGCCCGTACTGCCCTGTCGCGTCTGTTCGTGGATGGTCTCGTGAGCAAGTCGGTTAGCATCCGGCCAAGGAGGCGTGCTGTGCAGGAGTTGGAGACCGGGCCACTCCACCGCTTCCAGGATTGGCCCAACGAGCAGGTACCCAGCGGCCGGCCGGCATCTCTACCGTCTGGGACGGCGACCGGCGGCCCGTATCCGTCGCGCGAGGACCGCGAGGCGTTCCTTGTGGAACCGGAGCACGTGAGCGTCCCGACGTTCGGATGAGCCAAGGAGCGAATGAGATGGCCAGAGTTGTCATACAGGCGGTGGTTTCGGTGGACGGCTACATCGCCTATCCCGACGACACGGTCGGGCCGCTATTCGACTGGTACGGCAACGGCGACGTGACGGTCCACGTCAACGACAAGTGGCCGTTCCACGTCAGCCGCGCCTCCGCGGACTACGTCCAGCCCTTCTGGGACGCCATCAAGGTCACGGTGATCGGCCGCCACCTGTTCGACACCACCGACGGCTGGGCGGGCGTGCCCGCCGCCGGGGACGAGCTCGTCGTCGTCACCCACCGGCCGCTGCCAGAGGAGTGGCTCGCCAGGTTCCCCGACGCACCGTTCCACACAGCCGACTCCGTCGAGGCCGCCATCACGCTCGCCAAGGAGCTCGCCGGCGACGGTCTGATCTGCGTTACCGCAGGCGACGTCGGCGGACAAGCGTTCTCCGCAGGACTCGTCGACGAGGTGGCGATGGACGTCGCCCCCGTGGTCCTGGGCGAAGGCGTGCGGTTCTTCGGCAGCCACGCCGGCACCGTTCTCCTCGACGATCCCGATGTGGTGGTCCAGGGCGACCGCGTGCTCCACCTGCACTACACCGTCAAGCGCTGAGCGGGGCGGCTCTTTCATCCCCGCTCTTTAACTCGCGACGCGACGTGTCGAATTGGGACGAGTAGGGGAGCGGGGAGCGACCGGATCGCGGCAAATGAGTTCGTTCACGGGGAGGAGGCGGCATGATCTGTTGGTGGCGCGATGCTCACGGTGACGAATCCGGGTGCCGAGCTGTCGTGGCTCGCTGGTTGACCGCCTGAGGAGGCCGATGAGCTGTTTCAGATCATCCACGACCACACCTGGGTGCAGTCGCTCGTGGACGAAGGACGGTTGTCGCCGGAGGAGGCTGACGCGCACCCGCAACACGCCACGCTGGTACGGGCCATCACCGGCGGCGGTGCCCACCAGCCCGACCTGTCGATGCACGACGCTATGGCTGGCGACCGCTACCTACTCTGCTCCAATGGCCTGACCCAAGTCGTATCGACAGAGTCGACGCGTGCCGTGTTGAGGCGCCGGAGCAGTCCGGACGACGCCGTCGAGGAGCTGATCGCGCTCGCCCACGAGGGTGGCGCACCAGACAACATCGCCTGGGTCGGCGCCGAGGTCGGTGACGCTGTGAATCTGGGTACGTACGTCGTTGACCGCCGGCCCCTGACGATTCCGGCCTTCCGCCGCCTGTGGATGGCGTCCGCGGTCTCGGCGGTTGGTGGCTCGTTCAGCCTCATCGCGGTGCCCACGCAGCTGTTCACGCTGACCGGATCGTCGGCTGTGGTCGGCGTGTCGGCGGCGGTGTCGATGTGCGCACTCATCATCTCGGCGCTATGGTCGGGGGCCCTCGCCGATGCGATGGACCGCCGACGGCTGCTGTTGGCCGGTAACGCGGGCCTCGGGCTTGCCTACGTCGGCCTGTGGCTGAACGGCCTACTCGGGCTCAACTCCGTCCCGGTGCTGCTGGTGCTTGTCGCCATACAGGGCATCAGCTTCGGGGCCACCATGACAACGATGGGCGCCGCGGTGCCCCGCGTGGTGCCCACCGAGCAGCTAGTCGCGGCCAACAGCCTCAGCTCACTGACCCGCTACACCGGCGCCGTCGTCGGCCCGCTGCTCGCCGGTGTGCTGATCCCGGCCATCGGCCTCGGTACGCTTTACCTGCTGGACGCGCTCGCGCTCAGCGTCGTGCTGTGGGCTGTGGCCAAGCTGCCGGCGATGCCCTCACCAGCGGGCGCGCAGACGATCCGCATGACCGGCACGCTGCTCCAGCTGGGTGACGGCTTCCGATACCTCGCCCGACACCGAGTGCTGGTCGCGATCCTCGCCGTGGACCTGGCCGCGATGGTCTTCGCGCTGCCGGTCGCGCTGTTCCCGGAGTTGGCCGAGCGTACGTACCGCGGTCCGGCCGGCGGCGGCGTGGAGCTTGGCCTGTTGTTCGCGGCATACCCGGCCGGCGTGCTCCTCGCCGGGCTACTGTCAGGAACGTTCAGCCGAGCGGGGCGCCATGGCGCGCTCATGGCATCCGCCGCGATGGCCTGGGGTGGCTGTGTGGTGCTGCTCGGCCTGGCCGCGGACCTCCGGATCGCGCTGGTGGCGCTGGTCGCGGGCGGTGCCGTCAACTTCGTACTGAGCACGTTTCGCAACGCGATCTCGCAGGCATATACGGATGACGCCCTCCGCGGCCGGATCCAGGGCTCGCTCACCGTCGTCCTGATGGGCGGTCCGCAACTGGCCAACATGGTGCACGGTTTCGGCGGTGCTGTGCTCGGCGCCCGCTGGGCAGTCGGCATCGGTGGCGCCCTCACCGTACTGACCGTTGCACTCGTGGTCCGGGCGGTGCCCGAGCTGTGGCGCTACAATACTGACCGCGAATCTGCACATTCGTCGACTTCCTGACCGAGCGCCGAAGGCGCAGCGATGGCCCTCGAAGATGGCCTGGTGCTCGCCGAGTGCCTCGCCTCCGGGCGCGGCATCGCGCAAACGGTGGAGAGCTTCGAGGCTCGGCGCCGCCCACGCACGCAGTGGGTCCTGGACCAGACCCCACCGCCGAGATCGCACTCGCAACCTGCCGCCCGCCCTTCGCAACCTAGTACTGCGCAAATGGGGACGGAGCATCCATCGCCGGCACTTCGCGGCCATGGGGGCTCCGCTCGGGAGCGTCGGCGTGGCGGCTTCGGCGCGATCGGGGGTGCTCGGCGGACTAGCGCCCTATCACGCCGCGCTCGACCTTCCGATCGCGCGCGTGCTCGCAACACACGATGCCATTTCGCTGAGCGCCGCAGCGGTTGCCGCGGCACCGTGAATTGCCGCTCACCGTCCTGGCCGCCTGATTCGCGCCCACCAGGACGACGTGCGCGACGAAGCACCGAAGCGCTCGACCCGGGTTTCCGCAGTTATGGCGGCGAAGCGGCCGCAGACGTGATGGTGCTGGCTAAGCAGGCACGTCTGCGCGGACCGGGAGTCGTGAACCGCCGGGGCTCCTCGATCGTGTCTAGGAGATGTGGCGGCAGCGGCCGGTCCGTTCGGGGGAGCTGGGCCGCGCTCCTCGACGGCTCCACATAGGTCAGGGGTGGGATCATGTCACGACGCATTGGGGGCGCGCTGGCGACGGTGCTGGCGGGCGGTCTCGCATTGTCACTGCCATCCGCGGCGCTTGCCGCCCCGGTTGGCATGCTGAAGCAGTTCAAAGTGCCGACGGCCAACAGCCAGCCGCGGGCCATCACTAACGGCTCCGACGGCAACCGCTGGTTCACCGAGGGCACCGAGTTCACTGGCGCGCCCGCCAAGATCGGTCGCATCACACCGACCGGTGCCGTGACGGAGTTCCCCGTGGAATGCAACGGCTGCATCATCACTGACATCGCGCAGGGCCTGGGCGACACCCTCTACTTCACTTCGAACGACGCCTCGCTAGGAAGCATCAGCACGGCCGAGGGCTCGTCCGGTCAGCAGCTGGCTTCCGTGCCCTTGCCGAACTCGAGTGCGCTCGGCGGCAACCTGGCCGTCCATGGAGACGACGTCTGGATCACCGACTTCAACAACGACAGTCTCTGGCGGTACAACATCACGTCGGGCCAGTTCACCCAGTTCCCCGTCCCCGAACCGGCCGACGTCGCCGTCGACAGCCTCGGCAGGGTGTGGTTCACCGCGCCTCTGGACGGCGCCATCGACCGGCTCGACCCAGCAACGGGGGCAGTCACCTCGACAGATGCGGGAGGCCTGATCCCGCGGGAACTCGCGGTCGCCACCGATGGGCAGGTCTGGTTCACCGCGAGGTTCACTCCGCAGGGCGTGGGCCGGCTCAACCCCAACATCGACCCGCAGGTGGTGACCACCTTCCCGCTGACCAATGTCGGGCCCGAGGGGATCGCCGCGTCGCCTGACGGGTCGATGTGGTTTACCCAGACGACAAAGGGCAACATCGCCAGCATCAACAACGCCGGTGTCATTACCGAAGCCAAGACGGTCAAGGGCAGCGAACCATTCGGCATCACCGTGGCCCTCAACGGCGACCCGTGGTACACGATGATGTCGGCGAACAAGATCGCCACCGTGCAGCTGCGGTAGCCAGCCCGGCCCCGGCCCCAGGGAGTACTCGGAGCGTCAAGTCCCGCCCCACCTGGATCCGACCCGTGGGGCGAGACCTGCGCGCAAGAAATGGCGGTTGACCCACGAGCACGATGTGTCCTTCTAGCGGCCCAACTAGGCGGCGACGGCCGCACGGAGCACAATCGGATCACGCGTGGCGCACTCGGACGTGGGGGCAACGCAAGCAGACATAAGGTCTACAGTCGACGCGACCCATGGATCAATTCGGCTAACAATGTGTCGACACCGACCGTCGCCGGCGGCATGTGCGCGCGTGCGAACGGGGAGTTCCAGCGGATCTACACTGCATTCATCCGTCAGCTGATCTGTGCCGTTCAGACGGGAGATGCCATGAGCGAGTATGCGATCAGGCCACTCGGTGCCGCGACGTGGGACGCCTTCGTCCAGCTGGCGGAGAAGCACAATGGCGTGTGGAACGGTTGCTGGTGCACCTGGTTCCATCCCGCGTGCGCCGAGAAGGGTGGGAGCCCCGGGGGTAACCGCGCCTACAAGGAGCGTTTGGTTCGCGAGGGCAAGGCTCACGCTGCACTGGTCTTCGACGGTGACCTCGCGGTGGCCTGGTGCGAATACGGTTCTCCGGAAGAGCTTCCCAATATCTACCACCTGAAGGAGTACAACGCGGGCCTCGACAAGGCGCCCGATTACCGCCTCACGTGCTTCTTCGTCGACAGGAACTACCGGCGCAAAGGCGTCGCAGCCGTGGCGCTTCGTGGTGCCCTGGACCTGATCGCGAAGGAGGGCGGCGGTGTGGTGGAGGCGTATCCACAGGACACGCTAGGCAAGAGGACTTCGGGCTCCTTCCTCTACAACGGCACGCGCAGTCTCTTCGAGAAGGCCGGCTTCGGCTACGAGCGGTCCAAGGGAAAGAACCATTGCGTGATGCGCAAGACGGTCTCACCCGGCTAGGACCATGCGCCACGGAGCCCGCACGCAAACACGACGGCAGAACCGGACGCCACACGGCGCCGTCAGCGATGATTCCCCGGTCCACGGGCTCGACCGTTCGGTGGCTTCCGGGCGGCAGGTTTCGGTGGAAGCCGCCGACCCGATCCGCCGCCAACGCGGTGGCGGCGGGCCTTTCGAGGTGGCCATGACCGACGTGTCCACTGGGCCACATGAGGCAGCCGACCAAAAGCTTGACTCAGAAGGCCTTGCCCTGATGAGCGGGATGTTGCAGATCCGGCCGAGGAGGTGTGATTCGACCACGAGCGAGACGGGGTTAGTCGCCGGGTGGGAAGTCCGTTGAGGCGGAGAGCTCGGTCTGTGTTTCGAAGTCGGCGATGCGCTTGCGGAGTGTGGCGAGGGTGCTCTGCAGGGCCTGGGAGCCGAGTAGCAGGCGCAGCGGTGCGGGTTCGGTGTCGACGCTTTCGATGATTCGTGCGGCCATGCGTGCAGGGTCGCCGGGGGCCCGCCCGTTGGCGGGGTCAAGCATGGTGAGGAAGCTGTGCGCCGGGGTGTTGTCGTAGGCGGGCATGAGGTCGGCGATCTGGGCGCTGCCGTAGCGGAATTCGGTGCGGGCGCCGCCGGGTTCGACGATAGTGAGGCCGATGCCAAAGGGTGCGATCTCCTGGGCGACCGACTCGCAGAACCCTTCGACGCCCCACTTGGTGGCGTGGTACATCGAGTTGCCGGGAAAGGCAACCTGGCCGCCGTAGGAGGAGATCTGGATGATGCGGCCGGCGCCCTGCGCTCGCAGGTGGGGAAGGGCGGCGCGGATGAGCTGGATCGAGCCGGTCAGGTTGGTGGCGATGATGTGGTCGACCTGCTCGTCGGTGAGTTCCTCGGCCGCACCGAAGAGGCCGTAGCCGGCGTTGCTGACGATTACGTCGATCCGGCCGAACTGGGCGAACGCGCGGTCCACCACGGTGCGGACGGCCCGGGTGTCGGTGACGTCGAGCACCTCGGCGCGGAACGTCTCTGGGTGCCGCTCGAGCACGTCGGCGACCTTCTTCGTGTCGCGGACGGTGCCGACGACGCGGTCGCGGCGGTCGAGCAGCTGTTGCGTGAGTTCACGGCCGAAGCCGCTGCTGACGCCGGTGATGAGCCAGGTAGGCGGTGCCATGGTCTGTCCTCCTGCCGCGCCTATGGGGACGTGACCTCGTCGAGCACGCGCAGCGCGTTGAGCGTGCGCGGGTAGCCGATGAAGGGGATGAGCTGGGTGAGGACGTCGAGCAACCGGGCCCGCTCGTTGCCGACATTGAGGTTCGCGGCGATGTGTCCCTTGACCTGCGGCTCGCAGCCACCGAGCGAGACGAGCATGGCGAAGGTGAGCAGCTCCCGTGTGGGCACGTCGATGCCGGTGCGGGTGAGGTGGTCGCCGAAGCAGTTGGCCGACAGGTAGCGCTGGATGTGCTGTTCGTCGTCTGGGGCGGAGGCGTAGAGCCCATCGACCCGGTCGGCTCCGACGATCTCCTTCTGGACCGCGAGTCCCTTCTCGAGGCGGGTCTGCGGGGTGGTGGTGGACTGCCCCGGCAGGGGCAGCTCGACACCGCGACCGGTGAGGACGTCGTTGGTGGCGTGGAGGAAGTCGAAGACCTTGGCCATGCCGACGTACGGCACCGCCTGGTAGACGATCTCCTTGACCTGGACTGGGGTGATGCCGACAGTGAGCGCTGCGCCGACCATGACCCGGTACTCGCTCACCGCCTCGCAGGCGATCATCGACGCTAGCTGCACCATAAAGCCGGGTCCGGGTGTCGAGGCCACTGTCGCGAAGGACCTCGTCGAAGGCGAAGTTGTCGAAGCACTCGATGAGCTCGGGGTCGGTCTGCGCGAGCGTCGAGACCCGGCCGGGGAACAGCTCGTCGTGGTGGCGCCGTGCGGCGTCGCTGATGGCCAAGGCTGCTCCTGTTCCTTGCGACCAGGGGAGTCCGGTGTTACTTCATTCTGGGACGAGACCTGGATGATCACCGGCACGGCGGTCGGGTGCCTCCGGACGAACACCAGAAGACCAGGAAACTGACCCTGCCTGGGAGAGCCTGCTGGAACAGGTACTGGCAGAACCTCCCAGCGTCATGGGGGTGGCCGTACCGTCAAGGGCATGGACGACCTGAGCGACGGTCGCGGGATTCCTGGCCTTCCGCCGCCGCCCCGCCACGCCGGTCGACTCACAGCACGTGCGGCCCGAGGTCCAGCGGGTCCTACACGGCCTGACCACGGATCGTGCTGGCCCCGGGGTTCGACCACGCGGTCGGCCTCAGGGAGGTGCCAGACCGCTACCGGGCCATGGAGCGCTTAGCGCGCTCGAGGTTTTCGCACCCCTTGAGCGAGCACGAGATCGAGGAGTACAGCCAATGGAGAAGCGCACGTTGGGGATCGGCGGCCTGGAGGTCTCGGCCATCGGCTTCGGCTGCATGGGCATGAGCCAGAGCTACGGCCCGAACCCGGGTGACCGCCAGCAGATGATCGACTTGCTGCGCTCGGCTGTGGAGCGCGGCGTCACGTTCTTCGACACCGCCGAGGTGTACGGCCCGTTCACGAACGAAGAGTTGGTTGGGGAAGCGCTGCAGCCGTTCCGCGATCAAGTAGTGATCGCCACCAAATTCGGCTGGAAGATTGTCGACGGAAAAATGGCCGGACTCGATAGTCGGCCGCAGCACATCCGCGAAGTCGCGGACGCATCGCTCAAACGCCTGCGCACGGATAGGATCGACCTCTTCTACCAGCATCGTGTCGACAAAGAGGTGCCGATCGAGGACGTCGCCAGCGCGGTGAAGGACCTGATCGCCGAAGGGAAGGCCAAGGGCGAGCGGTACTCCGAAAGCTCGCAGCGACTCGTCGATCGCTAGCAGATTGGTGCGTGGATCGATCCACTGTAGCCTCCACCACCATACGTCGCGCGACGCGCGCCGACCTGCCGACCATCGGCCGGCTCGGCGCGCTACTCGTCCGGCTGCATCACGACCTCGATCCTGAACGCTTCATCCCGGCGACGCCGGAGACTGAGACCAGGTATGCCTGGTACCTCGGCACGCAGCTCAAAAAGCGCGACGTCATCGTGCTCGTCGCCGAATCGCAGGGGGAAGTCATTGGCTACACCTACGCTGGCGTCGAGGGCTACGACTACATGGCGCTGCGCGGACCAGCCGGCGCGCTGTACGACATCGTCGTTGATCCCGCGCAACGTGGGCGGGGCGTCGGTCGGCTGCTCCTTGACGCCACGCTCGCGGCGCTCAAAGCCGGGGGCGCGCCCCGGGTCGTGCTGTCGACGGCAGAAGGCAACGAGTCCGCGCAGCGCCTGTTCGCTCGCGCTGGGTTCCGGCGCACGATGGTCGAGATGACGCGCGAGCTCGACCGCGACGCGTTCTGAGCGGCAGAGACGGGCAGTGCA
>DATBRJ010000202.1:0-19166 GCA_036560395.1 Actinomycetes bacterium | reverse complement strand
AGCGGCGATCTGGCCGTCTGCGACCAAGGCTGCCGATGGATCGTGGAAGATCGCATTGATGCCCAAGACGCGCATGCACACCTCCGAACCGTGCGCGGCGAGCCGCGCGGTCGTTGATGTGCCTGCGTCTTAGGCACCGCTTCTCCCATTTCCAGGGAAGAGCTTCCCGAAACAGGTGGCGAGGGCTTCTCCGCGAGTCCGTCACGAGGAATCGGCGTAAATGGGGCGTATCACCCGCCTGAGGAACGCCCCCGAACCCGCAAACCGAGGATTGAGACGTCATCGCGCAGGTCGCCGCCGGTGAAATCGGCGAGCACGGATTCGATCCCCGCGACGAGCAGCCCGACCGGTTCATCGGCGAACATCAGGGCCGTGTCAGCTAGCCGTTCCGGACCGAAAAGCTCCCCGTCAGGCGATGTCGCATCGAGCACGCCATCGGAGTAGAGGAGGAGCGTGTCACCCGGCTCGAACTCGAACTCCTCGACCGCAGGCTCGGCATCCTCGAAGAGCCCGATCGGCAGCCCGCCGCCCGCTGCGGTGTGGATGGTGCCATCTGCGCGGATCATGACAAGGGGCGGATGCCCCGCCGTGGCGGCGACGGCCGACATGGCGCGACCATGCTGCTTCAGGTGGACGAGGACGGCCGTGACGAACCGGTCGGACTCTGGCTGGGAAAGCAGCCACTCGTTCGATTGCAGGAGCACTTCGCGGGGCTTGGGGTTCCAGTGACCCAGCAGCCGGATGGCATGCCGTGCCGCGGCGGTGAATGCGGCCGCCTCCTCGCCCTTGCCGCAGACGTCGCCGAGCACCAGGCTCCAGCCGCCCTGGCTCCCGAAGACGTCGTAGAAGTCGCCGCCCACCTCGATCCCACGTGTCGCGGCGAGATAGGCGGCGGCGAGCTCGGCGCGCGGAACGGTCGGGAGTGTACGAGGAAGCAGGCTCGCCTGCAGCGCATCAGCGACTGACGAGCGTCGGCGGAACAGCCGGTCGGACCTGATCGCGAGGCCCAGCTGCAGACCGAGCTCCTCGAGGAGGGCGAGGTCGAGCAAATCGAAGGACGGCCTGCGAGGGGTCCTGATGGCGGTCAGCACACCAAAGACCTGCTCATCGTCGCGCAGTGGCACCATGGCGAGCGACCGCGCCCGCAGCAAGGCGGTGACCGGCACCCCGTCATCGGTATGGCCCAGCGCATCCAGGTCCTCGGTATGCGCGACGAGGAGCGATTGTGCCGACGCCTGAACGCGAGCCGGCGCCGTGTCCGGAGCGAGGTCCAGCTCCTCGATGAGGCGGATCGCCTGCCGCGCGCGTTCGGTGTCCGGTCCGAAGACAGCCTGCCGATGGAGGACACCATCACGCGCCAGGTCGACAAGGACCCAGTCGGCAAGATTGTCCGACACCAACCGCGCGCAGCGCCGGATCGCGACGGCCTCGCTGAACGAGTCATCGGCGAGCAGCTGCCTGGTCACGCTCGACAGCACGTCCAGCCGCACGGTCGCCGCCGCGATCGCTCGGTCGGCGTCTGACACGACCGGGAGGCTCGTCGGCGGCTGGGTCGAGCGAGCGTTCGCCAGCGGGCCCGCGACCGCGACCACGAGCGGGGAAACATCCCCCCTGATGTCCAACCGGGAGAGCGTGAGTACGACCTCGGTCGGTGGCTCGCCCAGCAGCTGGGTCCGAAGCGTGCGAGGCTTGCCGGTCCTCGCCACCCCTGTTACATGGGTACGGAAGGCGGCCCGACGGCGCAGCTCAACGAACATCGCGAGCGGCCGTCCCGTCGCATAACCAGGAGACGTGCCGAGCAGGAGCCCGGCCTGGCGGTTGGCCCGGCGGACGGTTCCATCGCGGTCCAGCAGGAACACGGCGACGGGAAGCTCCTGGAAGACACTGCGAAGCAGACGCCGCTCCGAGTCCGGCGCCGCCGGGCGACCGGAGCGCTCGGCGAGCACGGCCTGGGCCGCGCCGAGGGTCTCCTCGGCGAGTTCGAGTTCAGCGAAAGCCGCCTCGAGCAGGGCTTGGTACTCGACGCCGGGAACAGCGAGGGCACGCCGCAGCTCGGCGAACCGCCCACGCGCCTCCTCGACCTCGCGATCAAGCCAGGCCGAATCCACTGACTCCTGCACCTGCGCCCACCTTCACGCCGTGGTGTCCTGCTGCCTGCGCGGTGTGCCCCTGATGCCAGTGTCGGTGCCACTAGGAGCGAGCAATATTGTTAACGAGCAACATTGTTACTGCCGTTGGGTTTTGCGGCTAGCCTCGATTCGAGGCAAACACATGATCGATGATTTTATCGCCCATGACATCGCCGAACTCGCCCGCCTAGGCGGTGGCTCGGCGACCAGGGCCATGCACCTGATCTCCGAGCTCGCCATGCGACTCGTCGGCGGCTGCAGCGCTGCCACGATGACGATCTGGCGGGACGGGGAGCAGGAGGAGCAGACCGGCACCCATCCGTCGGTCGTCCGCCTGGTCGAGGCACAAATCGCTCTCGCTGAGGGTCCGTCGATCGAGGCTTTCCAGCGAGGCGAGGCGACTGTCTATTGTCCGGACATGCTCACCGAGGCGCGATGGCCACAGTACGCGGCCGTCGCGTTGCGGGCCGGTGTCCGCTCGACGCTGACGAAGTTCGAGGCCTTCCCCGAGTCCAGTGTCACCTTGACGCTCTATGCCGTCCGGCCACGGGTGTTCGATCCCGACTCCTATTCGCTGGCGGCCCTGCTGGCCAGACAGGGCCAAGCGGTCGTGGCGAATCTCTCGAAGTACGACACCGCGCAGCGCACGGCCGCGCAGCTCTCCGAGTCGGTCGAGTCGCGAGCTATCGTCGACCAGGCCAAGGGAATGATCATGCAGACGCTCGGCTGCGACGAGGACACGGCCTTCAGGAGGCTCTTGGCCGCCTCACAGCGCTCGCACGTGCGCCTCGTCGATCTAGCGACAAGGGTCGTCGAGACTCGCGGCCGCCTCCCGCTGTCCTAGTGGTCCTCCCATAGCCGACGCGGATCGGGGTGCCGTGCCGCCGTGCGGGCGGCTGCGAGCGCGGGGCTGTCGCATAGCCGGCCGGGGGCGGGGTACGTAGATTCGCCATGGGAAGCCACGATCAGATGCCGCTTCTTTCCACCTTGAAGCGGGCCGCGGCTGCACTCAGGGAGGCGGATATTCCGTTCGCGCTCTGCGGTGGCTATGCCGCATACGCACGAGGTGCGGGGGCGCCACATCATGATGTGGACTTCCTGATCCTGGAAGCCGATACCGAGCGCGGGCTGGACGCGCTCGCCTCGATCGGCATGCGAACCGAGAGGCCACCCGAGGACTGGCTGGTCAAAGCGTGGGATCCGGTGGAGCCTCCCGACGGCTCCGGTCCGGAGGTCGGCGCCGTCCAGGAGACCCTCGTTGACCTGGTCTTCCGGCCGGCAGGCCGTGCGGTCACCCCGGACCTCCTCGCCGACATCGAGCATCTCGAGGTTGCAGCGGTGCGGATGCCGGTGATCAGCGCGACCCAACTTCTCGTCTCCAAGCTGCTCGCGTTCTCACCACACGGCTGTGACTTCGCCGAAGCGCTCCCCATGGCTCGTGCGCTGCGCGAGCAGATCGACTGGCCCAGAGTGCGCAAAGAGACGGCGGAATCGCCGTACGCCTTTGCGTTTCTCGTCCTGCTCGAGAAGCTCGACGTCATCGCCCCGGAGGAGATCCATGAACCGTGAGGCACCGCAGTACACAGCGGCCCGCATCAAGCGCAAGCTCGCCGAGGACGAGCGCGGCGCAGAGCTGGGCATCCATGTCGACGTTCGCGGTGATCAGGTCTTCCTGCGCGGTCAGGTGGGCACCGGCGAACGCCGCCGGCTGATCGGCGTCGTCGCCAGCGAGGGCGAGCCAGGCCTCCACTTCCACAACGAGATCAACGTGGTCGAGGTACGAGACCCGACCGACGAGGAGAAGCTCGCATGATCCGTGTCGCCGCCGTCGGCGACGTCCATGTCGGCGAGGACAACTACGGTCAATTGCGGCCGTACCTGACGAAACTGACTGACCAGGCCGACGTCCTCCTGCTCGCCGGTGATCTGACTCGCCACGGCACGCCGGCGGAGGGCCGCCTGGTCGCCGAGGAGTTCAAGGGCCTGTCCGTGCCGGTCGTCGCGGTGCTTGGCAATCACGACTATCACTCCGATGCCCAAACCGAGATCACGGCGATGCTGTCAGACGCCGGGGTGAGGGTGCTCGAGTGCTCGAGCACCGTACTGACCTGCGCCGGGGGCAGCACTCTCGGGGTAGCCGGCTCGAAGGGCTTCGGCGGCGGCTTCGCTGGGAAGGCCGCGACGGCATTCGGCGAGCCGGAGATCAAGGCCTTCGTGACACATACCGAGCGGATGGCGGCGCAGCTGCGGGAACAGCTCGCGGAACTCGAGACCGACTATCGGGTCGCGCTGACCCACTATTCGCCGGTCAAGGACACCCTCGCGGGCGAACCCCCGGAGATCTATCCCTTCCTGGGCAGCTACTTGCTGGCCGAGGCGATGGATTCGACCGGCACCGACCTCGCCGTCCACGGCCATGCCCATGCAGGAACCGAGAAGGGCGCGACACCCGGGGGCGTACGGGTGCGCAACGTCGCCCTTCCCGTGCTTGGACGCGCCTACGCGGTCTACTGCCTCAACCACAAGGACTCATCGGACCCGACCGACGTCACCGTGTGGTGACTGCGCGCTCCAACTCAGAATGGTCAGCCGGCGGCCGTGCGCCAGGCCGACTCGCGAATCGCGCGCAGCGCCTGCCGGCGAAGGTCCCGATCCAGCCGGTCGAGGTAGATGGTGCCGTCCAGGTGATCCGTCTCGTGCTGCAGGCACCGGCCGAGCAGGCCCGTCGCCTCGACAGTTATCGGCTCGCCGTTCATGTCGTACCCCGAGACCACCACGTCGGCGGCACGCGGCGTCGGGTACTGGAGCCCGGGCACAGAAAGGCATCCCTCCTCGTCCAGCTGCTCGCCACTGGCGCTCACGACAGTCGGGTTGACGAAGTGCCCGCGGTCACCGTCGACGTCATAGACAAAGACCCGCAGCGAAACGCCGATCTGTGGTGCCGCGAGACCGACCCGACCCGGCACGTCCAGCGTGTCGAACAAGTCCCCGACGAGTGCCTGCAGGCGTACGTAGAAGTCACGCACCGGATCGGCCGGCGTACGCAACACCGGGTCGCCGAACACACGGATCTCCCGAACGGTCATGCCGTCCTTGATACCAGAGCTTCCTGATCAAGGAACTCTGCTGGAAGACTTGGCCCGTGGCAGGCGAAGCGCCCCAGGACATCGATGAGGCCGTCGACCGGCTTTACGCGCTGCCGCCGGATCAGTTCATCGCCTCACGCGATGCGGCCGCGGCAGCGGCGAAGGCTTCGGGTGAGACGAAGCTGGCGGCCGACATCAAGCGGCTCCGAAAGCCCACGGTGAGCGCTTGGGCGGTCAACCTGCTCTCCCGGCGGGCCGGGGACACCCTCAAGGCGCTGATCGAGCTTGGTCCTGGTTTGGGCAAAGCCCAGCGCTTGGGCCGCCGGGACGAGCTGCGATCGCTGGGTGAGGCACGGCACGGCTACGTCACGGCCCTGGTCGCGGCCGCCGGCGCAGCGCTCGCCGAACACGGCCAGACAATGTCCAGTGCGATCGCCCTGGATGTGGAATCAACCCTTGCAGGGGCACTAGCTGAGCCCGACGTCGCCGAGGCGGTCCTGGCAGGGCGCCTGGACCGGCCGGTCCACTACGCCGGTCTGGGCCCGGTGCCCTCCCTCCGGTTGGTGCCGGCAGATGAGGCCGAAGAGGAGGCCGAGCTGCTGACGCCTGGCACCGAGAAGGCGCGCGAGACAGAGGAAGCGGCCGGCCACGAACCAGGCGCCGCTCCCGCTCGCGGGCGGACGGCAGGGCCGGATGTGGAGGAGTTGGCCGCCGAGGTCGATCTGGCGGCGGGCCGCCACGATGAGGCACTCGCCGATGCAGGCCGGGTCGATGAGGAGCGGGCGCGGCTGCGACGGGAGTACGACGATCTGCGGGCTCGGCTTCAGGAGTTGGAGGGGGAGATCCGTGCCGCGGACCGTGCGGCCAACCAGACTCGCCGCGACGTCAATCGTGCCGAGCGCGACCTCGAGCGCGCGAAGCGCGTGCTCGACCGGGCCCGGAGTAACCGAGCGCGGTGATCCCGCAGCAACGCCGCGCTGGATCGCGGCTGTCTGCCCCGACCGATCCTCGGGCGGGGCGATCGCTCGTCAGTGACTGGACGTGGGATTGGAGGCGGTACGCCGCCTGCTGGCGAACCAGCCAGCCCATCCCTGGATCCACTCACCCATGACGTCGACACGAAGCGCCATGACGAGGAAGAGGATGCCGGCGAGCATGAAGAGCGCGTTGGCCACACCCGCTTCGATCCAGACAAGAGCGATCAAGGGGCCGTAGATAGCACCTATCAACCATCGCATCGCAGATCACCCCATCCGGCGAAGCGACTACTCCACTAATTGTCCCTCCGAGGCGGGGTTTGGCCAAACGATTGCGCCGCTATCGCCGGCCGGTGGTCTTCTTCGCGCTCGTCTTCTTCGCGCTCGTCTTTTGTGCCGCTGCCTTCTTGCTTGCCTGCGGGCGGCTGGTCTTTCTCGCCGTGGTCTTCCGTTGGGTCGCTGTCGCGACGGCGCGCTTGCCCGCCGGGCGGCGCCTGCCACGATCCTCCTCGCCGCGGGCCTTTTTCGCCTCCTCCACACTCCGCCGCAGCGCCTCCATCAGGTCGACTCCGCCCGCCTGCACCGGACCCGGCGGCTGCTCCACCTTGTGGCCGGTGATCTTCGCCTCGACGAGCTGCTCGAGCGCCACCCGATAGCGGTCCACCAGCTCGTCCGGTTCCACCTCGCCGGTCATCGCGTCCACGTAGGCGCCGGCCATCTGCTGCTCTTGCGGCCGCGGCCAGACGTCTTCGTTGAGGAAGGGGAATCGCGGCACGCGGACCTCGTCGGGCCACAGCATGAGCTGGAGGACGAGGACGCCGTTGCGAGGCCGCAGCACGGCGAGGGACTCGCGCTGCCGCAGGGCTACCTTGACCATCGCGACCTTGCCGGCGCGGTCAAGAGCGTCGCGCAGAAGGATGTAGGGCTTGGCATCGGGATCGGCCGGCTCGCAGTAATAGCTGCGGGAGAATTGGACGGGATCGAGGGAATCCGCGTCGACGAAGCTCAGCACGTCGATCGCCCGGCTCGACGACAGTGGGAGTTCGGCAAAATCCTCGTCGGTGAGGACGACAACCTCGCCCGTCGGCAGCTCATAGCCCCTGACGATGTCCTCGAACGGCACCTCTTCCCCATCGGCGGTGCAAAAGCGCCGGTATCTGATCCGACCGCCGTCCTTCACATGGACCTGGTGCAGCGCGACGCCGCGTTCCTCGGTGGCGGCGTACAGCCGGATCGGGATGGAGACGAGCCCGAACGAGATGACGCCCTTCCAGACGCTCTTCACTTCGCCTCCCGGTGCTGAGCCAACATCGACATCGCGGCCGTTGCTCGAGACGACCGCATATGTGAGTCTCCCCCGCAAACCCCCAGACGTCGACATGAAGGGCACCTTCACCCCATTAGTTCGGGTGAAGGTGCCCTTCATGGGCCGGAGGTTGGGGTGAGGGTCCCCTTCACCCCAAACGTTCATGTCCCGGCGGTTGGGGTGAAGGTGCCCTTCACCCCAGATGTCGTTGCGGACGGGCGGCATCCGAGATTGGATGGCTCGACGACCCCGGAAGCTGGCGGGAACCACCATGACGATCGAGTTGACCGAGACCCACGAGATCGCACGCGAGCTTTACCTGGTGCCGCCGTCGCAGTTCGTCGCGGCTCGAGACGAGCTCGTCAGGCAGGCGCGCACGGCGGGGAACGGTGAGCTCGCGCGTGAGCTGGCGACTTTGCGCCGGCCGACGCGCAGCGCGTGGCTGGTGAACCTCCTGGCGCGACACGACGGGGAGCCCTTGGCACAGTTAGTCGCGCTCGGTCGGCGGTTGCGGCACGCGCAGACCCGGCTCGAGACCGGGGAGCTGGTACGGCTGCGGGCCGAGCGGCGGCAACTGATCGCCGACCTGGTCGCTCGGGCTCGGCTGCACTCGATCGAGGCGGGAGCGCCGACGACCGAGGCTGTGCTCGCGGAGGTCGAAGCCACTTTGAACGCCGCGCTTGTTGACCTCGCCGGCTCGTTCACGGTTTCCTCCGGCCACCTGGTGCGTCCGATGTCGCACAACGGCTTCGGACCGATGCCACAGGTGGAGGTGGAGGCTGGCGCCAAGGAAGACGGCGCCACGGACGCCGGTAAGTGGCACCTGCGGCTTGTGGATGACCTACCGGGGACACTCGCGCCCGACCAGTCCGCGCCTGCTCCGACCCGGCATGACGATGCGGTACGCCAGGCCGAGGCCGCGCTTGCCGCACTGGAGTCGGCGCACTGGCAGAGCGAGCATGATCTCGCCGACGCGGAGGCCGCGCTCGAGGCAGCGGTGGACCGCATCGACTGGCTCGACAGCCAGCGCATCGAGGTACGGCGCGAGAAGGTCACGGCGGAGCAGCGGCTGGCGCTGGCGCGGTCGGCGCAGCGGGATGCGATAAGAGCCGTTGCCGAGGCGCGACGACGGCTGGACGAGGCGCTACGGGATCTTGATCGCTGACCTGTGCCGACCGGAGTGTCCGTGATGTTCCAGGGCAGCTCCGCGCCAGCAGACTGAAGGATCATTCCTGCTCATTCAGCCGGCATTCAGCGCAGCCTCAGCGTCGGCGTGCGACTGTGTGACCGTGCGGATCCTATTGGTAGAGGACGACAAGGTCCTCGCCCGAGCGATCAAACGGGGTTTGGAAGGCGAAGGCTTTGCGGTCGACATCGCCCTCACCGGCGATGACGGGCTGTGGCGCGCAGGCGAAGACGTCTACGACGCGATGATCCTCGACATCATGCTGCCTGGCATCAACGGCTACCGCTTGTGTGAACGGCTGCGGGCGGCAGGCAACTGGACTCCGATCTTGATGCTGACGGCCAAGGACGGCGAGCTGGACGAGGCCGAAGCCCTCGACACCGGCGCCGACGACTTCCTCGCCAAGCCGTTTTCCTACGTCGTCCTCGTCGCGCGGCTGCGGGCCTTGCTGCGCCGGGGCGGGCGAGAACGCCCGGCCATCCTCGCCGCCGGCGACTTGCGCCTCGATCCGGCATCCCATCGGGCGTGGCGGGGGGATACTCCGGTCCACCTCACGCCGCGGCAGTTCTCGCTCCTCGAGTTCCTGCTTAGGCGACCTGGCGAGGTGTTGTCGAAGACCGAAATCCTCGATCACGTGTGGGACTTCGCATTCGACGGCGACCCGAACATCGTCGAGGTGTACATCGGGCAGCTGCGCAAGGTCATTGATCAACCGTTCGGGCGGCACACCCTTCAGACCGTACGGCTGGTCGGCTATCGCCTGGATCCGGACGGAAGATAGCTGCCATGGCTGGCCGCCGGCATGTCCTGTTCGGCTCGGTCCGGGCGCGGATGACCGTGCTCGCCACCCTCGTCGCGGTCATTGCGGTGGGCATCAGCGCGGTCGCGCTGCTGGTCGTCCTGCGCCACTCGCTGGAACGCGCCGGCGACGACGCCGCGAAGACCAGGGCAGAGGATCTGGCGGCGCTTGCCACGACCGGGACCTTGCCGAGGCTATTGACGGTCCCGAACGACGAGGATGTGGCGCAGGTGGTGGATGCCTCAGGCGCGGTCCTCGCGGGCAGTACGGGGCACACTGGGCGCGCGATCGCCACCTTCGCGCCGGAAGGTAGAGCCCCCGTCGTGCGAATGGTGCGAGATGTACCGGATGACAACGAGCTCATCGACTTTCGGGTGTGGGCGCAACGAGCTCGCACGCCCGATGGACCCGTGACCGTCTATGTCGGGACAAGCCTCGAGTCGGTGAACGAAACCATCGCAACCGTCCGTCGTGTCCTTCTCCTCATCCTGCCTCCGCTGCTCGCGTTGCTCGCCGTCGCCAGCTGGGTGCTTGTCGGGCGGGCGTTGCGGCCGGTCGAGGCGATACGGGCCGAAGTCGCCGACATCTCGGGGCGAGCGCTCGACCGGCGGGTTCCGGTGCCGCCGCGCCGGGACGAGATCGGCAGGTTGGCGTCCACCATGAACGAGATGCTCGACCGCCTCCAGGCGGCGAGCGAACGCCAGCGCAAATTCGTCGCCGACGCGTCCCATGAGCTGCAGAGCCCGATCGCCGCCCTCCGTACCCAGCTCGAGGTCGCCATCGCCCAGCCGGCCACCACGGACTGGGCCGCAACCTCCTCGGACCTGTTGGCGGAGAGCAGGCATATGGAACGGCTGGTCCGCGATCTGCTCTTCCTCGCGCGTAGCGACGGCGAGGAGGGTGTCCGCCGGATCGAACCGGTGGACCTCGATGACATCGTCCTCGAGGAAGCCACCAGGCTGCGGTCGACCGCCCAGGTCAGGGTCGACGCCTCCGGTGTCTCGGCCGCACCTCTGACCGGCAACCGCGACGAGCTCACCAGGCTGGTACGCAACCTGCTCGAGAACGCCGAGCATCACGCCGAATCAAGAGTCCGCATCCGGCTGTCGGCCGAAGGCCGCGAGATCATCCTCATGGTCGAGGATGACGGGCCAGGCGTGCCTCCGGCCGAAAGGGAACGGATCTTCCAGCGTTTCACCCGCCTCGACGAGGCACGCAGCCGCAACAACGGAGGGACGGGGCTCGGCCTCGCGATCGTCAAGGAGATCACCGAGCGTCACGGCGGCACGGTGTGCGTCGAGAACGCGGCCCCGGGTGCGCGCTTTGCGGTCCGCCTCCCGCAGATGCAGGTGCCGCACCGCTGAGCTCCTGCCTCGGGCCAGCGTCCAGGTGAGGAAGCCTCTGTGTGTCTGCCGGATCCCGCTGGGGCGCACCCCGCAAGGACACACTGGCTGCGTTCTCGCTCGCCCGCGTTGCTCCGCGTGGAGGGCTCGCTGCGGTCTTGCCGTGCATCCAGCGGTCCTCCAGCACCCCTCAAAAGGATCTCCTCAACGGGACACTAGGGCGCCAGCCACTCGGTGGAGGTGGTGAGCTCATCGAGGATGTCGGGGATCGGCTCGACACCGAGACCAGGGCCGTCGGGGACGCCGAGGTGGCCATCCTCGAGAACGAACGGGTCGGTGATGTCCTGCGTGTAATAGCGGTCTGACGCCGACGTGTCGCCTGGGAGCGTGAAGCCCGGCAGGGCGGCCAGCGCGACGTTACCCGCGCGGCCAAGGCCGGTCTCCAGCATCCCGCCGCACCAGACCGCGACCCCGCTGGCCCGGCACAGGTCGTGGATGCGCCGAGCCTCCAGGTAGCCGCCGACCCTGCCCGGTTTGATGTTGATGATTCGAGCCGCCCGCAGCGCGAGCGCGTCGACGGCAGCCTTCGCGGACGTGATCGATTCGTCCAGGCAGATCGGCGTGCGGATCAAGGTGGCGAGCTCAGCATGCTCGCGGAGGTCCTCCTCACCGAGTGGCTGCTCGATCAGCAGCAGGTCGAACCGGTCAAGTGCGGCGAGAGTCCGCGCGTCGGAGAGGGCGTACGCGGCGTTCGCGTCGACCTGCAGAAGAAGATCGTCGCCGAACCGCTCTCTGACCGCGCTCACCGGCTTCACGTCCCACCCTGGCTCGATCTTGAGCTTGATTCTGACGTAACCCTGATCGAGGTATGTCATTACTGCATCGATCAACGCCGGCACGGAATCCATGATCCCTACGGAGACACCCGCCGGAACGCGGGTGCGGGTAGCGCCGAGGTAGAGCCCGAACGACTCGCCGCGAGCGCGCAGCCAGGCATCGAGCACCGCCATCTCGACCGCGGCCTTCGCCATTCGGTGCCCTTTGATCGGAACGAGCAGCGGCGTGACCTGCAGTGGGTTGAGGTCGTCGACGGCCAGCACCCTCGGCGCGAGGTAGCGATGAATGACGTCCGCGGCCCCGTCGACGTACTCCGACGAATACAGCGGCTCGGTCGCCGCGACACACTCCCCCCAGCCATGGCCGTCGGGGGTGACCGCCCGCAGCAGGAGCACGTCGCGCTCCGACTCGACCCCGAACGACGTACGGAACGGGGCGACCAACGGCAACGAAATACGGCGCAGCTCGAATCCGGTGAGCCTCACCGCGGCACCCTCTCCACTGCGTACCACCCCGACCGCGAGAATCCCGTCACTTGTGCCCCGGCTGCGACGAGGCCTCCAAGCACATCACGGACGGCCAGGCGCCACCGTTTCGCGGCGGCCGGATTCACCTGCCGAAGTTTCTCGATATCCGCCGGGGTCTGGACCCGGATGATCTGTACATCCTTCGTTCCAGGCCCGCCAGCCACCTGCGGCTCCCCCAGCTTGTCCTCACGCAAGGCGAGCGGAGCAGCCGCCGTCACGCTGTCATCAGCACCGACGGCGCGCCCAGCACATGCCTCGACCACGGCGTCGGAGGCCAGGTCCCAGCCGACGAGCAGCCGGTCGCTACCCTGGCCGATGTTGATCCCATCGTCCATGTCCCCGTAGAAGTCGACGAGGTAGTCGCGGGGGGTGGCGGCGAGCTTGACCAGGTTGAAGTAGGCATTGCGCCGCACCAGCGGGTCGAAGGTCCACGTCACCTCGGTCAGACCCTGCCCGAGGGCCCAGGCGCGTTGATGCAGCTTGAGCGCGAAGCCGACACTCCGGCCACGAACATTGGCCGCTACGCCGGCGACATGGGAATGCATGGAAACACCCGCGGGCGCGGCGAAGAAGCCGACGCAGGCGCCCACCAACGACCCGTGATCGAAGGCGCCTGCGAGGTAGTTCCCCGCGTACGTCATCGCGCGAAGCTGGTCGACCGTCACCGGCGGATTGCTCTTGTCCGGCTGCCAGATGCGGTCGAAGAGGGAAGAGACGGCATGGATCTCCGCAAGACTGCCGATCAGCCTCACGTCAACACCTGAACGCTCCGCCGCGCGCTCTGCGACGTCGACAGCCGCCCGCAAGAGATCTCTCCGCTCCGTTGGCACGCACCCATGCTGGCGCGTTGCTCATTCACGACGGCGGCCGGGGTGGCGGAACCCGCGGGGTCAGTTGCGCTGAGCCTGCTGCGGCTGAATCGGTGCCCAGCCGAGTGGGTAGGCAAGCCTGCATGGCAGCGCAAACACCGGACTATGCCTACCTCGCTGAACTCGGTCAGCAGCTGCGGGTCGACGCCGTCCGCTGCTCGGCTGCAGCCGGATCAGGCCATCCCACATCGTCCATGTCGGCGGCCGATCTCATGGCGGTCCTCCTCGCAAGACACCTGCGTTATGACTTCGACGCACCGGATAAGCCCGGCAATGATCATCTGATCTTCTCCAAGGGTCACGCGTCTCCGCTGCTCTACGCCATGTACAAAGCTGCCGGCGCGATCACCGACGACGAGCTGTTGACGTTCCGTCAGGAGGGCAGCCGGCTCGAGGGCCACCCGACACCGCGGCTGCCCTGGGTCGATGTCGCTACCGGCTCGTTGGGCCAGGGGCTTCCAATCGGCGTAGGGATCGCCCTCTCCGGGAAACGGCTCGAGGATGCGCCTTACCGGATTTGGGTGCTCTGCGGCGACAGCGAGCTTGCCGAAGGATCGATGTGGGAGGCGTTCGAGCAGGCCGGGTACTCCAGGCTCGACAACCTTGTCGCGATCGTCGACGTGAACAGGCTCGGCCAGCACGGGCCGACCCGCCATCAGTGGGACACCGCGGCATACGCGCGGCGGATCGGCGCCTTCGACTGGCACATCATCGAGATCGACGGACACGACGTCGCTGAGATCGACCGGGCGTACGGCGAAGCGGTCGCCACGACGGGCAAGCCGACGGCGATCCTGGCCCGCACGAAGAAGGGCAAGGGCGTGGCCGCCGTGGAGGACAAGCTAGGAATGCATGGCAAGCCGCTCAGCGATCCGGACGAGGCGATCAGGGAGCTCGGCGGCCAGCGGGATATCCGAGTGACGGTTGCGCCGCCACCCGCCTTTCAGGTGGTCGATCGGCCAACCGCGCCGCCGCGGCTGCCGAGATGGGATACCGGCGAGCAGGTGGCCACGAGGACAGCATTCGGCGCGGCACTCGCCGCGCTCGGCGACGCGAGGGCCGACGTCGTCGTCCTCGATGGTGAAGTAGCGGACTCCACCAGGGCCGAGCAGTTTGCCGAGGCACACCCGGACCGGTTTTTCGAGTCCTACATCGCAGAGCAGCAAATGATCGCCACTGCGGTCGGGCTGCAGGTGCGCGGTTGGATGCCCTATGCGGCCACGTTCGCGGCCTTCCTTACCCGAGCGTACGACTTCATCCGGATGGCGGCGATCAGCCAGGCCAATCTTCGCCTGGTCGGCTCGCACGCTGGGGTGTCGATCGGCCAAGATGGTCCGTCCCAGATGGGCCTGGAGGATCTTGCGGCATTGCGGGCCGTCTACGGAAGCACGGTCCTCTACCCCTGCGATGCCAACCAGACCGCTGCCCTTGTCGCGGCGATGGCGGAGCGACCGGGGATCTCCTACTTGCGGACGACCCGTGGCGAGACACCGGTCCTGTACGGCCCGGACGAGGAGTTCCCCATCGGTGGCAGCCGGGTCATCGGGGCGAGCCCAGACGACCGATTGTCCATCGTCGCGGCTGGGATCACCGTCGCCGAGGCGATACAAGCGGCGGAGCAGCTAGCCAGCGAAGGCCTGCCGGCCCGGGTGATCGACGCATACTCCATCAAGCCCATCGACAAGGCCACACTTCGCTGGGCGGCCCGCGAGACCGGGCACGTCATGACCGTGGAGGACCACTGGCCGGAGGGTGGGCTCGGGGACGCCGTCTTGGCCGCGCTCGCCAGCGACGGCCAGCCGCGTCGCTTCGCGAAGCTCGCTGTCAGGTCGATGCCAGGGTCAGCAACTCCGGCCGAGCAACTCCGCGCCGCGGGCATCGACGCGGCGGCCATCACCGACGCGGCCCGTGCGCTCGTCAAGCCGTGAGCGTCCGCGCCAGCGTTGAGCTATTACGATCACCTACCTGGCTTGGCTGGGGCCGACCAAGGCGGCGGGCAACCTAGGTAGCCCCTGAAACGGCTGCGTAGCCCACCGACGATCCACTAACGAGATCGTCCCCGCACGTTGCCGGCGCCGGCCGAGCCTTAGCAGCGGGCACCCGGAGTGACCGGGCCATGGGCAACCAGAGCGCCGGAACCGAAGGAGTGAGGATGTCCTACCCAGAGCCGCGATATTTCGGCGAGGGCGGAGAGGCCAGCGGTGTCCTCCGGCCGGTGACGCAGCAGCCCGAGGTGACCTATCGCTCCGGCGGAGCGGCGCACTACCTCGCGACCGGCGCATCCACCCACGGGGCGTTCGGCCTCTACCGATGGGACATGGGTCAAGAGCCGAGCGGGCCTAGTGCGCATTTCCACCGAACGATGTCCGAGTCGTTCTACGTCCTTTCAGGGACGGTTCGCCTCTATAACGGCGAGCGATGGATAGACGCCACGCCAGGGGACTTCTTGTACGTTCCAGAGGGCGGCATCCACGCCTTCCGCAACGAATCCGGCCCGGCATCAATGTTGATCTTGTTCAGCCCGGGGGCACCCAGAGAGGCCTATTTCGAAGGCCTTGCAGAGGGCCTGGCGGGCCTCAGCGATGAGCAGAAGGCAGAGTTCTACCTTCGCCACGACAACCACTGGCTGTGACGGCGCTCCGACGCGCGTTCGGCCTCGCCCCCGGGGCGGCCGAGGGACCCGGCTGCAGCGAAAGGACTCGGAGGCGTTGACCAGCGGCTGCGGAAACCCATCCCGGGCCTGCCTGCACGCCTGATCTGAGGAGTTGATGTCTCGTGAAACTCGGCCTGCACATCGCCTCGACGAGCTGGGCGGGTGGCAGTGCCCGCATGGGCGCGTTGCTAACAGAAATCGTCGAGACCGCCGAGGCCGTGGGCTTCGACATGATCGACACTGCTGACCATGTGTGGCTGCATCCGATCGTGGGCGGACCGGAGGAGAACCACATCGAGGCATATACGGCACTCAGCTTCATCGCCGCACAGACACAGCGGGTGCGGCTCATGACTCTCGCGACCGCCGCTTCCTACCGGCCGGCCGGGCTCCTCGCCAAGATGGTCACCACCCTCGACGTCCTCTCCGGCGGCCGGGCGATGCTCGGCATCGGCGCGGGCGACTACCCAGAGGAGGCGGCAGGACTGGGACTCTCGTTCCCATCGCTGCGGGAGCGCTTCGACATCCTCGAGGAGACCATCCAGGCCTGCTTGCAGATGTGGGACGGCGAGCAGGGCAGCGGCGAGGCGTTCCACGGCCACCATGTCCGCATGGAACGGGCACTCAACTTGCCCCAGAGCCTCAGCCGGCCACATCCACCGATCCTCATCGCTGGCAGCGGGGAGCGACGGACGCTGCCTCTGGTCGCGCGGTACGGCGATGCCTGCAACATCCGCCCCTCGCCCGAAATCCCGCGCCAGCTCGACTTGCTCCGCCGGCTTTGCGACGAGGAGGGGCGCGACTACGACGCGATCGAGACGACCGCGCCGTTCGGGTTCGACGTCGGTCCTGACGGCTCGAAAACGCAGGAACTGCTCGGCCAGCTCCGCTGGCTGTCCGAGATGGGCATCCAGACTGTGCTCGGCTGGGTAGTCGATGTCGACCGGATCAACCCACTGGAGATCATGGGCCGCGACGTCATTCCCGTCGTCGCCGAGTGGGATTAGCGCGCTGGCGGCGAGGAGGTCGTTGACGTGATCTTGTTCCTCGGCGGCGATGTGATGACCGGCCGCGGGGTCGACCAGATCCTGCCTCACCCGGGCGATCCGGCGCTCTGGGAGGCCCACGTCAAGGACGCCAGGGATTACGTCACATTGGCCGAGGCGGCGAACGGGCCGATTCCGCGTCCCGTCGATTTCAGCTGGCCGTGGGGAGATGCGCTGCAAGTCCTCGATCACCTCGCGCCGGACCTGCGGATCGTGAATCTCGAGACGAGCATCACGTCGAGCGCAGATGTCGCGTACGAGAAAGGGGTTCACTACCGGATGAGCCCCTCCAACATCCCGTGCCTGGTGTCGGCAGGCCTCGATGGGTGCACGCTGGCGAACAACCACGTGCTCGACTTCGGCCGTCGCGGTCTCCTGGACACGCTCGACGCGCTGACTCGCGTTGGTATCCGGCCCATCGGAGCGGGCCGGAACGCCATGGAGGCCGGGCAGCCTGCGATCCTCACCGATGGCAAAGGACGCCGGGTGATCGTCCTCGCGCTTGGAGCGCCGACCAGCGGGATCCCGGCCAGCTGGGCGGCGACGGCGGACCGGCCGGGCGTCATGTTCCTGCGCGACCTGTCACCGGCGAGCGCCGACGAAGTCCTGAAGAGCGTCGGTGCGCTGAAGCAACCGGGCGATGTCGTCGTCGCCTCGGTGCATTGGGGTTCTAACTGGGGGTACGACGTGCCGAGCGGTCAGGTTGACTTCGCGCATCGGCTGATCGACGGCGGCGTGGACGTCCTCCACGGGCACTCGTCCCACCATCCGCGTCCGGTCGAGGTGTACCGGAATCGACTCATTCTCTACGGATCCGGTGATCTGATCGACGACTACGAGGGGATCGGCGGGTACGACCGATACCGGGACGACTTGCGGTTGTTGTGGTTTGCCGGCCTCGACCCGTCCGACGGTGCGCTCGACGGGCTCCGGATGGCGCCGATGCAGGCCCGCCGAATGCGTCTCCGGCACGCGGACCCCGATGACCGTGGGTGGCTGCGCACCGTGCTCGACAAGATCAGCCGTCCGTTCGGGACGCGCATCGAGCTCGACGACGACCAGCTGCTGATCCTGCCGCGACCCTAGACCCTCGCACCGTTCGCGGTGACCCGCCGACGTCGCAGCAGCACTACGCCGAACGCGATCAGCGCGAGCAGGCCCGGCCCGCAGTGGATCGCGAGTACGCCCAACAGGCTCGGGCCGCCCCAGTCGTCGCGATAGCTCGCCGGGTTATTGATGTCGATCACAAAGAGCTCGACCACTGCCCGTACGACGAAATAGAGGCCGAACAGGATCGTGAGCCCAGCGACAACCTTCCTTCGCAAACCTGCTCCCTCTTCGACACCCCAAGTATGGGCTGTTGCCGAGCTCCCGACAGTGGCGCGACGGCTTAGAGGGGTGTTCGGTGTCCCGGATTAGCAAGCAGTGTCGATCAAGAGCCCGCGCCGGCCGGTGGGATGTTCTGGTTGAGCCGGAAGAGGTTGGTGGGGTCGTACTGCGATTTGACCGAGCACAGCCGATCCCACGTCGAGCCCGGGTATGCCTGGCGCACCCTCTCCTCGCCCTCGTCACCGAGGAAGTTGACATAGGCCGCGGGCTCGCCGTCCCACAGCGACGCGGCGAAGCGGCTCGCCCACTCTTCGTGCTTGGGGGCCTCGCCAGGTTGCTCGTAGAGGGCGGCGACGGTCGCCATGATCCGCCGGTTGCGGTGCGCGAAGGCCGTGGCGTCTGGGGACACCCGGGCCATCGCGCCGCCGAGCACTCGCAGCTGTGCCACGGCCATCATCGCGCTGGACGCCTGGACATGACCCACGATCGTCTCCGCCGTCGCTGTATCGACCGAGTCGACGAACATCGTGCGGACTGCCGACCTCGGGTGGTAGCCCTCCTCATCCGGCGGATAGATCTCCGGGTAGGGCATCGGGCGGAGCATGTCGGCGATCGGCGTGGCAAGCGCGCGGAAGGGCACCATGGCGCGCTCTCCGGCCTCGGGCGGTCCCACGAAGCACATCAGCGCCAAAATGGAGAGCTGTCCGTGCTGTTCGGCGGGCACGAATGGCATCGGCGGCGCCGGCATGACGTTTGCGATCGTCGACAGCTCGTCCGGCGCAGCTTCGGCCTCGGCGATGAAGGACTGGATGAGCTGCGGCGTGGCCGGGAGCATGAGCATGCCACCGACGATCGAGTCGACCTGGTGCAGCCGGAGGCGGAATCGGGTTGCCACCCCGAAGTTGCCCCCACCACCACGGAGGGCCCAAAAGAGGTCAGGATGTGACTCCGCGTCCGCCCGGAGCAGATTGCCGTCCGCGGTGACGATGTCAACCGCGAGGAGGTCGTCGATGGTGAGGCCGTACTTGCGGACGAGATAGCCGATGCCGCCGCCCAGCGTGATGCCGCCGATGCCGACC
>DATBRJ010000201.1:0-1626 GCA_036560395.1 Actinomycetes bacterium | reverse complement strand
GGAGCGGACAACGTCGGCGGCATCATGTGGGCCGAGGGTAAGACGCCGTTCGAGGAGGCTGTGGCGCGGGCGATGACCACGAAGCTGGGCGTCGGTAACGCGCGCTTTCACACCGGCGGTGAGCCCGGTCCCGCCGACACTGTCTATCTCGGCGTGTTCCGGCGATCGGCGCTCGAACGTGTCGGTGGCTACGACGAGGCCTTCCTGCGGGCGCAAGACTGGGAGATGAACTATCGGATCCGGCGTGCCGGTGGCCTGGTCTGGTTTCAGCCACGGATGCGCGTCTCCTACCGGCCGCGTTCAACGGTGCGCGCGCTCGCACGTCAGTACTTTCACTACGGGCGTTGGCGCCGGGTCGTCATGCGGCAGCACCGAGGATCGGGCAACCTGCGTTACCTGGCCCCGCCACTCGCCGTGATCGCGGCGGCGCTTGGCACCCTGGCCGGTCTCCTAGGGGTGACTATCGGACCCGGATGGCTGGCAGCGGGGTTCCTCGTCCCTGTCGGTTATCTGCTCGGCATCCTGGCTGGATCCGCCCTCACCGGGCGTGGGCTGCCAGCACGTGCCTGGGCGTGGCTCCCTGTCGTCTATCCGACGATGCACAGCGCCTGGGGTGTCGGCTTCCTGACCAGCCCACCCGCCCTTGGGCGCGGGGCGAAGAGCTTGCAGGGATAACGCCCCGTGCCGGGGGCACTGTGCGGAGCGCAACCAAGGACCGTCGTAGTTGGGGTGAACAGTCCTGACTCGGTGCGGTAGCGTTCGGCGGTGTTACGACGGTCGCTGAACAGGGCATTCGCGTCAGCACAGTGGGCGGGATGTTCGGCGGGGATCACTGGGAGCTTGAGCTGACGACGCTGCTGGTCGCGGTGGGCGGCATGGACGGCACCCAGCCGGCCGCCTTGTTCGACCGCGCCGAGGGGACGGTCCTCGCCGCGCTCGTGGCCCAGCTGCGGGAGGTCGTCCCTGACGGACGGGTTTCTGTGCTCGCGCCCGAATGGACGGCGGAGTCGATCCGCGGCCAGTTACCTGCATCTGTCTCCGTGACCGCCTGCCGCACGATCCGAATCGCGCTCGACGAGGTCGTGAGGCACGCCTACGAGGCCCTCGCCAAGGGGGACGAGGTAAGCTTGATCGACGGCGGCATCGTGGCACACAATGAGGCGCTCGCCGTGGCCCTGACTGAACCGACATCCGGCACCGCGCTTCTTGTCGGCGAGCACAACGGCAGCTCCGGGGTGCGTACCGCCGAGGACATCGTGGTATCCGCTGGTTCAAGCGTCCACGCCGTCACCGATCCGGACCGGGACGGCCTCGGTGTGTTGCGAGTTGCCCAAACCGATCTCGGCACGCTGGCCGAGGCCGCCCGCGGTATCTCCGGCATGGGACGGATGTCGGACACGGCCAGCGATCTGGTCGACCTGGTGACGGTTGGACTGGTCCGGCTGGGCACGAGGGTCAAGGCGGTGCCCGTCGACCCGTACGTGCTGGTCCGCCCGCACACGCAGCTGGAGGTGGGCGCCGCACTGGTCGACCTCAGGGAGGTGGACGAGGACCGGTTGCGCCTGGTCTCTAGCGGCCGGCCAGACGACGGGCTCTATGCGACGCTCGTAGGACGGCGGTTAGCCA
>DATBRJ010000200.1:0-14456 GCA_036560395.1 Actinomycetes bacterium | reverse complement strand
CCGTCCTCGCCGATCAAGGAGCACCGGTCGCCCCAGGCCGAGGCGGCAGAGCTTCTTGATCGGGGGGACGGGCGCTCGTGCTTGATCTCCCGCGGGAGGGACGTCAATGACTACTGCTGCACCACCGGTCGACGAGCGGGTTGCCCACGTCGGCCTGCTACGCAGACTCCTGGTTCGCCCTGAGCTCGCCTCGGTGATCGGAGCGATCGTCGTCTTCGTGTTCTTCTCCGCCCAGTCGTCGGTGTTCAGCTCGGCCGCCGGGATCTCGAACTGGCTCGACATCGCGTCTACCTATGGCATCATGGCCGTCGCCGTCGGATTGCTCATGATCGGTGGCGAGTTCGACATTTCGGCGGGTGTCATGACCGGCACGGTCGGCTTGACCATCGCCATCCTTGCCACGAAGTACGGCTGGAACGTCTGGCTCGCCATGGCGGCCGCGCTTGCCATCGCGCTGGTCGTCGGAGCGTTCAACGGCGTGGTCGTCATCAAGACCGGCCTGCCCAGCTTCATCGTGACCCTGGGCACGTTCCTCATGCTTCAGGGTCTCAACCTCGGGGTCACCAAGGCACTGACCGACACCGTGCAGGTGAGCGGGCTCGGTCGAGCGGACGGCTACGACTCCGCTCACGCGGTGTTCGCCCGCACCTTCCACGTCTTCGGCGCCGACTTCCGCGTTGCGATCCTGTGGTGGATCGCCATCACCGCACTCGCGACCTGGATACTCATGCGGACCAGGCCGGGGAACTGGATCTTCGCGGTGGGCGGGAACGCCCAGGCCGCAAGATCGGTCGGGGTGCCCGCCTCCCGGACCAAGGTCGCGCTGTTCATGACGACCGCTGGCGCGGCGTGGCTGGTGGGCACGATCAACGCGGTCCGGCTCACCTCAGTGCAAGCCAACACGGGTATCGGTCAGGAGTTCATCTTCATCATCGCCGCGGTCATCGGCGGCTGCCTGCTGACCGGTGGCTATGGCTCGGCGATCGGGGCGTCCGTCGGCGCGATCATTTTCGGGATGGCCGATCGGGGGATCATCTTCGCCGGCTGGGACGCCGACTGGTTCAGGTTCTTCCTCGGCGTCATGCTGTTGTTTGCGGCCCTGACCAACGCGTTCGTCCGGCGCTATGCGGAGAGGACACGACGATGACCACACCGTCGCTCGAGGAAAGGACCGTCCCTCCGGTTCAGGCCCCGCCACTGCTCGAGGTCGACCGCGTCTCCAAATACTTCGGTTCGGTCATCGCGCTCTCCGAGGTGTCCGCCGTCGTCAGGGCAGGCAGCGTGACCTGCATCCTCGGCGACAACGGCGCCGGCAAGTCGACCCTGATCAAGATCTTGTCGGGCGTCCATCCACCGGACGAGGGCGTGTATTCCATCGATGGCGTGCCGGTGCGGTTCTCCTCGCCGCGGGAGGCACTCGATCGTGGCATCGCCACGGTCTACCAAGACCTCGCGATGATCCCGCTGATGTCCGTGTGGCGGAACTTCTTCCTCGGCTCCGAGCCCACCAAGGGTATGGGTCCGATGCGTCGCTTCGACGTGTCGATGGCGCGCCAAGTCGCCCGTCGGGAGATGGCCGCCATGGGCATCGACATCCGTGATGTCGATCAGCCTGTCGGCACGCTCTCCGGTGGCGAGCGGCAATGTGTCGCCATCGCCCGGGCCGCCTACCACGGTGCGCGGGTGCTGATTCTCGACGAGCCGACCTCCGCGCTGGGTGTGAGGCAGGCGGGGGTCGTGCTGGGGAGGATCGCCGCGGCCCGCGACCGCGGGCTCGGCGTGATCTTCATCACCCACAATCCGCATCACGCCTATCCGGTGGGCGATCACTTCATCATCCTCAAGCGCGGGCGCGGCGTCGGCGACTTTGCCAAGGCGGATATCTCCCGCGACGAGCTCACCGAACAAATGGCCGGTGGCGCGGAGATCGAGCAGCTCGAGCATGAGCTCCGCCGCTCCGCGATCGCGGAGGATCTTTGACCACGACGCCTGAACCTGCCGGCGGGATGACTGACGAGGTCATCCCGCCGGCAGGTACGGCGCTCGCGGCGGGCGACAGCGCAGCGGCGAGCATCGAGCCCGCTGCTGGAACCGTGGAGCTGCGCGTGCTGTCGTACAACATCCGGTCGATGCGCGACGACACGCAGGCGCTGTTCCAGGTCATCCGCGACTGCGACCCCGACGTCGTGTGCGTCCAGGAGGCCCCACGGTTCCTCCGCTGGCGGACCAAATGCGCCTGGCTGGCTCACGAGGCCGGCCTTGTCGTCCTCACCGGCGGGCGAGCGGCCGGTGCGATGTTGCTCCTCGGCAGCCTGCGAACGAAGGTGGTTTATGCGGAGAACCGCAAGCTGACCAAGGTGCCCGGCTTGTACCAGCGCGGTCTGGCAGTCGCCATCATCGACATTCCGGGCCCTGGCCAGGCACCTCTCCCCACCACCGCCCGTCTCTGCGTCGCCAGCATCCACCTGTCCCTCCTCACGCCAGAGCGCAGGGAGCAGGTCGACGAGGTGCTCGGACACCTGGACCGAGTGGCATCGCTCCCGGGCGTCGGCACCCCACACGTCATCGTGGCCGGAGACATCAACGAGCGCCCGACCGGCGAATCATGGCGGGCCCTAGCCACCAAGTTCCGCGACGCTTATTCCGCGGCTCCGTGGGGCGGCGAATTCACGAGCAACGCCAAACATCCGTACAAGCGGATCGACGGGATCTTCGTCTCCGATCAGATCGAGGTCGTCCGCTGCGGGGTTCCAGAGCATCTTCCTGGTCTTGATGTCGCCAGTGATCACCGCCCGGTGCTCGCCACCGTGCGTGTGCCCGCCCAGCAGCCGGCCTGAGCAGTCGTCTCGTCCAGGCCCGGGACTAGCGGCCGGAGCTCGCGCGTTCACACTGGTGTTGAGCTATTTTGCGGGGTACGCGTTGGAGGTCGTCACTGGTGCCCGATCCCGATGAGCTCTACGAGCTCGCTAGCGACCTGCCCGATCTCGGTCGGCCGGTTCTGATCCAAGCGATGACCGGGTTCGTCGACGCCGGCGGTTCGACCCGACTGGCCGCTGAGCACATGACCGCCACGCTCGACCCCCGCCCGGTCGCGACGTTCGACATCGACCGGCTGCTCGACTACCGGTCCCGGCGACCGATCATGACCTTCATGGAAGATCACTGGGAGAGCTACGAGGATCCGGCCCTCGCCATTCATCTGCTGCATGACCGCGCCGGCGTGCCGTTCCTCCTCCTCACCGGGCCGGAACCGGACTTGCTCTGGCGCCGTTTCACGGCCGCCGTACAGGAGATCATTGATCGGCTCGGGGTTCGGCTGACGGTCGGTCTGAACGCGATCCCGATGGCGGTTCCGCATACCCGGCCGACCGGCATCACTGCCCATGCCACCCGCCGTGAGCTGATCACTGGGTATGAGCCCTGGCTGCAACGGGTCCTCGTTCCGGGCAGTGCAGGCCACCTGCTCGAGTACGAGCTGGGCCGCAACGGGCGGGACGCAATCGGCTTCGCTGTCCATGTGCCGCACTACCTTTCGCAGACCGACTATCCTGCCGCCGCCGAGCTCGTACTGAACTCGGTGAGCAAGGCGACCGGACTTCTGCTCCCCACCGAGGGCTTGCATGCGGCGGCCGAGCAGTTGCGCGGCGACATCGACGAGCGGATCAAGGGGGACACCGACGCTGTCGCGTTGGTGACTGCGCTCGAGCAGCAGTACGACGCCTACGTCCGCGGGCGGGATGGCACGAACTTGCTCACGACGCCCGGTCCGCTGCCGACCGCCGAGGAGCTCGGCGCCGAGTTCGAGCGCTTCCTGGCTGAGCAGTCCGGCCCCGACGACCCGCCTGCCTCCGGCTTCGCCTAACCCGACCTTGATGTATCTGCAGAACGGCACCTTGCTCCAGATTTCCTGAAGCGAGGTGCCCTTCCTCCGCTGCGGGTTGAGCCAGGTTCCCCTTCTTCGGTGCACCGTGCGGCGTCGGTCAAATACCTGGCGGCCCCGTGCCGGGGATCCCAGGCAGGTCACCGGTGACGCGCTGGGCGCGGCCTATGCGGCCGTCGATGGAGCCCGCCCCCGTGCCCTTGTACGGCCGGGGGCAGGTGGGGCGCGGAACCCGCGCGCAATCGTGGAGCCGACGCTCATCGACTGCCTCGCTGTACTTCGTTGGCCAGTCAGCCAGAGCAGTTGGCCCCTCCTGATAGGTCATTGGACAAGCACCCAGCCAGATGGCCCGGTCTATTCCGGCTCACAGTCCATCGATCAATGAGCCCGACCGATTTGTTCTGGGTCAGTGTCCATCGTTCCTGAGCTGAGCAGGTCAGGTCTATCGTTCCTGAGCTGAGCAGGTCAGGTATCTACGCCAGTCCCTTCGCGTGGCGAGTCGCGGGTTGGGCAGGGTGCCGTTCCTAGTGAGGGGCTTGAAACAGCGCCCTTCTTCAACGGCGAAGTTGGGCGTGGTGCCGTTCTTCAGGTGAAGGGCGGCGCCCAACGCAGCGCGCGCAGCAGGGCGGCCCCGTCCTCGGGCCGGGAGGTAGACGTTCGAGGGGCGCAGCGCCAGGTCATCCGCAGCGGGCTGCATTCCACGGAGTGGGTTGGTACCCGAGATGGTCAGGTCCTCACGGTCAGGGGGTGGCGGTAGTCGGGGACGAGTTCGCGGGCGAGCTGCTCGAGGAAAAGACCGATGTCCGTAACGATGCCCCGCGCTTGCGCCGAGCCCCGATCGGCGAGCTTGGTGACGGTCGCCTGGTTGATGTCGACGCAGACCAGCGGGATCGACGCCGGCAGGATGTTGCCGGTCGCCACCGAGTGCAGCATCGTCGCGACCATGATTGCGAAGCCGACGCCCGACAACTCCGCGCGCATGGCTCGCTGTCCCTCGATGACATCGGTATAGACGTCGGGCAGTGGACCGTCATCACGGACCGAACCCACCAGCACGAACCGCTTGCCGGCTTCGACCATCGCGTGCATCACACCGCCGGTCAGTACGCCGTTCTCGACGGCCGCGGCGATCGAGCCGGCTCGACGGATCTTGTTGATCGCGCGGATATGGTGTTCGTGCCCGTGCTCGACACCGCGACCGCGTGACAGATCGACCCCGAGAGAAGTACCGAACAGCGCCGCCTCGATGTCGTGGGTAGCCAGTGCGTTCCCCGCGAAGAGCACGTCTACGAACCCGGCCTCGACGAGCGCCACCATCGCAGGTGCTGCGCCGGTGTGCACGACGGCGGGACCACCGACCCAGAGGATCTTGCCGCCGCCGGCCTTAACCGCCCGCATCTGGTCGGCAATCTGCCGGACGAGCACGGCCTGCGGCTTCTCGGACGAGACCTCGGAATTCATGAACTCGAATGCGCTGCCGCCGCGCTCAACCTCTGCAACCGGCACGACCCGGACCCCGCTGGTCCCGCAGACGATCCGGTCGTCGGCCTTGACCTCGCTCACCGGGATCGTTCGCACGCGGTTGTCGACGACCAGCAGCCCGCAATCCATCTCCGGGTTTTCCACCCGGATCCAGTCGCCGCCCAGCCGGACGAAGGTCTCGAGGTTGGTGGTCGAGTAGAAGTCGTCTGGGAAGACACCGTCGGCGTCGGCCGCGCGAATCTCGACCTCGCTGGGATCCACCGGATTGACACCGTGGCCTTGAAGCCTGTTGACAAGCCTGGAGAGATGGTCATCGGCTGCGGTTACCACGATCCGGGCATATGACTCGTCGTCATGGTCCTTGCCGACGTCGAACCGCTCGATCACATAATCGCCGTCGTAGTCTCTGATGTCGTCGAGGATCTTGGTCAGAGTCCCCGCGTCCAACAGATGACCCCGGATCTCGACTGTCTCGCTAAGTTGCACCCGCCTGCCCTCCTCGCATGACCACCGCGGCATGCATGGTGCTGCCGCCGGCCGTGCAGATTGTCTGACGGAGGCTCAGACTACGGCGCCGTCGTCCGGGTCGGAGTCGGGCCGGTCCTTCAATCGCATCACCAGCGTGACGAAGCCGCCGATAAAGGCGATGACCGCCAGGCCTGGCGCCCAACTAGGCAGCGCGAGACCGAAGGACGCGGCCAGCAGAACGGCCGGCCCGCCGAGCACTCCCGCCCACGCGAACTTGGTGACCCGCTCCACTGACGGCAGCGGTGGCGGCGTGGGGGGAACGAAGTGCTCGTCATCTGGCTCCTGGCCGGGTGCGGAGGGCGACTCAACCAGTTCCACCGGCTCGGCCGCCTCGACTCTGCGGATGACCCGTCCCTCGCGCGCCGACTCGTCACGAACGTCCTCGTCGGCAGGCCAGCCCGGCACTGAATCGGCCGGTGTTGCGTCGTACCCGGCGATGATCTGCTGCCAGGCCGAGTCGAGGTCGGGTGGCACAGAGCCGGCTTCACCATCCGGTGGGGCTGCCCCTTGGGTCGGCTCTGCCTCGGCGGGTATCTCGTCGCTCCGGCTCTGTGGGTGTGGTACGGGTCCGACGTCTCCGCGGGCGAACCAGTCAGATACCGGGCCGGATGGTCTGGCCCGAGGGTCTGCTGGCGGAAGTGCGGCCTTGAGGACGGCCTGCGCCCGGCCGGAGGCGCCAGCGTCGACGTAAAGCCGGTCGACCGGGCGGTACGGTGCGTCGACATGCCAGCCGAGGCTCGCCCGGCTGCTCGCGGAAACGACGTAGGCCGCGACGCCCGCCTCGCGCAGCGCGTCGAGAAGGCTCGCGGTCAAGCGGGGGTCGATGTCGGCCAATGGCGCATAGGAGGCGGCCGTCAGCCCATTGTCGCGTGGGCGCATCGCGCCGGCCTCAGCCATCCGCGTGCGTTGTGTCGAGCCGGGACTCAGGGGGTGTCGCGGGTCCGTTGGACGCTCCCGTGGAGTTCTGGCGGGTGGCGAGACGACGGACGAATGCGAGAGATCCGGCGAAGATCTCCTCGGCGTCGTTGTCCAGCGTCGCGACGTGGTAGCTGTTGGGCAGCATGATCTCCTCGATATCCGGCGAACCGGCATGTCTTAGAACGTACGCCGTACTTGCCGCAGGCACGACGTGATCCTCGGCACTGCGATAGAGGAGAAGTGGTTGGGTCAGTCGGGGCAGCGCCCCCCGTAGCTGCCGCTGGAACCTCGTCGCCGAGTAGAGCGCTTGCAAGGGCAGCCTGTCGTAGCCAAGTTCGGTGACGCCCGGTTTCTTGATGTCGCTGATGACGCCAGGCACGCTTCCGGTGATCCAGCGCAAGGCGGGCAGCGCGACCTGACGGCGGTCTGTCGTGAGGACGAAGGTGTTGACCAGGACCAGGCCGCGCACATCGTCGGGACGCTCGATCGCCAGGTGCAGCGCGAGCGCGGCCCCGAAGGACAGGCCCATGACGACGGTCTGTCCGCAGCGCGACGTCAACTCCGTGTGTGCGGCCTCGACCTCCGCGTACCACTGTGGCCAGCGGGTCGCGTTCAGCTCCTGCCAGGTGCGCCCGTGCCCGGGCAACAGTGGCAGCCGTACGGTGAGGCCGGCCGCGGCGAGATACTCGGCCCATGGCCGCAGGGACTGCGGGCAGCCGGTGAAGCCGTGAATCAGCAGGGCTCCGATCGGCCCGCCATCGTGAGAGTAAGGCTCGGCGCCGGGCAGGATCACGTCGGAAATCGTGCCACGTCTACCCGACCCCCGTCACCGCATGAAGGCACCTTCACCTCATAGGTCGGGGTGAAGGTGCCCTTCATGTGTCCTGGGATCGAGGAAAGCGGCCCCTCATGTGTCCCGGCATCGAGTGAAGCTACCCTCATCTTCGCCGAGCCCGCGCGAGGGGTCACCGCCGCCGGACCCGCCTATCCGGCGAAGGTCATGCGGCGTACGGTGATCTGTAGGCTCCCGTTGCCTTGTTGGTCAGCTGTCCTTAATGTTCCTGACCAGAGAGGCCGCGCGACGGGTCTCACCCTGGCAGATCCCGGGAGTCGCGGGTTCGGCTGCCACGATCGGTGCGGCTCACACACATCGCGGGAGGTGACGTGTTCTACTGGTTCCTCAAGCGGATCTTGATCGGCCCAATTCTGCGAGTCGTCTGGCGGCCGTGGGTGGAGGGCCTTGACAACATTCCTGAGCACGGCCCAGCGATCATTGCCAGCAACCATCTCTCATTCTCCGATTCGTTCTTCATGCCCCTCGTGGTTCCCCGGCGGGTGACGTTCGCCGCTAAGGCGGAGTACTTCACCGGCACAGGCATCAAGGGCCGGCTGACCGCGTGGTTCTTCCGCGGGGTCGGGCAAGTGCCAATCGATCGATCTGGTGGCAGGGCGGCCGATGCGGCCCTCCGCACCGGCCTGAAGATCCTCGAGCGGGGCGAGCTCTTCGCGCTCTATCCCGAGGGCACCCGCTCGCCCGACGGTCGGCTGTATCGGGGCCGGACCGGGATCGCGAGGCTCGCCCTCGCAGCGAAGGTCCCCGTCATCCCGGTCGCCATGATCGACACAGAGAAGCTGCAGCCACCCGGACGTATCCTGCCCAAGATCATCAGGCCAGGTGTGCGGTTCGGTAAGCCGCTCGACTTCTCGCGCTACGAAGGGATGGAGGGCGACCGGTTCGTGCTGCGATCGGTGACCGACGAGATCATGTACGAGCTGATGCAGCTGTCCGGCCAGGAGTATGTCGACATATACGCCACCAAGGCCAAGGAGCTGATGAGCGCGGCAAAGCATCCCAAGCGAACGCCGGCATCCACCGACGAGCCGGAACCACATGACCAAGCCGCCTAGGCCAGTGGTCTCCTAGGTACCAGGCCATGGCGCTCAGGGCGTCTGCGCTTCCCGAAGCTTGGCGAGAACGACAGGGTCGATCTTGCCGGCCACCAGCCGCTCCTCGTAGTTCTCGATGCCCGCCCACGTCGCGAGCGCCTGCTGCAGATCGCCATCGGTAAAGCCACGCATCGCCAGCCGAGCCCGTACCTCGGTCTCGAGGCCGCCGCTGAGATCAAGAAGCGTCTCCGGGTCGGGCACCCCGAAGTATAGATCATGAAGGTCGACCAGCCGCGCAAGCTCCTGGACAGGCGCCGGATGATCGTCGACGCGGAGGTCGGCGAGGACGTCACTGCCGCCGCCGTACCCACCCTCTGGCGTGACGACGAGCAATGCCGCACTCTGTCGGCCGCGCCGGTCACCGCCGACCTGGTCGCCGGCGGAGAGTGCCGCCAGCAGGCGTCGGGTCAGCGGGGCATCGTGGGCGGACGCGAGCCACGCGCGCTCCATGGCTTCAACAACCTCCGGTCCGACGAGGATGTTGCCCTGTATCGCATATCCGTCGCCGGCGACACCGCCGGCCCACGGCTGGCACTCGCTGCCGGTGAAGGTTGCTGCAATCCCGTTTGCGTCGACGATCCCGGCTTGCCGGGTCTCCCGCTTCTCGTCCGCCGAGGTGAGCATCTCCAGCGTCAGCGCCGCGCCCCGGCCCTCCGCGAGGAGCGCGAGACCGTCCGGGCGGTAGGCGAGGTTGGCGTACGACTGGGTAGCTATGGCACCGACTCCCGCCGCGGCGGCTGGTACCGCGGCACCGACAGCGAGGAACTTGGACGCGACGGCCACTCCGAAGCCGGCGCCATCGGCGCTGCGTGCCACGATCGAGAAGGTCATGCCCGGACCGTAGCCGTCGGCGCGGCGGCGTGTGCGATCGGTGGTGGTTTTCCGCCATTTACCGCTCCATAGCCCGGTCACCGGGCCAGACGCGGCGTGAAGGCGGCGGCCGGCCGTAAGAATGACCGGCCGTCGCGTCGTTGAACCATCGAGTCGGGACCGCTCTCGAATCCACGGCGGGCAACAGTAGGGTGATCGAGGTCATGGGCAGCGGGCAGCGGCGCCCGGGCAGACGGTTCCCAACGCAGGCAGAAACGCAGAAGGGCGAGACCATGCGCGTCGGAGTTCTCACCGGAGGTGGCGACTGTCCCGGCCTGAACGCCGTGATCAGGGCAGTGGTACGCCGGGGCGTATCCGAGTTCGGGTTCGACTTCATCGGCTTCAGGGACGGATGGCGTGGTCCGCTCGAGGGTTACACCAAGACCCTCGACGTGCACGCCGTTCGCGGCATCCTGCCGCGCGGCGGGACCATCCTCGGCTCGTCCCGCACCAACCCGTTCAAGGTCGATGGCGGCGTTGACCGGGTCAGAGAGAATCTCGCAAAGCTCGAGGTCGACGCGCTGGTGGTGATCGGCGGTGAGGACACCCTCGGTGTCGCGACCAAGCTGTACGGCCTCGGTGAGAAGGTCGTCGGGGTGCCTAAGACCATCGACAACGACCTCAACGCGACCGACTACACCTTCGGTTTCGACACGGCGGTCAACATCGCGACTGAGGCGATCGACCGGCTGCACACGACGACGGAGTCGCACCACCGTGTTCAAGTCGTCGAGGTCATGGGCAGGCACACCGGCTGGATCGCTCTGCACGCGGGTATGGCCGGCGGAGCGAACGTCATTCTCATCCCTGAGGTGCCGTTCGACATCGAGCAGGTCTGCGCCTGGGTGGAGAGCAGGTTCCGGAGCAACTACTCGCCGATTGTGGTGGTCGCCGAGGGTGCGACTCCACGTGAAGGCACCATGGCGCTGCAATCTGGCGAGATCGACGCCTTCGGACACGTACGCCTCGGCGGGATCGGCGACGTCCTGGCCCGTGAGATCGAGCAGCGGACCGCCCGCGAGACCCGATTCGTGGTGCTAGGGCACGTACAGCGCGGCGGTACCCCGACCGCCTTCGACCGATGGGTCGCGACGCGCTTCGGGCTGCAGGCGATCGCAGCGGTCAAGGAGGGTGCGTACGGCGAGATGGTGGCTCTTCGCGGCACCGAGATCGTCCGGGTGCCGCTCTCAGACGCCACCGAGGAACTCAAGGTCGTACCCATCGAGCAGTACGAGGAAGCCGCTGTCCTTTTCGGCTGATCGCCCGCACCGCGGCGGCGGCGAGCTTGGCGAGGTGGGCGTGGCCGATGATGCGACGGAAGTGGACAATCTCCCCGCTCTGGTCGGCGGCTGGCTAAAGATCGAGGTCGTAGGCTGCCACGATCGCTCGCGCAAGGGCCGCCTCCTGCGCTGGCTGCAGGTAGCCGACGAGCCGTCCGATCACCGCGCGCGGCACGGTGGTGATGGTGTCGCACGAAATCACGGAGTCGTGGTCCAGGCCGTTGACGGCGCCAAGGCTGACCTCGGTCGATAAGCCCCGCACAGTGCTGGTGATGGGGGCGACGGTGATCGACGCGAGGTACGGCCGAACAGCCTCGCGGGTCAGAACGACCACTGGCCGCGTCTTGTCCAGGTGCGCGAGGTGGATCGGCCGCATCAGTCGAGATCCAGCGGCTGACTTGCAGCCCAGGTGGCGAGATCGTCAAGCTCACCCGCCCCGGCGGCCGCCGCATAGATCCGGGCATCGCGCTCGGCGGCACCGCGTCGTCGCTCCCGCTCGAGAGCGCGTGTCACAACTGCTGCACGGCTGGGCGCGTCGCCGGATGCGACCTGCTGATCAAGATAGGCGACGATCTCATCCGGAAGTCGGACTGCGATCTGAGTGCTCATACCAGAATGGTATCAATACGGGATACGGATTAGTATTCAGATCGCACCTGTGCTGCTGGCTGCCGCACTCTCCTTCCGTGCCTGAAATGTCCTCATTCTCGGTGCTCGAGGGGCGCGGAGTGATGCATCCGGGCGCGACGCCAGATGGGGGATTGGAGTCGTCTTGGCGGTGCGGACAGGGCTCGCGTGCGCTGCGGCAGTCGGTGGCGTCTCGGATGCGCTTCGGCGCCCGTGGATCGGGTGAATCACGGCGGCCAGTAGCCTGACTCGGGTGGAAATGAGTGATCTCGACCGGTGGCGTTCCTTGCCCGCGGCACAGCAGCCCGAGTGGCCGGACCCGGCAGCCTTGTATGCGGTCCTCAGCGAGCTCGGATCGATGCCGCCGCTGGTCTTCGCGGGGGAGTGCGACCAGCTGAAGGAGCGCTTGGCGGCGGTCGCTCGTGGCGAAGCGTTTCTTCTCCAGGGCGGCGACTGTGCGGAGACATTCGGCGGCGCCACCGCCGATGACGTGCGCAACAAGATCCAGACCCTGCTCCAGATGGCTGTCGTCCTCACCTATGCCGCCAGCGTGCCGGTGGTGAAGGTGGGCCGAATGGCTGGGCAGTTCGCGAAGCCGCGCACGTGGCCTACCGAGGTTCGGGCCGGCGTCGAGCTGCCGGCCTACCGGGGCGATGCGATCAATGGCTTCGAGTTCACCGCAGTTGCTCGGGCACACGACCCGCGCCGCCTGCTCCGGGCGTACCACGCTGCGGCCGTCACGCTCAACCTCGCCCGCGCGTTCACGACCGGCGGATACGCAGACCTGCGCCTGGTCCATGCATGGAACCAGGACTTCGTCCGGGGGAGCGGGGTCGGGCAGCGTTACGAGAGGCTCGCCAACGAGATCGACAAAGCCCTGGCTTTCATGCACGCGTGTGGCGCAGACCCGGAGGAGTTCCACGCCGTCGAGCTGTACTCCAGTCACGAGGCACTGGTCCTCGATTATGAGCAGGCCTTGACTCGGACCGACTCCCGCACCGGATTGCCTTATGACGTCTCCGCGCACCTGCTGTGGATCGGTGAGCGGACGCGGCAGCTCAACGGCGCCCATGTGGAATTCGCGAGCCAGATCCGCAACCCCATCGCGGTCAAGCTGGGTCCAGGTACAACGCCCGACGACGCGATGGAATTGATCGAGCGGCTGGATCCGGATCGGGAACCAGGACGGCTGACCTTCGTCACCCGGCTGGGGGCGGCCCAGGTACGGGAGGTGCTGCCCTCGCTGATCGAGAAGGTGACCGCTCGCGGCGCCATCGTCGCGTGGGTCTGTGATCCCATGCACGGCAACACCTTCGACGCCCCCAGCGGTCACAAAACGCGTCGCTTCGACGATGTGCTCGAGGAGGTCCGCGGCTTCTTCGAGGTGCATCGCGCGCTCGGCACCCACCCGGGCGGCATTCACATCGAGTTCACCGGCGACGATGTCACCGAGTGCGTCGGCGGCGGCGATCCGATCGTCGAGAATGACCTGTATCAGCGCTATGAGACCGTCTGCGATCCGCGGCTGAACCGCTCGCAATCCCTGGAGCTCGCCTTCCTCGTCGCCGAGATGCTGCAGGGGCAGCACGTTCCCACGTCGGGCGATGCCGGATCAGGCCCTGGCCGCCAGCGGTGAATCCCGCGTCCCCGGCGTGATCATTTCGGAGCGGCGCTACCCCGGCACGGAGCCAGAAGCGAGGACGGAGTGAGGCGGCATGGGCGGTGAACAGCTGGGTGTCGTGGACCTGCGATCGGACACGGTCACCAGGCCCGGCCCGCAGATGCGCGCGGCAATGGCAGCCGCTGAAGTCGGCGACGACGTGTATGGCGAGGACCCGACGATCCGCCGCCTGGAGGAGACAGTCGCCGGCCTCTTCGGTCGGGAGGCGGCGGTGTTCGTCCCCACCGGCACGATGGGCAACCAGATCGGGCTGCGCTTGGTCTGCCCGCCAGCCAGCGAAGTGCTCTGCGACGCGGACGCGCACATCGTGACGTACGAAGGCGGCGGCGCGGCTCAGCATGCGGGTATTCAGACCAGAACGCTCGTCTCCGAGCGCGGCCTGCTCGATCCTGACGCGGTGCGGGCCCAGCTCAGGCCGATCACCTGGCATGTTGTCGCCACCCGGGCGGTCGCGGTCGAGAACACGCACAACCGGGGCAGCGGGGCAGTCTACCCCCTCGCGACACTGGAGCGGCTGCGCGAACTGACCGCGGAGCGCGCGGTTCTGATGCACTGTGACGGCGCGCGGATCTGGAACGCTCACGTGGCTACCGGAACGCCGCTCTGGCGGTTCGGCGAACTCGCCGACACGCTCTCCGTGTGCTTGTCCAAGGGGCTCGGTGCCCCGGTGGGCTCGCTGGTCGTCTGTGACGCCAACCGCGCCGACGAGGCACGTGAGCTGCGGCACCGCCTCGGCGGCGGCTGGCGCCAGGCGGGCATTCTGGCGGCCGCAGGTCTGTACGCCTTGGAGCATCACGTCGCGCGGCTGGCCGACGACCACGCCCGCGCGCGACGGCTCGCCACAACGCTCGCTGAGGCTGTTCCCGACATCTGCGATCCTGCCGCCGTCGAGACCAACATGGTCCGCCTCGACCCGCATGGGACCGGGATCGGCGGCGAGGAACTGGCCGACAAGGCTCGCCCCGAGGGTGTACTCGTCTCCGCCGTTGGCGATGTCGTCCGCCTGGTCACACATCTCGACGTCGACGACGCCGGCTGCGACCACGCCGCCGTTGTCTTGAGACGCATCCTCGTCGACAAGTCGTGAGTCGCTCGTCCCACCCTGCGATCTGCCTCTATCATCGAGGTGGTTCTGAGGGCGCCGCCGGGTCCGCGGGAAGGACTGAGTCCACCTCCTACTACCTGATCGTTTCTTGTCATCTTCTTCACGCCTCCAGCGCGGGCCAGGAGGACGCAGTGAGGA
>DATBRJ010000199.1:0-13656 GCA_036560395.1 Actinomycetes bacterium | reverse complement strand
GCGCACACCCTGCGCAGTCCCATCAGGGCCTCGCCGACCCGGGCATCGTCGACGTGGCCCTCGCAGTCGATCGAGAAGCAGTAGTGCCCGAAGCGCTCGCCGGTTGGCCTGGACTCGATCCGGGTGAGGTTGATCCCGCGTACGGCGAACTCGGTGAGGACCTCGAGCAGGGCACCAGGATGATCGTCGGCGATAAAGGCGACCAGCGAGGTCTTGTCCGCACCGGTGGCGACCGGAGGGGCCGTCGGACGCCCGACCAAGACGAACCGAGTGATCGCGTCCGGATTGTCCTCGATATCGGCGGCGAGAACGGCCAACCGATAGCGGTCACCGGCGATGGGTGCGGCGACCGCCGCGTCTACCTCTCCGCCCGGCTCGGCCGCCAGCGCCGCTGCCGCACCGGTCGATGGCGCCGGGATGAACTCGGCGTCGGGTAGGTGGGTCGTGAGCCAGCGCCGACACTGCGCCTCTGCGTGCGGATGGGTCGCCACCCGCCGCACCTTCTCCAGTTCTGTCCCTGGCCGCGCCAGCAGCGCAAAACTCACCGGCAGCAGGACTTCGCGCAGGACGATGAGTGGCTCACCCGTGGCCAGCTCGTCAAGGGTCGCATTGACCGAGCCCTCGACCGAGTTCTCCAGCGGCACCATCGCAGCGTCCGCTTCGCCGTGACGCACGGCGTCCAGAGCGGCGAGAACCGACGTGTACGGCTGCAGGTTGGCGCGGCTGGCCGCCGACACAGTACGCAGGGCGGCCTCGGTGAAGGTCCCTTCCGGCCCGAGGTAGGCGTAGCGAGCGGGCGGTATCCCTGGCATAGCGCAACCCTACGAGGCCAGGTGGCAAGTGAACCGGTTCGCCGCAGACGGCCCTGCACGCTCGCTGCCCATGGACACCGCGCTAGGCGGCGCTCGCCGGCCACGAGACTGGCTCCCGCCCACGACCGCCGGGCGGTAGGCGTCCACGATGCTGCACTCGTCGGCTGCACGCTGCGCGCGAGATGGTGCACGTGCGCCCGCTCTAGATGGTCACGAACTAGGCGGTACGCGCCTTGCGTGCGGCACCGATCACTGCGGAGAGCACCTGCCGTTCTTCCGGCGACAGCGGCAGCACGCTGTTACCGTGCCGCACACCCTTGGCATAGGCCCGGGACTCCGCTCGCCCAGCAATCGACGTCAACACCAGCCCGTCGCCCTCGTCATCGAGCATCGCGGCAGACCAGGACATTCGCCCGCCCACATCGTCGAAGGCGTCATAGCGCACAACGGCGACGTGCCTGATGGCCGCGCGCAGGTCGCCTCGTACGTCCACCAACTCGGCACGCGTCGCGGCGAGCTCGGCCCGCAACATCTCGACCTCGGCGATGTTCCTGTCGACGATCTCGACAAACGTCGCCTCGCCGTCCGCGCCCTGCAGCACGGCGAACGATCGCCGCATGCGGTCGATGCGCCGGTTGGCGCCGAAGGCCAGCAGCAACCCGAGCCCGCCAACGGCGAGGCCGGCGATCACCAAGATCCCGGCGAGGCCCGAGTCCAGCTCCACGTGGCGAGCGTAGAGGTCCCCCGGGCCCATTGCCAGGAACCCACAGCCGCGCCAGTCGTATGAGGGGCACCTTCACTCGAATCTGCGATGCCTGAGCCCGCGCAGCCTAGTCACGGCGAACGAGGGAAGACAGCGCAACCGCGGTCGTTGAAGCATGCGACGGCAGAAGCTCGCTGCGTGTCGGACGGCTCGACGTTGGGCCCAAGGGACTCCGCACACCTCTGAACCTTCGACGCTGGTCGGTCGAGACGCTCGACAGGCGGCGCTTCATCATGCGGCCAGGGCAGAAATGGGCTGGCTGGCATAGTCGCGGCCGGCACCGACGACCACATGCGTGCCGCAATAGCACTGCATGTGCAGCACGATTCCGTGCTCGGTGTTGACCAGCGACCGGATCCGTCGCGTTCCGACGAGAACCTTCGTGCCGTGCGCGGGGCAATTGATGGAGAGCATTGGTGTGACCTCTCTCTTGTGACCGGGCGGGTTCATTGGCACGATCATCGGCCCTTGACCCGATCGCCACAGTGCTCGCCGACACGGGCCGAATGTGCTCGCGCTGACAGATCCCCGACCGCGACACAGTGCTCCGCGATAAGCCCCATGAGGAGAGGAGGAACCGGCCGGGCATCGGTCGGATTCGTCGAGGCAGCCGATCGAGCGTCGGGGGGTGTCGAGGGGTGGGATGAAGGCCAGCGGAACGTCGGCGGATCGGCCCGCGGGGCGTCCGTCGAGGACGCCGAGGCCATAGTTGGGATCATTTGCGGTCGCGATCCTGAGACCCGTGGATCGCATCTATGGTTAGGCGTGCAGCACAGTCCACTGAGCACTCTGTCCGACATCGATCGTCGCGCGGTGCTCAAGACGATGATGCGACGCACCTACAGCAAGGGCGAGACGCTGTTCCACGAGGGTGAGTCTGGCAACCAGTTCTATGTGATCGAGCGTGGCCGGGTGGCGATTCGGGTCTCCACGGCGCTCGGTGATGTCGTCACGCTCACCGTGCTTGGCCCCGGCGAGAGCTTCGGCGAGCAAGCATTGCTCGACGATTCGGCGACGAGGACGGCGAGTGCTGTCGCCGTCGAACCGCTGGAGGTGCGCACGCTGCAGCGTCAGCACTTCGAGGAGCTCCGACGGAAGCATGCCTCCGTCGATCGTCTGCTGGTGGAGCTGCTGGCAGCCCAGGTCCGCCGGCTGACTGCCCAGCTGCTCGAGGCGTTGTACCTGCCGGTCGACCGTCGGATGATGCGGCGACTCGCCGATCTCGCCGTTCTCTACGGCGCGTCAGGCGAGATCGATATTCCACTTCGCCAGGACGACCTCGCCTCGATGGCCGGCACGACGCGCCCGACCGCGAATCGGATCTTGCGCAAGCTCCAAGACAGCGGCGTTATCGCTCTGCGCAAGGGTCACGTCCAGATCATCGACGTCGAGTCGTTGGCAAGCCGCGCCGGTTAATGCGTGCCGGGGCTGGACGCCCGACGAGCCCGGAGGAAGTCTCTGCCCAGAGCATCGGCTCGTTCCACGCCCGTGCCGCCTTGGCGGGACCGGCGTGCCCTGCGGAGCTGGCTGATCGCCTCGGAGCTGGCCGATCGCCTGGGTGCGGGCCTTGACTGCGGAGTCCTTGGCGACCTTGAGCTGCTCACCCTACGTCGGGTGAAGGTGCCCTTCATGCGAGTGGCACGGGGTCGAGGCTGCTCGCCCTGGCAGAGTGGGGTCATGGATCGGGTGCAGGTACGCGAGCTGTTGAGCCGCGTGGCCGCTGGAGTGACGGACGTAGACGCGGCCGTCAAGACGCTCGTGGCAGAGCCTTTCCAGGACCTCGGCTTCGCCCGGCTCGACACGCACCGCGCGCTGCGGACCGGCGACCCGGAGGTCGTGTACGCGGAGGGTAAGACCGCAGAGCAAACCGTCGAGCTCCTCGCCGCACTCCGCGAAGCGCATCCCGGCCGACCCGCGATCGCCACCCGGCTGGGGGGTGAAGCGGCGGATGCAGTTCGCGAGGCGTTCGCCGACGCGGCGATCGACCCCATTGCCCGCGCCGCGGCAATCGGCCCACTGCCTGGCCCAGCCGGCACGGTTTGTGTGATCACGGCGGGTACCAGCGACGCCCCGGTTGCCGCGGAGGCTGCCTTCGTGACTCGGGCCTTCGGCGCGGGAGTCACTCGGATCGATGATGTGGGCGTCGCGGGAATCCACCGGTTGCTCGCCGTAGCAGACACGATCGACACCGCCGACTGCCTGATCGTGGTCGCCGGGATGGAAGGCGCGCTGCCCAGTGTGGTCGGCGGACTGACCGGGGTACCGCTCGTCGCGGTGCCCACCAGCGTCGGATACGGCACCTCGTACGGCGGACTGGCCGCCCTGCTCGCGATGCTCAACTCATGTGCGCCAGGGGTGGTCGTGACCAATATCGACAACGGCTTCGGTGCCGGTGTTTTCGCGGCGCGAGTCGCCAGGAGCGCGCAGACACCGGACGCGCCGGCCGACCACACGGCCGGCGCCGCCAGCGGCCTGGGAGCATGACCCCGTGAGCATCGCGTGGTTCCACTGTTTCGCCGGCGCCAGCGGCGACATGATCCTCGGCGCGCTGCTTGACGCAGGCGCGCCGCTCGACGCGGTCCAGCAAGCGATCGACGCGGTCGGCGTTGAACCCACACTGGTCGCAACGGAACAGGTCACCAGGCACGGACTGGCCGCCACCAAGGCGGACGTCAAGGCCCCGCGGACCACAGTCGTCCGGACCTGGGCAAACGTTCGGAACCAGCTCGAGGCGTCCGCGCTCGACGACGCGGTCAAGACGCGTGCACTCGACGTCTTCGCTCGCCTCGCGGCCGCTGAGGCCGATGCCCACCGGACCTCGGCGGACCAGGTGCACTTCCACGAGGTGGGGGCATTGGATGCGATCGCCGACGTCGTCGGCTCGTGCGCCGCACTCCATCAGCTCGGCATCACCGATGCTGTCGGCTCGCCGATCGCTGTCGGCCACGGGATGACCCGCACGGACCATGGACTGATCCCTGTCCCTAGTCCCGCCGTGGTCGCCCTGCTCCGGTACGCCGGCGCCCCGACCTACTCGGGTGATCTCCCTTACGAAATGTGCACGCCGACCGGGGCTGCGCTGCTCGCCGCCACGGTGACGAGCTGGGGGACGCTGCCCACGATGCGGATCATGGCGACGGGACATGGCGCCGGCAGCCGTGACCTCGACGAGCTCCCCAACCTGCTCCGAATCATTGTTGGTGACCCGCTTCCCGCTGCCGCGTCCCGGTCCCCGGACCCGACCCGCGCCGTGCTTATCGAGGCGAACGTCGACGACCTCGATCCCAGGCTTTGGCCGCCGGTGCTCGCCCGGCTGCTCGATGCCGGTGCGTCCGACGCGTGGCTCACACCGATCGTGATGAAAAAAGGCCGCCCTGCGCACACTCTGTCGGTCCTCGTCGACGAGCCTGCAGCCGACGCAGTCCGCACGGTGGTCTTTACCGAGACCTCGACCATCGGGCTACGCGAGCACCCCGTGGCAAAGCGTGCTCTGGTACGCGAGGCGCGAACCGTCGAGGTCGACGGACAGCAGATCCGGATCAAGATCGCCACGCTTGACGGCAAGGTCGTCAACGCACAGCCGGAATATGACGATGTCGCGGCCGCGGCCGCCGCCCTGGGACGACCGGTCAAGGCCGTCCTTGCCGCCGCTAACGCCGCTGCGCATGAGGCAGGCCTGACCCTGTGACATCGCTCACGCGATCTCTCCCCAAGCACTGGGGTGTGCGGACCCCGCACGGCACGACCGCCGGGGAAGCCGCGACGCCGCCGCGGATGCCCCGTGCCCAGCCGCCCCTTTATGAACGGCACAGGGCTGGACGGCGATGGATGTAGCCGTCCTGCTCAGCACGTTCATCGTGATCTTGCCAGCCGAGCTGCCGGACAAGACGATGGTGGCGACCCTCGTGCTGGCGACCCGCTTCCGCCCACTGCCCGTGTGGATCGGCGTGGTCGCCGCTTTCTTCGTCCAGTGCCTCGTGGCCGTGGCCGCCGGCGGCCTGTTGACGCTCCTTCCGCGGCGGCCCCTGCTGGGCGCCACGGCGGTGCTGTTCGCCATCGGCTCGTACATCCTGCTTCGCGGTGCCGGTCGCGCCGCGGAGGAGGAGGCCGAGGAGGAAGAAGAGTACGAGAAGGAGGTCGCCCGTCGCGCCCACGCAGACGGCGTTCAGGCGGCTGTGACGAGCTTCCTCGTCCTGTTCGCCGCGGAATGGGGAGACCTCTCGCAGCTCCTGACCGCCGGGCTCGTGGTGCGGCACGGGCAGCCACTGTCGGTCTTCCTCGGCGCCTGGCTCGCACTTGCATCCATCGCCGCTCTCGCCATTGTCGCCGGGCGGACTCTGCTCAAGTGGGTACCGCTGGATTTGGTCCAGCGAGTGGCCGGGATCCTCTTCGCCTTCCTCGCCGCTCTCACTGCCCTCGAGGCCGCCGGCCTCCAGCTGCCTGGACCGTTCTAACCGGCCCTTACGTCCTCCGAACCCTTCAACTCAACCTGCCTAAGCTGCGTACGGATAAAGCTCAAACGCCATCGCCCACCGCACCTCATCAACGGCCAGCCCGAAGGCCTCAGCCACCTCGTCCTCATCCGCCCCGGCTTCGACGTTTAGCGCCGGCTGGGTCGCTCGGACACAAGGGAGGCTGGGTCGGGCTCGACGGCGGAACGGGCGGGCTCGGCGGCGGGTCCAGGCTCGGCTTGCCGTGGAATAGGGGTCGGCGACGGCGGTCCCGGCTCTGGGACCACCGGCTTACGATCACGCTCGGCATAGTGGACCAGCAGGGCGATGAGCGCAATCGCTGCCAGCCCGAAGGAGCCCTGAACCAACCGTGCAATGAAGATCGGAATGTGCGGCTCGTAGCTGCGCACCGTCATCGCCCAGCCGCGCCACGGCAGGTCCACGAAGAAGAAGTACCAAATACCCGCAGCGAGAGCCACGCGGCCGGGGCTTCGCCCGTCGCGCAAGACGACCGCAAGCACGAGAATCATCCACGCGAGGTGGTGAATCCATGCGACCGGCGCGAGCACGACGGAGAGCAGGCCCACGATCGCGCAGGCGGCGAGATCATCGCCGGCCTTAGTCGCTCGTACGGCGGCGCGAAAGCCGAACCACGCGACGAGCGCAACCAGCGGCAACCAGACGAATCCGGTGTCGATGTGGAAGCGAAGCAGGATGCCGCGAATGGACTGGTTCGAAGTTCCCGCGTTGTTCCCAACCCGGTCGCTGTCGAATATCGCGCTGAACCAGTAGGTCGCGGACGCGGCCGGGAGGACAAGGAAGGCGCCGACCGTCACAACGAGGGCCGTCACGGCCGCGGTCACTGCCTCGCGTCGGCGGCCGGAAAGCCAGAAATGGATGATAAAGACGCCCGGGGTCAGCTTGATCGCGGTGGCCACCCCGATGAGCAGCCCCCTTGGCCAGCGCGGGCGTCTGGTGAGATAGTCCGCTGCACACAGGCCGACGATCATGATGCCGACCTGCCCGAACCTGATCCCGTCGCTCAGGGGAGACATCCACAGCAGCAGACCGGCGATGCCGCCGAGCACGATCGGAGCGTGCGGACCGAAACGGCTAAGAAACGGGCGGTAGACCACAGCCACGATCCAGATCAGCACGATCATCTGCACGGCCGTCCACAGCCAGCCAACGGCCTCGAACGGGAGCCACGCGAGCGGGATAGCCAGCAAGGCTGCGAACGGCGGATAGGTGAAGGGCAGCAGCTGAGGCGTCGGCGTCAGCCAGTCGTACAGCTCGCGGCCGCGCAGCACAGAAACCCCTGCCTCCCGATAGACCTGGAGGTCGATCATCCACAGGCCAGGTTCGCGATGCAGGTGATCCCAGCCCACTCGCCCGCCGATCGCGAGGAACGCCGCGAGCCCGAGCAAGCACGCCAAGGGCTCTCGGCGGATCACGGTCAGAGACGAGCGGAACACGTGGGGCATTGTCTCCCGTCGGTAGTACGGGCACTGACGCAGGAGGTCACTCATAGCCTCTCGGTGAACTCCAGCCGGTCACAAAAGTGACGGTGACAGGTCACTATCCGTACGACCCATAGCCTTGGCTCAGTTCCCCAAACGCGAAGATGACAGGGAGGCGTCCGTGATCGGCGGGCTGGTGCAGCGAGCGGTGTGGCGGATCATAGCCGGACTGGCCATCGCTGTGGCCCCCGCCGGCGCCGCATTCCTGTGGGGAGCACAGGCAGGCCAAGCGACGTCCCTGCCCGGCGAGGAGCCCTCTCGCACGTCGGCCGATTTGTCGGCAGCTCAGCCCGTGGCGGCCCAGAGCGACAGCGGTCCGGTCATCGTGATCGGCATGCCGGGGCTGCGGTGGAGCGACGTCACCCGAAGCGGAACCCCAGCGTTGTGGAGCCTGCTCGAGCGAGGCTCAGCTGCCGCGATGTCTGTCAGGACCCCGCATCCGCGCGCTTGCCCGATCGACGGATGGCTCACGCTCGGTGCCGGCAGCAGGGCAACTGCCCCTCACGCGAATGGGTGTACGGCGATGCCGGCACCGCGACTGGAGGCTGACGGCACCGCCCGGATCCCAGGGTTCGAGCGGATCGTGGACGCGAACGACGACTTCTCCTACGACCCACGCTTTGGGCTCCTTGCGACCGAGGTGACTCGCCGGGTTGGCTGCCTCACGGCGGTGGGACCGGGCGCGGCCATGGCGGCCGCCGACGAGACCGGCCGAGTGAACCGCTATATCGGGTCGGCGCCGGAGGCTAATCCTGCCGCCCTCATCGCCTGCCCGGTCACGCTCATCGACGCGGGCGCAGTTCCGGATGACCCTGGCAGCCGCGCTGCCTTCCTCAGCAGAGCCGATCGCGTGGTTGGCCAACTCGCCGGCGACGCTCCTGACGGTGCAACGTTCATCGTCGCCGGGATCGCGGACCGTGACTCCACGCCACACCTTGGCGCGCTTATCGCGACCGGCCCCAGGTTTCGCGGCGGTTGGCTCACGGCCGACTCCACCAGGCATCCGGGTCTTGTCCAGCTCACCGACCTTACGGCGACGGTCCTGTCCACGGCCGGGGTCGAGGTCCCCGACGACGCCGTCGGCTCGGTCATGAGTCAAACAGGCGGGCGGCCCACCGGCCCGGACGTGGCCCGGGCGCGGTTGGCCCAACAGGATGTGGCGGCTCAGACGATCCGCGACTATGCCGGCATTTTCTTCGTCCTCCTGGAGCTCGGGCAGATACTGCTCTACGCCGTTGTCGCATGGCTGCTGCACCGCAGCCGCGAGTACCGCGCCCCCCGGCTGCGAGGCGGCCGCCTCCAGCAGGTGTTGCGGGCAGGGGCGCTGTTCGTCGCGAGCGCACCCGCGGCGTCCTTCCTAGCGAACCTCGTGCCGTGGTGGCGAGCGGTCCATCCGGCACCAGTGCTCGGGGCCGCGGTCCTCGTCGGCACGACAGTCCTCGCCGCGCTGGCGCTCCTCGGGCCGTGGCGTCGCTGGCATCTGCTCGGTTCGGCAGCGTTCGTCGCAGCCGTGACGACCGTCGTCCTCGCCGCCGACGTGACCATCGGTGGATCCCGGCTGCAGCTCTCCAGCCTCTACGGCCTGTCCACGCTGATCGCAGGCAGGTTCTACGGCTTCGGTAACGTCGCGTTCGCCGTCTTCGCGATGGCCGCACAGTTCACCGCCCTCGCAGTCGCCGCCTATGCCCTCGACCACGGTCGCCGGCAGGCGGCCATCGCCGCCGTCGGTGTGATCGCGACTGTCGCGGTGCTTGCCGACGGCTGGCCGTCGTGGGGAGCGGACTTCGGCGGAGTCCTCGCGATGGTGCCCGGCTTCGCGCTGCTCGGTCTAGCGGTCGCCGGCAAGCAGCTATCGGTGCGACGACTAGCGGTGCTTGCGGGCTCCGCTGCCGCCGCCGTCGTGACGATCGCGGTGCTCGACTGGCTGCGAGGTGCGAGCAACCGCTCTCACATGGGCCGTTTCGTCCAACAGATCATCGACGGCGACGCCGGCCCAGTCGTCGAACGCAAGCTTGACGCGATGGTTCGATCGTTCACACGCGGTCCAGAAGGGATAGTGATACCGCTCTTGCTAGCCCTCGTCGGATACCTGCTCGCCCACCCGCAGCGGATGCCAATGTTGCAGCAAGCCTTCGAGCGGGTGCCTGTCTTGCGGGCGGGGCTGGTCGCGATGTTGACAACCACAGTTCTCGGGGTCCTCATCAACGACTCGGGAATCCAGGTCGCCGCAGTTTGCCTTACGGTCGCGACTCCCCTTGTCGTGGCCGCATGCGCGCCCCTGATCAGTTCGCCGTCCGAGGTGCCTGAGCGGGCTCAGGCCGCGCGCGTACCAAGATGACCGCGAACACGAGCAGGACGATGCCGGCGAGCGGACCGACAGTCCCTCGCAGATTGCGCGTGAGCTCATCCAGCCCAGCCGGCAAGTCCACGACTCTGCCGGGGATGTACGCAAGCGACAGCACGGATGTCCGCGCGATGAGCAGCCAGTCGTACGGTGTCGCGGCAAGCAACGCGATCGGCGCCCACGCGGCGACGTCGTACCACGGCAGGCTGTAGGTCGCGGTCAGCGACCACGCCAGCGTGAGGGCCGCGGCCGTACGGATCGCCTCGTGCGTGGGGTCGGGCCGGCTCACCGTGTCGACTTCCGAGCGTGATGACTCGATCGGCCCGCCGAATGGGGCGCGGCTCAGCAGCCAGAGCGCGAGTGCCCCGAACGCGATCCAGCTCAGCACGGCGATGACGTCTCGGGCGACGTGGTCCGGCAGCAGCGCCTCGAGCGGTCCGACCAGCAGCCGGGACGGCATCGCGAATGACACGAGCCGAGAGGCCGACCGGGCCTGGTCCAGCGCGTGCAGACCGACGGTCGCGTAGGCCGCGACGAATACGGCGAGCGCTCCGGCGGCCAGCAGCACGAGACTGCGGGCGGACCGGCGCAGTGCCCAGGCCAGCGCGAGCACATAGAGACCGAAGGAGAGCTTCACCGCGACGGCTATTCCGGCCAAGGCCCCGGCACCGAGAGGTGAACGGCGTACTAGGGCGAGCGCGGCCACCGCGAAGGCGATGCCGATGCCGTCGAGATGCGCGCCGTTGACGACCTCGTACAAGAGCAGGGGATTGAGCCACCACAGCAGCAGGACCCGCGACCGCGCCTGCCCCGTGCTGCCGGTCAGCCGCAGGAGAAGCAGACCCGTTACCACGAAGGCGATCGCGGTGAAGGCCGCCAGCCACCAGACCGTTGCCTGCATTGAGGTTCCGCCGAGGCGAGAGGCAAGCCACTGCTCGCCGGTTGCCACAGGTCCGTAGATGGACGGCGTGTCCTGCCAGGGCCGCTCGACAGCGCGGCCGATCGGATCGCCTGCCGCTGCGAGGTCGCTGGCGGTCGTCGTGTACGGGTCGTCTCCGAGCGAGGCGATCCTGCCGTACGCCGCGTACACCAGCACGTCGGCCGAGCCCATCGGAGGGATGACCACCATCGCGACGGTTGCCGCTGCACCGGCCACCACCGCCGTCCGTTGAGCAAGCCGCCAGCCGGCGGCGATGGCGCGTAGGCCGATAACGAGGCCGGCGGCACCGAACCCGATCGCGGCGACGAGCAGCACTGTTACCAACCATGGCGACGGCTCGAGGCCGAGCTGCCATGGCAGCGCGAAGTGCCCGGGCAGCGGCGGTTGCGCTGCGCTCGGCCCAAGCAGCCCGGTGACGATGACAAGGGAGATGCTCACCGCGATCGCACCCGAGGCCAGCCGTCCCTGCGTCACAGCCGGAGCCGCAGCGACGGCTGGGGCTGTCGGTTCGGTTCTCACTGCGGATCGACCCGCCTGGTAGCTCCGTCGCTCACCGGACGCTGCGGCGGCGAGCCGGTGCCACCCGGCGGACGGCAAGTGCGGCGGCCACGTCGGTGTACTGCCGCAGCCTGTGGATCTGAGCGCGCAGGTCGCGGCCGGTCACCCGGTGGTGCAGGTCCACCTCGACCTCTTGGACTCGCATCCCTAGGCGGAGCAGGTCGACGAGCATTGCTGTCTCCACTCCCCAACCGTGCGCGAGAGGCTGGGCCGCCGTGAATGCGGCGCGGGTAAGGCAACGCTGCCCGGACAACGGCTGTGTCGCGTCGAAGCCGGTCAGTCGCCGCACGCCGTTCCTTGACAGTCGCACGACGAAGCCGAAACCGCCGCCCTGTCGCTTCTGTGGCGGCAGCACGCCGATGGTCATGTCTGCGGCGCCGGCCCGTACGGGCCCGACCAGGGCCGCACCCTCCTTCGCCGTCTCCTCCAGATCCGCGTCAAGGAAGAGCAGATAGCGCGGTGTGCTCAGGCCGTCCCACGCGTCCAATCCCGCGACAACACCGGCACCGGTCGTCATCGCGGCCCCCTTGCCCCGGTTCTTGGTGTGGACGACAACCAGGGCGCCTGCCTCTCGAGCGGTCCGCGCTGTGCCGTCCGTCGAGCCGTCATCCACGACAATGACCACATCGCTGATGGTCTTAGCGGCGGCAATCGTCGCTGCGATCCGGTCACGCTCGTTCTTCGCCGAAACGACCACCGCGACGTCGGCGCTGGAGCTGGCGCTCATGCGGGAGAAGCGTAGCGACGATCCGCTCGCACTCGACTAGCGCGGTGCGTACTCGGCAGCAACCTTGACGAAGAGATCGTTGGCCTCGGGCTCTGCGACCGTCACTCGGCAGCCCTCACCGGAGAACGGCCGGACGATCACACCGGCGCGCTCGCAGGCAGCGGCAAACTCGTCGGTCCGCTCGCCCAGCCGCAGCCACACGAAGTTCGACTCGGTCGGCACGACGGCCCATCCCTGGTCGCGCAGCGCATCCCACACCCGTGTCCGCTCCTTCACTACCGACTCGACCCGGTCCAGCAACTCGGGCTCGGCGTCGAGAGACGCGACGGCGGCGACCTGGGCGATCCCGCTCACCCCGAAAGGCACCGCCGTCTTTCGCAGCGCGTCCGCGACAGGCTCGTGCGCGATGGCGAAGCCGACGCGGAGGCCGGCGAGCCCGTACGCCTTGGAGAAAGTACGCAGTACCGCGACGTTCGGGCGATCGCGGTAGAGGAGCAGTGCGTCAGGGACCTCAGGATCACGGACGAACTCGCGATAGGCCTCGTCGATCACGACCAGGACATCGGACGGCACCCGGTCGAGGAAACGAACAAGCTCGTCGTGGCGAGCCGCAGCGCCGGTCGGGTTGTTCGGCGTGCAGACCATGACGAGCCTCGTCCGATCGGTGATAGCCGCAGCCATGGTGTCGAAGTCGTGCCGCTCATCAGCGGTCAACGGCACAGTGACCGAGCGCGCGCCGGAGATCTGGACGATGATCGGATAGGCCTCGAACGACCGCCATGCGTACACGACCTCGTCGCCAGGTCCAGCCGTCGCCTGAACGATCTGCTGGCACACCCCGACCGACCCGGTGCCCGTGGAGACATGGGTGACCGGCACGTCGAACCGCTGCGCGATCCGAGCGGTCAGCCCGCTCGCGAACAGGTCCGGGTAGCGGTTGGCTTGGGCACCGGCCTCGGCGATCGCTGTCAGTACGCTCGGCAGCGGCGGGTACGGGTTCTCGTTCGAGGAGATCTTGTACACCGGCGCGCTGCCGGGCGGGGTCTGCCTCGTTCGGCCGGGCTTGTAGGTCGGGATGCCGTCAATGGCCGCGCGCAGCCGTGGGCCGCTGCGAGGGGACTGGGACACCGTGGTCTCCTTTCCTGGCACCGGCCGATGGAACGCCGAGCCTGCGCCAGGCTCACCCTAACCGGGAACTCCCGCGCCCAGAAAATGCGAGCTGAAACCAGCTGACCGGCCGGGAGGCCCTGCGAATGAGGCGCCCGACCCTAGCTCGCGGCGCCAGCCGCAGGGCGAGTCTCCATGGCGGCGCGGTCCGCTTCCGCGGCAACCTGATGGCTGGCTCGCCAGATGCGGCGGCACTCGGCGAGCCAGGCCTCGATCTCGTCGAAGGCCGCCAGGTTCAGCGAATAGATCCGGCGCTGCCCCATCCGCCGCATCCGAATCAAGCCGGAGGCGCGCAGGATCTGGAGATGTTGCGAGACAGCAGACCGGGTGAGGATGAAGCGCTCGGCGACCTCGCTCGCCGCCATGTCCTTGCG
>DATBRJ010000198.1:0-5131 GCA_036560395.1 Actinomycetes bacterium | reverse complement strand
TCCATCCTTCATCGATCAGCTGACGGACCTGCACCAACGCGGTCTCAGCCTGGTCCTCGAGATCAGCGACGCCAACCCCCAGAGCGTCCGCCTCACGACGTCGTCGTCGTTGCGCACAACGGTCGAGGGCGCGTGGGACACATCCGGGCTCGGCCTTGCCGGCATCCTGGCTCTGCCTGGCCCCCAGGCGGAGCTCGTCGGATGGATCATGCGCCAGGGCGACGTGACCCTGAGCGACGTGGCCAATCACGTCGACCAGGACGAAGCCGCCGTCCAGGCGAGATTGAGGTCCCTGGTGGAGCAGGGGCTGGTGCGGGAGACAGAAGGCGGGTCGCGCTACACCGCTCGGCTGGCGGCACGACGAGGGCGGGCCCTGCCCGACGACATCTGGGGTGCGCTGAGCGAACGACAAGAACCCAGGATGCCAGGTGGTGCGGCGAAGCGCGGGTCGCCTGCTTGGCATGGCGTCCGCGGCGTCCTGCGCGGCCGACGCGGCCGCTTCGTGCTCGGAGTCACCCCGATATTCGCGTCGTTCGCGGTCACCGAGTGGATGCTGCTAACCGGATCGGGCTCCTTTGCCGGGTTGATCGGTTTCATCGGCATCATCGTCGTTTCCCTGGTAGGAGGCATCTTCCCTGTGCTGCTGCTGGTTGCGAGCAGGCGGAAAGGCGACTATGTGCCCAGGGTGGTCTACCGCGCGCTGGGCCACCCTGTGCTCCTCGCCGGCCTTTACCTCCTGTTCCTGGGCAACCTGCTGCTGCACGGTCTGGTGATCTGGAAAGGCCCCTGGCTGCGAGCCGGAGCGGTGCTCGTCGCCGCGGGTACCGCGGTGATGACCGTCCGCATGGTGCGCAATGGCACCTTCAGCCCGCGGCTGAACATCGAAGTGCGCGAAGACCGGGGTCAAGGTCGGACCTTCTTCACCGTCACCGCGAACGGCCGGGAGTCAGTCAGTCATGTCACGCTGCAGTACGGCGACGGCACGCGGCACCTGCAGACCACCGCCGGCGAGATACCCGCCTTCTCGTCCCTGCGGCACGCCGTCTTCGAACCGAAATTCGGTGATAGGGCACGGGGAATCCCACGAGAAGTAACGATTTGGGTCCACAGGGTGACGCCCGAGGGAGACTCCGAGGCCATCGACGCGTACATGACCGTGCAAACCGGTGGTGAGACTAAGCGATTCGACCTCAAGCTCGCCAAGGGCCAGGTGATCCTGCCAATGACCGACGCGACTTGCCGGGTGGACATTGAGCCGACAGAGACGCACAACGCGAAGGCCCAGGAGCGGATCTGACCCCCTAGGCATTCAGAGCTGCCTGGGTAGTGCTGGGCGACCCCCGCGCGCTTCAGTCAGCCCTGTGGCGGCCTGGCAGCGCGGCAGTCGCCAGCGGGGCCCCAGGGCCGGGATACCCAAACGGTGACCACGCATTTCTGCTGGTCACCGTCGTGTAAGCCCGGCGAAAGGCTATGTGGCCGGAGGCGGGGTCGAACCGCCGGCCGTCCGCCCTTCAGATCTAGGCGGGCGTGGTCACAAACCAAAGACGTGTACGGGCACCTGATGGAGGGCGACCGGCGGTCCGCCGCCGAGGCAATGAGCCGCATCTTGTTCGGCGAGTGAGCCGGGGGTTCTCCTGACCGGACACCTGCTCGACCGCACTGAGTTCGTTGACGGTACCGGGGCCGAACCCGGCCGGGTGGCTCCCCCAACGCGAATGGGCCGGCGAGTTGCATCGCGCCGTTCCCGACCGTCTGACCTGGATCTGGCCAAGTGCGAAGGACGACATCGTGTCCGAACTCGGGCTCGAATCGAAGGGCCGCCCTGAGGCAGAGGTGGCACGGAGATCTCCAGGTTGGTCGGGTCGTTCACGTTTCAGTGGCCTCCGTTGGCTCGAAGGCGGCTGAGAACAGGTAGCTGGTGGCGAGGCTGCGATAGGGCCGTCATTTTTCGGCGATGGCGAGGACCTCTGCCGGGGTGGGGAGATGGTCGAGCCGATACGTGGCCTGAACCGCCTTTCGGAGCGCGAGGTCGCCCGGCAGCACTACGCCTTCTCGCTGGAGCGCGAGGATGAGGGCGCCCTGGACGGTCCACGGAACGTCGAAGTGACGAGCGCGGCGCTCGGTGAGTAGCTGGTCACGGAGTAAGCGCTGTACAGATCGAGCAGGCCGGTCGCGTCGTCAGGGCTCGATGAGGCCCGCTCGGATGGCGTACCGGGCCAGTTCGAGGCGATCTCGGAGCCCGAGTTTTTGCAACATATTCGCCCGGTGCCGTTCGACAGTCTTGACGCTGATGAACAACAGGTCGGCGATCTGCTTGGACGAGTGCCCTTCGGCCACGAGCTTGAGGATTTCCTCTTCGCGATTGGTGATGGCCTTGGCCGGGATGTCGTCACCGTCGCGGGCGCGTTCGAGGTAGTTGCGGATCAGCGCATTGACTGCACCGGGGTAAAGGAACGGTTCGTCGCGCATCGCCGCGCGACACGCTTCGACAAGGTCTCGGTCAGCGACGGACTTGAGGACGTAGCCGGACGCCCCCGCCTTCAGGGCCTCGAAGAAGTACTGCTCGTTGTCGTACATCGTCAGGATGAGAATGCGCAGCTCGGGCAGAACGCGGGACAATTCCCGCGCGGCCTGCAGGCCGGTCAGACGGGGCATGCCGATGTCGAGGATCGCCAGGTCTGGTTGGTCGGTGCGGGCCTTGTCGATCGCTTCGGCTCCGTCCGCCGCCTCGGCCACGACGGTAAGGTCGGGCTCGCCGTCGAGTATCAGCCGTACCCCACGGCGTACCAATGCGTGGTCATCGGCCAGCAGAATCCGGGTTCTGGGTCCACCGGTCACGATCAGGCACTCCGGACTCGTGCCAGGATCACCGAGTCGGACAGCAAGATCAGCCAGTACGGCGCCACCTGTTCACCTTGTCCGCCCGGTCCGGTGCCTGTCCATCGGGGCGGCCACCCACATCGAGCCGGGACGGCGCTCCACCGCGATGCCTCCGGGTGCGGAATATGGGTGCTGGCCCGGATGGCGACGCCTGTCCAGCTGCGGCCATCGTGAGGACACGCGGGTCCCCGGCGGCCGAGCCTCGGATCCGCAGGAAAGCGAAACGGGCCGGAAGCTCGCCGGACGGGTGAGCCGGTGAAAGCCGGTCCGTCTCGCGGTCGATCACGGCCGCGAACGGCGTTTGCCCCAGCTTTACCCAGCACTTGTGGCCAGCGGGGAGAAAGGGGACCAGACATGATCACCGATCACATTCCTGCGGCCACCGTCATCGACGCGGCCCGCCTACTTGACGATCTGGCTAGCCTGCTCGAGCTCAACGCCGCCGACACCGCGCCACTCCACCGACGTCGATCGCTGGAGGTGGCGGGACGGATCCGGCGTCTCCGCGCCCAGCTGGTCCCGATCGAGGTGATCCGCCCCAGTCGGACGCCGGGCGTGTGGTACGCCATGCTCGCCGCCACGATCTGCGACAACGCCAAGCTGTCTGGTGGCGCTCTCACGGATCGGTTCGACGAACTAGAACACGCCATCGACAGGACGTTTGCCGCAGGTCGCCGACGCTGGTGGCGCACCAACCGACACGCACCCGAACCACCGGATCGGTAGACCCTCCCGCCGACGACGACCAACGGTCATGAGGTGGACCATCGGGCAGAAATGGGTGTTGCCACCGATTGCGTCGGCGCGTCGGTCTCGACGAGGGTCGGGGATGTTGTTCGACGCGCAGGCCGGCTCGCCGTTCCGGCCCGCCATGCACGTCCAGCGTTCTGGGGAGCTGCCGATGTCCGCGTCTTCTAGTGATCTCGTGGGTCGTGACCTGTATGACCGCGACCGTCAGCCGGTCGGGAAGATCACGGCCCTTTACCGGTACCCACCCGAGGTTCGCGCACCGTCAGGCGCAGCCGCGGTCACGACCGGCCTGCTACGCCGATCGCGCCTTGTCGACCTGCAGGACGCCAAAGTGGACGGTGCCGGCGTGAGGGTGCCGCATAAAACGGAGCACCGTCAGCCGTGCTCCGAACCTCACGCCGCTGATGGGAGACACGTTGTCCGAGGGCGACGCTGTCCGGGTGCGCGACCACTATTGGGGCGCCGCGTAGCCGATCTGACTCGGCGGTCGCGCGGCGGGGGAGGCACCACAATGGACATGTTCTGGTGGTTACATGCAGATAGCCGCCGATGGCTGGCGGGTCGTGACCCGGTGATGATCCTGACCGGACGGGTGTCATCGGCCGCCCTTCGGGCAACCGCTCGCGAGATCGTTGGCGGACGCCAGGAATTCCGCGACGTATGCAACAGGCCGGTGCCCAGCGACCTATGAGGCTCCCCCTCCCGTCTGGTCGTCGGTCCTGCCGAAAGGAGTGACTCCGTCATGCTCGGCCCGCATTTCGACCGCTGGGCACCACACTACGACGACTCCGTCCTGCTGCCGCTGTACCAGGCCGCCCACGACGCGGTCCTCGTACAGGCGGCGGCCGTGGTCGGCCCTCGCGGTCGGATCCTCGACGTGGGCTGTGGGACCGGGCGCCTGATGGAGGCCGCGACACGTCGGTTTCCCCATGCGACGGTCACCGGCGTAGACCTTTCCGGGACGATGCTCTCCGTGGCAGTCGTGGCGCGTCGGCCGGGCGCTCGACTCCGGTTCGTGCGCGCCGAGGTGGAGCACCTGCCGTTCGCCGATGCCGCATTCGACCTGGTCGTGTCGACGTACTCCTTCCGGCACTGGGCCGAGCCGTGCGCCGGGACCCGAGAGATCGCCCGCGTGTTGAGACCGCAAGGAGTGTTCGTGGTTGCGGACGTATCCGATCCGCCACGCCGCGGTGTCCTCGGAAGGATGAGCCGGAGGAGGCCGCGGGTGCCCGAAGCCTGCGCGGTCGCCCTAGCTAACGCGGACCTCACGGTGGTCCGGACAGGCCGAGTCGCCGGGTTCGGACCCATCACGGAATCCGTCATCGTGCTGGCGACTCGCCGAGAGCGCAAACCCGGCCGTGTGTCGGCGATCATGTAATTCCCCCGTCTGAGCGGGGTTCGATCACGTAATTCCCCCACCCGGCGATCACGTAATTCCTCCAGGGGAGCACGTGCGTGGCGGCCGGGTCTGGTCCTCGCAGGCAAGCAGTCTGCCTCCGTC
>DATBRJ010000197.1:0-4646 GCA_036560395.1 Actinomycetes bacterium | reverse complement strand
CACCACCGCGCTGGTGAGCTGCTCGGCGGTCCAGTCCAGGCGCAGGACGTCGACCAGGTGCGGTGACATGCGCTCGCCCAGCTCGTCGGCGAGCCGGCGCATGCCCGCCAGGTCGCTCTCGCAGACGATCAGCGGCAGCAGTGCCTCGTAGGGGTCCTCCCAGCCGGGGTCGGCGCGCTCGACGGTACAGCCGAGGTCGCGCTCGAAGATCGTGACGGCCCGGTCGACCACCGTCCGCACCGCCGGGTCCACGGCGGCATACCCCAGGTCCGGGCTGTAGGCGACCCGGATGCCCCGGAGGTCGCCGTCGACCGCGCGCCGCCAGTCGAGGTCGTCGGAGGGGATGCTGAGGCGGTCCCGGTCGTCGTAGCCGGCGATCACCGACAGTACCAGGGCGGCGTCGGCGACGGTGCGGGTCAGCGGGCCGATGTGCTCAATGGACTCCCAGCTGGACACGCCGGGGTAGCGGTGGTCCTTGGTGCCGGGGTACAGCGGGACCCGGCCCATCGTCGGCTTGATGCCGTAGAGCCCGCAGAAGCTGGCGGGGATGCGGACCGAGCCGCCGCCGTCGCTGCCCAGCGAGAACGGCCCGACGCCGGTGGCGACTGCGGCACCGGTTCCGGCCGAGGAGCCGCCGGAGGTGCGCTCCGGGTTCCAGGGGTTGCGGGTCGGCTCCGCGAGCGGGGTCTGCCCGGTCCCCGAATACCCGAACTCCGGCACCTGCGTCTTGCCGATGACCACCGCGCCGGCGGCCTTGATCCGCTCCACCACCACGTCGTCCTCGTCGGGCACGAAGTCGGCGTAGGCGTGCGACCCGGACGCCGTGCGGATCCCCTCGGTATAGATCAGATCCTTGACGCCGGTCGGTACCCCGGCCAGTGGCCCGACCTCCCGCCCGGCGGCCAGGTCGGCCTCGACCCGCTCGGCGTCCTCCCTGGCCCGCTCCGGCACCACCGTGGAGAACATGTGCGGCGTCGGGTCCAGCCGTTCCAGCCGCTGGAGGATCGCGTCGAGCGCCTCCACCGGCGACAGCTTCTTCCCGGCGATGTGCCCCGCCAGGGTGGCCGTGTCCATCTGGCTGATCTCGCTGCTCGCCACCATCGTCCCCGCCTCCTCCAACCACCGCCCGGGTCGCAACCAAGGGTACGACGCTGGGCAAGGCGGGCAGCTCGGGCTGCGGGGCGCCCTCCTCGCTTGAGGGGCGGCCCCGCAGCTCAGGCGCGGCTACTCGTCATCTGTGGGCAGGAAGTAGCGCCGAAGCTCCCACTTCGCCACCGCCGTACCGAGCTTCTCTCCCACGATCACGGAGTTGCGGAAGTGGAAACCGATCCACACGCGCGCGTCGACAAGCTGCGTGTTGAGGTCCCGCACCGTCGCGAACGTCTGCGACGTGGTCAGTGTGGTGGCGCCGCCTTCGGCACCGGGGATCGTCGCGTTGATATGGGTCGTGCCGAGCGCGTGCGCGAGGACCTGGGCGAACGCGGCATTCACACAGCCGTGCTGTGAGGGATATTCCGGATGGTTCGGCGTCGTGACCAGCGGCGTCCACGTCGGGTCTGCGGTCGTCGCCGGGTTGCCGTCGATGTCGGCGTTGCGGATCGCCGTGATCGGGCGCCAGAGCAGGTACGTGTATTTGGAGTCGAAGCAGGCCATGCCGGCGTCGGTCGACACCATGTTCCCCATCGCGAGCAGTCGGGTGGTGTCGACGATGTCCAGGTTGTGCTGGATGGCGACGTTCTGGAGCGCCTGGTTCAGCGCATTGATCGCATTCGCGTTCCAGAAGTACGCGATCGCCGTCTGCGCGGGTGTCCGCACGGCGCTGGTCGCCGAGCCGTACGCCTCGGTTTCGTTCAGGTCGTTGGCGTACTGCGCGCTGGTGAGCGCGGGCGGCGGGGGTGCCCGGAACCGCGAGGTGCGTGCGAGCATGAACGGCTGCATCACCGCCATCCAGGGCGTTTGCGCGATCTGCAGCGAGGGCGGTGGCGCCCAGATCCACAGCCCGGGCTGCAGCGGGCCGGCCCCGAACGGGGTGGAGATGGGCCGGTTCCGTCCGTCGTTCGCTCGCAGCGCCTCGATGTCGGTCGCGGCGGCTTGGCCGACCGCGATGCCCCTCGCCGTCGTCCGGTCGTTGGGCAGCGCGGCGATCGACGCGGCGTACTTCGTCGCCAGGCTGCCGTCGGGATCGCCGAGGTAGAAGACGAGCGTGTTGTAGGCTGCGGCAGTCACCGCCGCTGGGAGTGAGGCGTGGCCGGCCTTGGCGACGAAGTGATGATACGGCGCGTAGCGGTGACCGATCTTCGTCGCGGCGTCGTAGACGGCAGCCTGGACGTAGGACATGTAGAGCAGGCCCTCCGTCTGGTACAGCGGCCTGGGTGCGGTGCCGGCTGGCTCGACCACCATGGCGGCGCGGACCGCCGCGACGGCGTTCGCGTTCCAGTCGAGCGCAACGGTCGCCGGCAGCGTCGCCGGCTCCTGGGCCTTCGCCGACGAGGCCGGCGCGAGGAGCAACGCTCCCAGCGCAGCCGCGGCGACCACGATTCGAATTCTCATTAAGGGACCCCCCTCGGTGGCCTGTGACCGGCAACCCGTGGATGTGTGGCAGGAATCAGAAGGGGCAGTTACCCGGGTTGGGTTCGTCGACCCGCACGGTCGCTGCTGGTGCCACCAGCCAAGTGACATAGACCACGGCGGGGACGGTGCCTTCGTTCCGCAAGGTGTGCACGACGTGGCCGGTGTCGACGAAAGTGGACCGGGCCGAGAACCGCTGCGGCGTGCAACTGCTGCCCGCGGTGTTGTGGGTGACTTCGCCTTCGGCGACCGCGTTGAAGCTGGGACCCGGGGGTGGCGGGGCGGTCCCGCTCAGCAAGCCCGCCGCCAGGACGCCGCCGGCCAGCACAATGACGACGCGCCCGAACCTGAGCATGGCAGGTTCCCTTCCGAGCTGGCGTGTGGCAGGGCGCTTGGCCGCGGGGGGCCCGCGACATTGCTGATGCCCATCGCTGCTTGGCGGCGCGGCCGCCGAATGGCTCGGCATCTGGCGCCTTCTGTTGAGCCCGCGACCGGGATTGGCGGCGGTTATTGGATGCGCGGATGGCTCACCGGACTGCGAAAGAGCCGGAGAGACTGTCGTCCTTCTTTACCAGAAAATCCACGCCAGCCGTCGATCTTTGTGAAGCCTTAATGTTGGTGAAGATTACGTGAGGATCGCGTGAGGTCACCTGGCGCCCGGGGGGCCCAGCTCCGCGACCCGGCGCAGCAGCCCCTCAAGCACCTCCCGGTCCAGGTCGCCGAGGCGCTTGAAGCGGATGCAGCTCTTGCCGATCGATGCCTTGGGGAGCTGGTCCTGGTACCGCTCGGCGAGGTAGCCACCGTCGGGGTCCGCCGCCGTCACGTAAAGGGAGATGTAGTTCTTGTTGCTGGCGACCGCGACCAGCATCCAGTCGCCCTCGCGCCCGGACGGGTACCGGTAGTGGTACTTGCCGTACCCGAGCATGCCGAAGTCCATGGTCGGCTCGAGCTGCGGCACGGTGCGCCGGATCAGCTCGTGCAGCGCGCGGACCTCGCTGCGGCGCGGCTCGGCCAGCCGCTCGATGTACTCCTCGTGGGTCGTGGCATCGGACATCCCCTGCATGGCCGTCCTCCGGCGTCGTCACCTGAGCGTTCCAGACAGATGATGACGGGTCTCCCAGACGTTCATGCGGATGCTGTGACCGTCCGGCTCGACTGGTACCGTGCCGCCAGCCCTCGCGATCGCACAACAGAAGGAACATGGCCATGGACTGGAAGCTCGAGCTGGTGGCGGTGCCCGTCTCCGACGTGGACCGCGCCAAGGCCTTCTACACCGAGAAGGCCGGCTTCAATGCCGACCACGATCACAAGGTCAGCGACGAGGTCCGCTTCGTGCAGCTGACGCCGCCTGGCTCGGCCTGCTCCATCGCCATCGGCACCGGGCTGAGCCAGTCGCCACCGCCGCCGGGCTCGGTCCAGGGCCTGCAGCTGGTCGTCAGCGACATCGAGGCGGCACGCGCGGAGCTGGTCGAGCGCGGGGTCGAGGTCAGCGAGATCCACGACTTCCCCTGGGGCAGGTTCGTATTCTTCAACGACCCCGACGGCAACGGCTGGAGCGTCCAGGGGATCCCGCCGCGCGACTAGCCGGCGCCCAGGGCGCGGACGCAGGCGGCGGCGTCGCGCGCCAGCTCCTCGGCCGACTCCGGCACCGCCGGGTGGGTGGCCTTGGTCGGCCCGCCGTTGCGGTGCCTCCCGGGCCGGCCTAGCGTCTCGGCCATGTCCCATCCCCGGATGTACGCCGACGACGACCCCTACCTTACCGAGCTGCGCCGGATCTGCCTGGCGCTGCCGGAGTCGGCCGAGGTCGAGGCGTGGGGCCGGCCGACCTTCCGGGCCGGGAAGAAGCTGTTCGCCGTCTTCGACGGCGACGACCAGCACCCCTACGCTATGGTGTTCAAGCCCGAGCCGCCCGAGCGCCCGGCGCTGCTGGAGGACAAGCGCTTCTACCTGCCGCCCTACTTCGGCCCCAGCGGCTGGGTGGCGCTGGACTTCACCGCCGCGCCGGTCGACTGGGTCGAGGTCGCCGAGCTGATGGAGTCCTCCTACCGCCAGGTCGCCCTCAAGCGCATGCTCAAGGC
>DATBRJ010000196.1:0-8034 GCA_036560395.1 Actinomycetes bacterium | reverse complement strand
CCCCGATGGCGAGGATCCTTCCCGAGTCGTCGGCGAGCCACCGCCCAACCCCGTAGTTGCAGCCATCGTTGGTGCTGAAGGTGCCATCGGCAGTCAGCGCGAGGAACACCGCAGGATTCCCCCCCGTCCCTCTCGGGGGAACCCATCGGCCGAGCAGCTCCTCCGGCGTCGCTGGTTCCAAGCCCGCCGGCGGCTCACCCTCGGGCTCGGTCAACGCCTCTCGCATCTCGTCGTCCAAGACGGGCGGCTCCGCCTCCTCGGCCATGACGAGCTTCGTGTTGGGCGTCGGGAGCCCACCAGGCAACAGGCGTGCGACGACCCGCCCATCTACGTCCAGGAGCACCGGAGCGTTGTCGTCAACCCGGTATCCAACTGCGTGGCGCAGCCACCCAGGCGTCCAGCGGTCGAGGTCACCGGGGTTCGGGCACCGCTGAGCGAGCCCGTCAATCCGACCGATGAACATGCCCGCGGTGTTCGCATCCCAGCCACCCAGCAGGGACCCGCACCGCCGCCAAAGCCGGAGCTCGTGGCCAAAGGGTTGAGGTCTGGGGTGGGCGCGCCACGGTGGTGTGCCTAGTTGCAGGACTGCGCCGGGCTCTTCACCAGCGGCCTCGACCTGCCAAGATCCCCACAACGTGAGCGGGTCGAGGTGAGCCTGCGCACCCGATGTCTGGGCGTCGGTCGGCTCACCTCCCACCGTGGCTGGGTTGGATCCGCACGCGGCCAACGTCGCCAAGCCCACAAGGAACAGAACCCGCCACCTGGCGCCCATGCGAACCACCGCCGCTCACCGTTCTCCCTCAGACTCCGCGGGGCAGACATTCGGTTCCCTCCCCGCCGCATCGCCGCCGGGCCAACAGGACCCAGCTCGCCGAATGGTGCGGGTGGGGCAGGAGCGGGCGACCAAGGCCGAGAGCGGCTAGGCGCCGGTGTCCAGCTTGGAAAGCAGTCGCGCCACCTCCGGCCGCACGTAGGCAGGCGCCGCCTCCAGCACGGCCTCGAAGGGAGCACCACCGCCCAGCCTGCTCAGTTGGCCAAGGGGGTCGGTGACCGGCAGCAATGGCAGCTTCTCGGCCAGCGGCAGACACCCACCCCCGACCGCGACCATCCCACCCACGGAGGCCCGGGTCAGAGCCTCGGCCACAAACCGGGTCTTGGCGATACCGGCATCCCCCACCACAAGCACCAGCCGGGCCGGCTCGGCCAGCGCCGACTGCAGCCGGGACAACTCCCCCTCCCGGCCGACAAAGGCCCCGTGCCGGCCAAACGCCCACCCCCCAGCCCACGCCTAGTGCGTCCACACAAATCCGAGAAGGGAAGCGCCCGCCGGGGCGGCCAGGACTCCGCCGGGCAGGTCCGAGCCGATGAGCGCGCCACTCGCGGCAGAAGAGTATGTTGATCAAGGTGTCGCGTCCACAGCGGGTCGGATCTATCGGATAGACCGAGCGAACACGATGGTCGTACGCACACCGCCATCCGAGCGCGGCTCCGACCTGGTGTCGATCGCGCGAAACCCGCATTTCTCAGCCACTCTTATCGACGCCCTGTTCACCTCGTCCGTCTCCAGAACGAGTTGCGTCAGCCCAAGATCACGAAGTGCCCAGTCAACAACAAGAAGCACGGCCCGCGGCGCGATTCCTTGACCGCGGCAGGCAGGGAAGACGCTGTAGGCCACGGCTGCCACATCCTCGGTGCGGAATTGCAGATTGATGACACCGACCGCTTGGTCCGTCGCCGCGTCAGCGATCGTCAGTGGAGCCGCACGGCCGCTGCGCCACGCCTCTTCAACGCGGCTCATTCCAGTCCGGCGAGCCTCGGCATCCATCGGAGGATCGTCGAGCCAACGCAAGGTTTCGGGATCACGGCTCGCAGCGGCGATCGCGTCCAGATCGTCCTCCCGCCGCGGCCTCAGGACGACAGACCCATCCGTCAGCGGCGTGGCTGGTGGCGCGATTGGCGTGGAACGCACCATGAGTTGAACCTAGTCGCGTGCTGGACTACGGGAGCTTGACGGTGACTGTCGGAAATCTGCCCGTCACAACCGGACGCACTCAACTCGGCAGGACCGCGCACCAAGAGCGGCATATGAGTAAGTCCGAGCGGTATCCGGCATTAGCGACGCACTCGATCGTGTGCTTCGCGCGATCAGACGGCGGTGATTATGCGGCTCTGCGCGGCGGCGATTATGCGTGCCCCTGCTACGAGGTCGCCGCGACAGATCGCCGACTCGGTCGCGGTGCCGGCCCGTTGGGATCACCCGCACGTCCCGGCTCGTGCCCCACATGGCGCAGCGCTGAGGTGGAGGAGCGACCGAATGGCATCACCGCTGCCGTCGCTCGATGCCACGATTGTCCGGTGGACGGGTCCGACGTCTCGCGTGCGATGGCTGCGGCGATCTCGATCGCCACTGCACTCGGCCTCCCAACCAACGACGCGATTGTTCTGCACAACTCGAACAAGCTCGCCCTGCGCCTACTCCCGTGTGACGTCTTTGCTCGAGTCGCCTATGCCGGCCGTGAGGTTGCAAACCTCGAGGTTGAGCTTGCGACTCGACTCACGGACGTCGACAGCCCAGTCGCCGCTCTTGAGGCTCGCGTCGAGCCGCGCGTATACGAGGCCGACCACTATGCAATGACGTTTTGGACCTATTACGAACAACCGACGAGACCTTCAGAGCTCCCATCTGCGGACCACGCCGACGCTCTGGGTCGGCTCCATGCGGGCATGCGGCAGGTCGACGTCGCGACGCCGCACTTCATGGACCGAGTAGCGCAAGCCGACCAGCTCGTTGCGAGCCGGGATCGCACGCCTGACCTTGCCGATCCAGACCGGGAGCTGCTGCATCGCACACTTCGCAACCTGCCACGCGCGATCAACGACCGCGGCGGTTCCGAGCAGCTGCTCCACGGCGAGCCTCACCCAGGCAACCTGCTCAGTACGAACAACGGCCCCTTGTTCGTAGATCTGGAGACCTGCTGCCGTGGACCGGTCGAGTTCGACCTCGCCCATGTCCCCGAGAAGGTCAGCGAGTGCTACAGCGGCATTGATCAAGGATTGCTGCGCGAGTGCCGACAGCTCGTGCTCGCGATGGTCGCAGCCTGGCGGTGGGACACATATGACGAACTCCCCAACGGCAAGCGAGCCGGACGAGAACTCCTCAGCGTGCTGCGCGACGGCCCGCCGTGGCCAACACTGGATGCCTTGACCCAATGACTCGCGAGTAGCCGGTCATAGCCGTCGATCGAGCGCCGACGCCGCGCTGAACCGCTCGCTGTCTGATCGCCTGTGCCCTAGGAGGCGCGACAGATCGACGGATCGGGCACCGTCTCGGACCACGAGCCATCCGCCCATACCAACGGGCCGCGACTGCTCGAACAGCGACTCCGGGTGAACGCAGTCGCCGTTACCGGGCTGACACGAACACGCGCTCATCGGCACCATGCGCCATAGGCGGCATAGAGGAGGACGCAACGAGCGGACGGTGAGTGGCAGCGCCACCAGCGGCTCGACATCCAGGATGACGGTTTGGAGACATCCTGCGCCATAAGGGTCGGCAGATCCCGACGGCTGTCGTCGTCCCGCGGAACTGTGCGGACTCCGCGCGGACGGGACAGCAACGTTGGTGTTCCGCGGACTGGTTGGTTTCGGGCATGCTCAGGTCGTGGGTAGGCGTGCTGGGCCGGACGAGCCGTTTGAGCCGTTCAGCCCTGCCATGCTCGCTGCTCGCGTTCGGGAGGTGTGCGATCGGGTCAGCGCCCATGCCCGGGGCCGCCCGCATCAGGCGGTCCGGGCGGAGCTCGAGGAGGCGTTCCGCGAGATCGACCAGTGGATGCCGCTCGCGGAGCTCGACCTGATGGCGCGGTCGATGGCCGATCCCTGGTGGGCGATCAAGCACCCGGTTGAGGCCGCCCGCGTACGACGGGTCTTGGAGGCTGAGGACACCGACGTCGACGACGACGAAGACCCGGTGTCCCAGTTGGTGGAGCGTTTCGACGATGGACCGCGGTGGTTGGGCAGGCGGTCAGCGCGCGTGGTCGGGGTGGCACAGCGACGAACCTTCGACGGCTGGGCCTACCAGGTCAGCATCTCCCCGTGGTCGGACCGGCTCGCCCACGAGATCCGCAAGCGCTGTGCGGGCTACGACGTGCGGGTGGTCGAGCACGCACCCGCGAGCTCTTCGGATCCCGACGGCATCAACGTCTACGAGCGAGCAGCCGTCGCGCGGACCCGCCGTGGCAGAACTCGCTTTCACCAGCAACAACCAGACCGACTGGGACCAGTACTACCGCTGGCCACCGGCGGATGAGATGACCGAGCGTAGCCGCCCTCACCGCGGCAAGTGACGGCGTTGGCCGTACGCGCCTGACGCCGCCGCTCTACGCTTCAGAAGGTTTGCCGAGGAAGTGGTCGTCATAGTGCTCATACCAGAGCAAGCCACTCCAGTAGAGGCGTCCGTGTTCGTCGAGGGACACATAGTCACTGGGGTGAACGTCAGCACAAGCGACGTCCCAGATTCCGGCTTCCTGGTCGTACTCGGCTTCGATTCCTTCCTCAGGAAGCCATGTGGGGGACTCGTGGATGATTCCCCAAGTCACGGGGTTGAGCCTGAACGAGTCGGCCCTACCGCCGTACCGCTCCTGGAACCGGAGGAACTCTCCAGAGAGATCCGGTGGAATGCCTGCTCTTCTCAAGGCGTCTTGGAGTCGCGCTCGTGTCTCTGACGGCGACCAGCCCATGGAGTAACCCTAAGTCGAAGGCCCAGGGAGCAGTGAAATCAAGGCGGGGGCGTTGAGGAGGACCGCCCAGCACGCCGGACTGGCCCCACGTCCCGAGTGCCGCCCATGGCGGGTGTGCGGGTCGAGCCATAGTCACGGGGTCCGCGCTCAGACCGGCGTGAGAGTGCACTGTGCCCGGCTCCGCCAACTCGGCGGACCGAAAACCCCGGGGGGCCGGGCGCCGTCTCGCGAGCGAGGAGGACCTCAGCGGGCGGGGACTGGCTCGGACGACGGCGGCCACTCCCGCCTGATCAGCCCGTACACCCACGAGTCCGACACCTCGCCGTTCACGACGCAGTCTTCCCGCAACGTCCCTTCACGCACGAATCCGAGCTTCTCCAGGACGCGGGCAGATGCCGCGTTGCGCGTATCGGTCTCGGCCTGGACGCGATTCAGGTCCAGCGTGTCGAATGCCCACTGCAGCAAGGCGCGCGCGGCCTCCGTCGCGTAGCCGCGGCCCCAGGCCGCATCGTCGAGGCAGTAGCCCATGGATGCGCTGCGGTAGTCCGGGTTCCATCGGGCCAGACCACACCATCCGATGAAGGCTCCGTCGGAGACACGCTCGATGGCCAGTCGTGCCCCGCTGCCTTCCGCCGCCATCTCCCGGCAAGCAGCGATGAAGCGCTCGGCTCGCTCGCGTTGGCTCCAGGGCGGCGCGTCCCAATAGCGGAGCACGTAGCTGCTGCTGTGCAGCGCGAAGAGGGCGTTCGCGTCCGCGTCGTTGAAGGGACGCAGTAGCAGGCGAGCGGTGTGCAGCGTAGGGGTGGGCAGGGACACGCGTACCATGTTGCCTCGTCATAAGGATGGCCGGGCAACCGCACAAGCGGTCACTCACACCGGGCTTGTCAGGGGCGGACAAGAAGGGTGTGCCCGCTCATCGGCCTGACGAAGGGCGGACAGCGGCAGATGCGAGAGGGCCGCAACATCGAGGAGTGACGCATCCAATCGGACACCTGTCGTCCGCCCGGGCACGGGTGATCCGGCGCTATCCGTCGGTCTGGTCGGACTGCTTGCGGACGCGGAAGCGGAGGAGGGTCGCGTCGCCCGACCGCGTGCTGCTGAGCGGTTCCAGGTCTGTCCTCGCAACCCCCGGGGACGAGAAGCGGATGCCGTCGCCGAGCAGCACCGGCAGCACATACACCAGAATCTCGTCGACGAGCCCCCGCTGTAGGCACTGGCTGGCCACGTCGGCGCCGAGGATTTCGAGGTTCTTGCCGCCCGCAGCGTCCAGTGCGGTGGCGACCGCTTCCCCGATATCGCCGGAGAGGATCGTGACATCCGGGTCCGGCGGCTCCAGCGGTCTATGGGTGAGGAGGAACATCGGTCCGGAGAACGGGTAGTCGGTGCTGCCCGGCTCCTCGGCCTCCATCCGGTCGCCTACCTCCCAGGTCCGCCGGCCGACGAGCATGGCGCCGGTGGCCGCGGCGACCTCCGCGAAATCGTCCGGTGCCACGAAGTCGGCGAGAGCGCGACCACCGCCCCAGTCCATCGAGTGGCCGGGACCTGCGATGAAGCCGTCAAGGGACATACACCTGTTCACGACTACCTTGCCGCTCATTTCTATGTCGCCATCCTTGGGTCGTCACCGCGCGGCTAGCGCATCCTGAGCTGACACCTGCCGGGTCTCAGCGCCACGAGTTCAGATCCTTGCGCCGATCGGGGCGTACGGGAAGTGCCGCTTCAGTACGCCTCTCGTGGCGCTTGGCGGCCGGAGCAGTAGCGACAGGCAACATCCGCATCTCCGCACGCAGATCCGGACGTTGACACGCTGTGCGCAGCCGTCGCCTGTTTTCACTGAGACCCGGTGCCGGGGCCCGTGATGATCCCGTCCGGATCGGGTCCGCGGCGACTAATGGCAATGCATGGGACGCTACCGCGAATCGGACAGGCAGCACGACACCGGACAGCGACCCGATGACAGTCGTCGCGTTGATGGCGTGGGACGAAAGCACGCTGCTGCTGGGGCCGCGGCACGATGGCTGACATGCGCGTGGCGCTGGAGGTACCCGCCGAGGGACGCCGATCGGGGCTGCTGCTCCGACCATGGCTCGTCGCCGACATGTCCGCCTTGATCTCCGCGATGCGCCGGGAGTATCCAGCGGCCGGGCCCTGGCCCAATCCGGACGTGGACTCATGGGCACCGCCGGGCTGGACCGGTCCGAGAAACGAGAATGAGGCCAATACGTGGCTGGACAGTCAGGATCGCGGCTGGCGTACCGGTGAGTGGTTGACCTTCGTCGTCCTGGAACGAGACCGGACCGGGCGTGGCCATCACCTCTGCGGGCACATCGGGCTTAAGGCCTCCACGGCGGGATGTCGAGTTGGCCAGAGCGAGTCGGCGGAGGTGGGCCTCTGGACCGCGCCGGAGGCACGCGGGCACGGCATCGCGACCGCCGCGCTGGTGGCGGTCACCGGATGGGCGTTCGACTCATTCGGTGGAGACGCACTTCGGCGGATCGAGTTTGTGCACGACCTCGACAACATGGCCTCGTGCCGGATCGCCGAGAAAAGTGGATACGCGTTTCGAGAGATGAGCCCAGCCAACCCCCCGCGGTGGCTCACGGCCGCGCACATCCACGCTCACTCAATGCGATAGGTCGGAGGTGTCAGAGGGACCGATTCGCGACTGGCCAGGCGACCCCACCGGTCCCGCTGCGCGGCCCCTCCCCCGACACAGCGTGTCACGCGGGGGACATGTTCGAGAGTCCACAGGTGGGCTTCCCCCTGCTGCTAGATCATCATCGCGAGGCTCGCCGGACTGCTGGCCGGCACTCGCGAGCCCTGCCGCTGATGCTCGATAGTTTGGTCGACGAGGTGATTGCCATCGGTGATGATCGCCCTGGACTGGTCGGCGATGGGTGATGTGCAGGTGCGGCCGGTCCGGCCCGGTGACGGGCCGGGATGCGCGGGCGCATGGGTGGATGCTGGACGGCACTACGCAGCAATCGACGCTGTGCAGTTCCAGATCCCCACCGAGGACGGTCTGGTGGATTGGTTCGAACGGCTTCACGCGAACCTGGCCGCGAACCGCTTGGTGCTCGTTGCATGCGTCCAGCAGGACGTGGCCGGTTTTGTTTCAGCCGTGCTGAACTCGCCGCAGCCTGACGCGCACTGGGAGTTGATTCGCCATCTCGGCCAGTCGCGAGTGTTTGTGGAGGCCCTCGTTGTCGCCGAACGCTACCGTCGCCAAGGGGTCGGTACCGCTCTCATGACGGAGATGGAGCGTTGGGCCCGTCAACAGGGCGCAACCAGCGTGTCC
>DATBRJ010000195.1:0-2336 GCA_036560395.1 Actinomycetes bacterium | reverse complement strand
ATCCAGGGGCTGCTCGGCGCCGAGGCGGTCCGCACCGCCCGCCTGCGCGGCGGCCGCGACCCCGCCGACCGGGTGGCCTACCCCGGCGACCCCGCCTGGCCGGGGTCGGCGCCGTGGCCGGGGCGGGTGCCGGACCCGGCGCCGGCGATCGTCCACCCGCGGCCGCTCCCGGCCGAGGTGGTGGACGCCGCCGGCGCGGGCGTCACGGTCGACGGCAGGTGCCTGCTCAGCGCCACGCCGAACCGGCTCCAGGTCGGGGACCGGGGCTGGGAGGCGATCGCCGCCTGGGCCGGCCCCTGGCCGGTCGACGAGCGCTGGTGGGACCCGGCCACCCACCGCCGCCTGGTCCGCCTCCAGGTCACCACCGCCGAGGCCGCCCGCCTGCTGCGGCTCGTCGACGGCCGCTGGTGGGTCGAGGCCACCTACGACTAGGTGCGCAGGTGCAGCTTGGTGCCCACCCGCGGCCGTGGCCCCGAAAAGCTACGAAGCGATTCCTCTGCTGAAGGTCTGCCATGCGAAGCTGCCGAACTGATCCAGGATCACTGTGCCCAGTGGACCGATGATGGCCGATGCGGCAACGACGACCGGGGCTCTGGTGTGCTGGATCTCCTTGATCTGGGCGGTGATCTGCTCTGCCCGGACACGGTAGGCCTGCGCCCAAGTCGCTGCTGCCGCTTCCTTGTCCCGCAATGTTCGCTGCCGGCGCATGGACCTCCGGGCTTCCCCGATCTCTTCCAGCAGACCGTCGAACCAGTGAAGCTGCTCGAAACGAGGTTAGGCCGGTTGGGATACGCCCAACGGCTGATGGCTCGCAGGACTCGCAGTAGGAGCATGGTTAGGAGCCGAAGCAGGAGGATGATCTGCCCGAGCCTGCGGAACATCACCTTCCCCTGGAACGGTCTCCGCTTGGGAATCACCCTTACCGCGCCAGGCCGCAACGCCCCGCGAGCGAAGCGCCTCCGAGGGCTTCACGTCGACCGACGCAGGGTCAAACCGGCGCGGCGCGTCCTTGCCGCGCGGCAGGAGCATGATGTCGAACAAGAAGGCAATCACCGCGCGCCGCCGCTCTAGAGGGATGTCGTTCCAGCGCTCCGCGATGTCCGAGGTCGCTAGGTCCTCCAGGTCGACCATTGCCGGGTGAAGCTTGGCCTCAACCTCTTGCAGGCGCGGGCGCAGCTTGGCCGTGATACGCCGGAGCTGCTCGCCGTCAATCTCGTCAGCGGCGTACTGGTCGGCCGCCTCGTCGAGCTTGGCCCGCAGCGTTTGGGCTTCCGCCTCAAGTGTCGGGTCCGGTACGGGCTGGAAGACGGTCCGCGCCTTCGGACTGGCAAGGAACTCGGTCGCCAGCCGGGTAATCAGCCGGTCGACCGCCCCCTGGTCGCGGCTGATGCCGTGACACCGACTGCATACGTAGGCGCGGCGCTTCTCACGACGGCCGTTCCGCGAGCGGGGGCCAAGGATAAGGCGAACCGGTGCGCCACAATCGGGCTTGCCGCACCTGGCGATCCCGGTCAGGAGGTATCGGTAGGCGCTGCCGGAGCTGACATTGCGCGTTGGGTCGCTCAGCAGGGCACGCAGCCGCTTGTGGGTGTCCTCATCAAAGATCGGCTCCCACTCACCCTTGCCGATGACCTGACCCTGGTGCCGCCGCAGCCCCGCATTGCGCTCCCGCAAGACCAGGTGCCGCACCGTCACCCGGCTCCACCGGACGCTCGCCGGGTCAAAGGCCTTGCCCTGGTTCTCGGCAATCTTCCGCCGGCGGCGCTCGTCGTACGGCGGGGTGATGCCACGCGCATTGAGCGAGTCGGTGACGGCCTTGACCGACTCGCCCGACAGCAGCCGGTCGGCAATCTCACGTACCACGGCGGCCTCTACCGGGTCGAGCATGTCGCGGCCGTCCACCCGTTTCCAGCCGTAGGGTTCCTCGCCGTGGGGGAGGCCGCGCTCGGCGCGCTCCTGAATCTTGCGCTTGATGCGCCGGGACATCTTCTCGACCTCACCGCGAGCGATCGCGCCAGTCAGGCGGGCGACCATCCTACCGTCGGGATCGCCGAGATTGATCTCGCCACCGACCGTCGCCAGGCTAATCCCGTGACTGGTGTAAAGGTCAATAATCTCCTCTAGCTCGCGAGGGTGACGGGTCAGTCGGTCCACCGACCAGCAGACAATCGCGTTAATCTTCCCGGCCCGCGCATCGGTCAGCATTCGCTGATACTCCGGGCGGGCTTTGCGGCCGTAGGCCGACACGTCGTTGTCGCGGTACGACTCCTGCACGACCCAGCCGCGATGCTCGCACTCGGCTACACAGTCGCGAACCTGGCGCTCGACGCCTAGCC
>DATBRJ010000194.1:0-3169 GCA_036560395.1 Actinomycetes bacterium | reverse complement strand
GGCCATCGAGCGCGTCGCCGCGGACGCCTCCGACGCGGATGCGCTGAGCCGTCTCGCCGAGGGCGTCGCCGTGATCTACAGCTGTGCGGGGCCCGCCTACCCCCGGTGGGTCACCGACTGGCCGCCGCTCGCCGCCGCGCTGCTGCGGGCAGCGGAGACCAGCGGTGCGCTGCTGGTCACCACCGGCAACCTGTACGGCTACGGCGCGGTCGACGGCCCGATGACCGAGGGCCTGCCGCTGCGACCGAACACCGAGAAGGGCCAGGTGCGGGTCCGGATCTGGAACGACGCACTCGAAGCGCACCGGGCCGGCCGGATCCGCACGGCCGAGGTGCGCGGCTCGGACTACCTCGGCGCCGCTGCGGTGACGCCGCTGACGCTGCTCGTGCTGCCGAAGGTGCTCGCGGGCAAGCGGGCCTCGGCCCCGGCAGACCTGGACGCGCCGCACAGCTGGACCTACACCGGCGACGTCGCCCGCACCTTGCTCGCCGTCGCGGCGGACGCCGGATCCTGGGGCCGGGCCTGGCATGTGCCGACTGGGCCGCCTAGGTCGTTCCGCGAGGTGGCGGCCCGCGCCGCCGAGCTGGCCGGCGCACCGGCTCCACGGCTGTCCGCGATGCCCTACCCGCTGCTGTGGCTCGGCGGCCTATTCAACCCAATGGCCCGCGCGGCGCGGGAGACCCAGTACCAGTTCCGGAAGCCGTTCGTGCTGGACTCCACGGCCGCCACGGAGGCATTCGGTATCAGTCCGACACCGCTGGACGACGCGCTGCACGAGACGATCGCCGACCTGCGCTCCCGGGCATGACGGCGCGTGCGCCGAGCAGGCTCGGGAGGCACCAGGACAGCCTGACAGCGACCATCAGGCCGGCCGCGAAGCTTCACAGTCGGTCAAGCGATGAGGGGTGTGCTGGTCGGGGTCCCAGCGGCTGGTCCTGGCGGGCGCATCCAGCGTCCACCACGGCTGCCTCGAACGCGAAGGCCAAGCGCGAGCTCGAATAACTGCGACCGCTGCCCGCTCGGTGGCCTTGGCGGGCATGCCACAAGCGTCGGGGCTGGGAGACACAGGTCACACTCGGTGGGGCTCACATCTGGCTGGGCTGTCTCGTCACCTCGTATGTATGAATCGGGATTCTCCTGTGTGGAAGGAACGTCATGAGCTCAGCGCTTGAGGCCCTTCGCCGTGACTTCGGTGGCGACATCATCGAGCCGGGCGGAGCGGGGTACGGATCGGCTCGTCGCTCGGTATTGGCTTCGGGTAGTCCGGCCTATGTTCTGCGGCCGGAGAGCGTCGGGGAGGTGCAAGCAGGTGTCAGATTCGCTGCCGGCGCGGGGCTTTTGCTGTCCGTGCGAGGCGGCGGCCATGGCTTTGCGGGCTTCGGCACCAACGACGGCGGGGTCGTGATCGACCTCGGCAGGCTCGCGACCGTGGAGATCATCGACAGCGAACGTCACGTCGTGCGGATCGGTGGCGGCGCCACCTGGGGTCAGGTCGCGCCCGCCTTGGCCCCGCATGGCCTGGCGATCTCCTCGGGCGACACCAAGAGCGTCGGTGTCGGCGGGCTGACGTTGACCGGCGGCATCGGCTGGAAGGTCAGGAAGTACGGTCTGGCCCTGGACAACGTGGTCGCCGCGGAGGTGGTCACCGCCAACGGTGAGGTCGTGCACGCGAGCGCGGGGGAGAACCCGGAGCTGTTCTGGGCGATTCGCGGTGGCGGCGGCAATTTCGGGATCGTGACCGCCTTCGAGTTCGTGGCACACCCGACGACAGACGTCTTCTACGGCAAGATCGCATTCCCGGCATCGCAGGCGGCCACCGTGCTCCAGGGTTGGGCGGACTACCTCCGCGCCGCCCCCGAAGAGCTCACATCCACCGCGGACTTTGCCAATCCATTCACCGGCGGACCCGAAGCGCCGGTCGAGATCTACGTCGCCTTCGACGGCGATGATCCGGTGCTCGCGGCCCGCGCCATCGACCCGATCCGCCGGCTCGGTACGGTGATCGACGACGACATCGGCGCTGAAACCCTATGCGGACACGCTCGCGGATGGCGTGACCCCGCCGCCTGGCATCCAGCTGGTAACCCGAAGCGCATTTGTCGACAAGGAATCGGTGTTCGAGGTGCTTCAGATTCTTGCTGAGGTTGGGGCATCGGAGCGGTCGCCGTTCATCGCCGTTCGCAGCGTCGGCGGTGCGGTATCCCGAGTCCCCGACGACGCCACAGCCTACGCGCATCGCCAAGCGGAGTTGATGTTCGTGACGACCACCGCGGGTCCCAAGCCGGTCGTCGAGGCCGCTCGTCCAGCTCTGGAAACGATCTGGGCGAGACTCGCACCCCACGTCACCGGCGCCTACGCGAACTTCCTCGCTTCTGCCACCGAGGAGGATGTCGCCGCGATCTATCCAACGCAGACCTATAAGCGGCTCGCGGCGGTCAAGCGTCACTACGACCCCGGCAATCTGTTCGCCCGCAACCACAACGTCCGGCCTCGGTAGGCCTTGGCGGACAAGCAAAACAGCGGCCCCCTATGCCATGCGGCCGCCGTCTATCCGCTGAGCGGCGATATGTGTTGCAAAGGGGCGAAGCGAAATCACCGGAATCGAGCACGGAACCCGCCTGGCCGAGCAGCAGCCGGGTACCAGCCGATCGATGACCGGCGCTCGGCCGGCCCGATGGACTCTGCGCTGAATCGTTCCAGCAGGCCGCGGTAGCGCCGCAGCTGCAGGATCTGCCCACCGAGAGCGTTGGCCTTCTCGGTGTCTCGGGGCTGCGGCTGCCGCTCCCGGACCAGCGGTCGTACACCGGCCAGGCGCAGTTCACCGGCCAGCATCAGGCCGGTTGGGCCGGCGCCCACGATGATCACGTCGGCGTCCATCATTGGCCACTCCCCGCGCGGTCTGGCCGGACCCAGGCCGACCAGACCGAGGACCCGCCGGACCTACGACGGCACCGCGCATGCCAAGCTCCGTGGCGCGGCCAGCGATCGTGAACAACAGCCCAACGCTCAGTACCGGAGCCGTGGAATTGATCCGTCGCCTGCATCTCGATCATCCGAGCCGGGTGACCTCGACAGTGACGCCGAAAAGCTCGGCTGCTGGGCCGGAGTAGATGCCGGACAGCGGCCGTACGTCGGCGTAGTCGCGGCCGCGGGCCAGCAGCACGTGTCG
>DATBRJ010000193.1:0-8591 GCA_036560395.1 Actinomycetes bacterium | reverse complement strand
ACGGTGAGGGCCGTCAGCAGTGCGGCCGCGACGGCTTCCCAGGCAGGGACGTTGGCGAGGGTGAGACGTACCGGCATCACCAGTGGAGCGGTCGCCGGCACCAACGACAGCAGGGTGGTCGACTCGGGCGCATCGATGGCGGCCATCGCGGCGAGGTACGCGGCGAAGATGGCGACGCCTACCGGCGCGGCGGCGCTGCTGGCGTCCTCGACACGAGAGGCAAGCGCGCCGAAGGCGGCGTAGACGACGCTGTAGAACGCGTACCCGAGCACGAACCAGACCACAAGCCAGACCCACACGGACGTGGCCACGTGGGGAGTGTCGGCCGCGTCTACCGCCTTCAGGGCTACCGCCGCGGTGGCGATGACGAGGGCGAACTGGGCGAGGCCCAGCGCGCCGATTCCGATCACCTTGCCCGCCAGCAGCTCACGCGGCGGTATACGGGCGAGCAGCACCTCGGCGACCCTGGTCTGCTTCTCCTGCACAACGCCGGTTAGCACGAGGTTGCCGTACATGGTCACGGCAAGCAGTATCAAAATCGTTGCAATCATGGCGACATCCTGGGCATTCTCGCCCAGACCAGTGCCGCTGCCGAGCTGCCGGCTCGACAAGGGGACCGGCGCGAGCAGGCTGGCGAGGTCGTCCGCCGAAAGACCCAGCTGCGCCGCCCGGTCGCGGACGCGCACCGCCTGCAGAGCGTTGCCGAGCAGGGTGGCGAGCCTCGCATCAGACTGCCGCCGCCACTCGAGCATCGTGCCGTCGACGAGCAGGACGTCTACCTTCTTCTCGCGCACGGCCTGCTCGCCGGCGGCGACGGTCTTGTAGGGGGTCGTGCGCACCCGCAAGTCGGCGGCCTTCGCCTGTGCGGTGATCGCGTCGCTCGTACCAAGAGCAACGGGCCCGGCAAGGCCGACCCGGTAGGTCTTGGTGTCGTCGCTCAGCAGCGACGGGAGCACAATGAGCGCTGCCACTGCAAGCACGACGGCCACCGTCGATACCTGGAAGGCGCGGGTTTTCCACCGCTCGACAAACTCCCGATCGGCCACCACCCAGATCCGGCTGAGCCCCTCACGCGCACGCATGGGACACCTCCGGTTGAACGGGCTCCCGTCCTTCGGTCACGGCGGCGCGGAACAGCTCGGACAGTGTTGGCGGCTCGTAGCTCACCCGCACCACGTCGCGACCCACCGCCTGCAGCCACCTGCCGGGGTCGATGTCGCTCGGGACACGAAGTCGGACATGCCCGTCGTCACGTGCGACGACGATGACCCCAGGGAGATCGAGCAGCGGATGGAGATCACCTCTGGCCGTGACGTCGAGGTAGCGACTCGCGGCGGCGTCCCGGAGCTCGTCCAGCCGACCTTCAATCGCGATGCGGCCGGAGTTTATGACGATGACGTCCTCGCACAGATGCTCCACCACATCGAGCTGATGACTGGAGAACAGCACGGTGGCGCCTCCCCGCGCGGCCTGCATCAGCAGTTGCTGCATCGAGTCCATCGCGAAGGGATCGAGCCCGGCGAACGGCTCATCGAGGACGACCAGCGCCGGATCGTGCACCAGGGCCGCGGCCAGCTGGACTCTTTGCTGATTCCCGTGGGACAGATCGTCCAGGCGAGCTGCTGCACGATCGGTCAGCCCCCAGTGCATCAAGCCACCGGTCGGCCGCCATCCCCGCCCGCGAGGAGGAAAGGCCGGACAGTCGGCCAAAGAACAGGAGCTGGTCACGCACCCGCATGCGGGGATAGAGACCGCGCTCCTCCGGCATGTAACCGAACCGGCGCCTGACATTGGCGTCGATCGCCCGGCCATTCCACCGCGCCTCGCCGCTGTCGGGCGACACCAGCCCGAAGATGACCCGCATCGCCGTCGTCTTGCCAGCACCGTTCGGCCCCACGAACCCGGTGAGCCGGCCTGTCGCGGCCCGGAAAGCGCACTCGTCGAGTGCCTGTACGCTGCCATACCGCTTGGACACGCCGCGAAGCTCGAGCACGCTGATCGCCTCCCGACCTGAACCAGGTGCAAATGCCTTATGACAAGAGTGCGGCGATAATCGCGCGATCTGCAGGGCCGGAAGGCTCTCTGATCAGGCCCTTCGGCCATGACTCTCGGCCCCATCGAAGGGCCGGCCGGGGGTGGATTAGGAGGATCGGCGGAATCCGCGGACGTAGTCGACGACAAAACGCTTGGGATAGGGCGTGGCACTGGGCTGGCCGTCAGCGCGGGGGAATTCGTAGATGCTGACCATCAGCTGCATCGGATAGCCCGGCGACTGGTTCACGGTCTTGATGTGCTGGTCGTCGATGAAGAAGGCGATCCGGTTCGGTGTCCACTCGGCCGCGTAGACATGGAAGTCGCGGGCGTCGATCGGCACGGTCTCGGCGGCGAAGTCGTCCACGATGCGTGGGTCACTGAACGGGTGGACCCCCATCCCGACCTTGGCCTGGTGGCGTTCTACATCACGGCCGAAGATCTCGCAGATGCAGATCTCCGCCGAATGCTCGGGGTGGTCCTCGTAGCCGATCATCCAGAAGGCGACCATGCTCTGCGGGTCGTCGAGCGCCTTCGCACGGATCTCGAAGAGGCCATAGCGGGGGGTGTAGAGCCGCAGGCTCGGCTGCGGCTCCTGCACGGTCGCGTCCGGATTGAACCGGTGCTGGCCTATGCGGCTGCCAAGCGGGCCGGCAAACACGCCGGTCTGCAGTGACGACACCCTGATGTCCCCGTCGAGGTCCGGACACCACGGCAGCTGATCCGCCTCGATCAGCAGCTGGAGGCCGCCACCGCCGGCCTGGTAGCGAGCGGCTGAGAGGTCCCTGGCGCTCCACTGCGGCAGATAATGGGCAACCCAGCGACGCTCATCGAGATTCTCGACATCGAAGGTGTCCTCGAATTCGAGCTCGTATTCAGGACGGATCACTCGCTGAGACATCACCGCCAGTCTGGCAGTGCCCGTTGCCGGCTCGCTACCAGCCGGGAGGCGCCAGCTCCTCGAGCTAAAGCCCGGGGCTAAGCCCCGAGGACCGCGGCGACTTCGCCGTACCACGCGTCCCCATGGGCATCGTGGACCTTGTGCAGGGTGACCGGGATCGTGCCGTCGTGCCCGGCGGGGGCGGGCGGGGTCGAGTCGCGGGCAAACACCAGCTCCGCCATCAGGCTGCCTGACGCGTGGTGGATCTCTAGGTGGATGTGGGCGGGCGGAGCGTTCTGCTGGTCGTACCGGCCCGGTCTGACGGTCTCCAGCTGGAAGCCGCCAGCGCGGTCGGTGCGCACGGTCCCTTGGTAATAACAGCACTCGATCTCACCGGAACCGCCGCCACTCGGCCCGTACCTGCCGGCGGCGTCCGTATGCCACACGTTGACCGACGCGCCGGAGGCCGGACGGCAGTCCGGGTCAAGAACGACAGCGGCGATCACGAGCCGATCACCGGCTGCCTGCGAGCGGGGAAGGCCGTGGCTCGGCCCAGGGCTGAGCACCGACGCGGCGCTGATTTGATGCGGGGCGGGGGATGGGCAGCCGGTGGCGCTACTGGCCTCGCCGCTGGATGCAGTCTGCACGCTGGTGGACGGAGTCCCTGCTGCCGGCGACTCGGAGTTTCCGCTGCAGGCCGTCAAAGCGAACGCGGCCCCTAGGGCCGCCAGGGTTCCCCGACCCACCATGGTCCGCTCGCCTCCTCCGATCATCGCGGCGCCGAGTTACTGGCCCAACTCCTTTACGCCCGATTCGATTGGGCGGTTCCGTGGAGTCAGCGTGTGGGGGAGGACGGCGGGCGCACGCCGAAAGATCCAACCGGAGGAGCCGGCCGCCTACGGTCTGACGTCCGTGATGACCAGCGTCTTGCCCTGCTGGCAATGCGAAAGCCGGCCCTTGTCGACGTACCCGGTTATCTGGACGGGCTCTCCGGTCGCCAGAACCGAGTGCCACAGCGCGCTGTCGGTCACCAGTTCGTAGCCGCCGAGCACCAGGCAGCCCGCTTCGACACCTTCGTGTACGACGCCCTCGATGACAACCCGCGGTCCGGCGGACTTGATGGTCGCCGGGATACCTGGATCGGATGTGCTGCTCGATGGGGTCGGCGCGGTGGTCGATCCCGAGGCCGCAGGCCGGCTCGGACCAGAAGATGTCGGCGACGGGTTGATCGAGGGCAGCACCGAGGCGGTGGGCGGCGCCGCCCGTGCAGCCTGCTCGTGGTCATTGCTGCTACATCCCGCGATCGCGAGCGCAAGAACGACCAGCAGCCCGGCTTGCCGAACTCCCATAGCGGTCAGTATTACACCGGCTTCGACAACGTTGTCAGTACTCTGGCCTCATCGGTGCGGCGGTAGCGCCCGTCGACTCGGGGAGGTCTCCATGGCGGAAAGCCAGCGACCGCGGGCTGCGCGACCGACGATGAACGACGTCGCGCACGCGGCAGGCGTTGGCTTGAAGACGGTCTCGCGGGTGGTGAACGGCGAGGCGGGAGTACTCGACGGCACCGCTGAGCGAGTTCGCGAGGCGATCGAGCGTTTGGGTTATCGCCGCAACGACAGTGCGCGACTGCTGCGCCGCGGCCAGACGGCGAGCGTCGGGCTGGTGATCGAGGATGTCGCCGATCCCTTCTATTCCGAGCTCACCCGGGCCGTTGAGGAGGTCACCCGGCAGCATGGGTCGCTCGTCTTCACCGGTTCCTCCGACGAGAGCCCGGAGCGCGAGCGGGAACTCGTCCTTGCTTTCTGCGCACGTCGCGTCGACGGGCTCGTCGTCGTACCCGCCGGGACGAGCCACAGCTACGTGCTGCCGGAAGTCGCCGCCGGTATCGCGGTGGTCTTCGTGGACAGGCCGCCCGGGGATATCGATGCGGACACCGTTCTGTCGGCCAACTCGTCCGGCGCGAGGGAAGGCGTACACCACCTGGTAAGGCATGGGCATCGGCGGATCGCGTTCGTGGGCGACTCTCCCGACATCTTCACCGCAGCACAGCGGCTCGAGGGCTATCGGGGGGCGCTGCGGGACGCGGGAATCGCCCTCGACGAATCCCTAATTGTCATGGGACACCCGCATCAGGACTTCGTCCGCGCCGCACTCGACAACCTGCTCGAACGCACCGACGCTCCCACCGCGCTGTTCACGAGCAATAGCAGAGCGACCGTCGCCGCCCTGCGAGTGCTTGGCACGCGCAGTCCCCGCCCGGGATTGGTCGGCTTCGACGACTTCGAACTCGCCGACCTGCTCGCTCCGGCGGTCACAGTCGTCGCGCAGGACCCAACCGGCTTGGGCCGGGAGGCGGCGGAGCTGCTCTTTCGGCGACTCGGCGGCGATCAGGGCCCGGCGCGACATATCGAGCTTCCGACCCGGTTGATCCCGCGTGGCTCGGGGGAGCTGCCTCCCGCCTCTTGACAACGTTGTCCTGAAGGACTTGTCTCAACCACGTTGTCGGCTTCACGCGACTCAGGGCTGCCCCGGAGGACACCATGAAGCAAGGGCACAGGCGGGAGTTATCACTTTCGGCAACATGTGCGGCGGCACTCGTCATCACGATGGCCGTCCCGGCCGCCGCCGTCGGCGGCCGAACCGCCCAGGCGCCAAGCGTGACCACTGACTTCTTCTCGTCCTTTGAGGACACCGATCCACCGCCGGACTGGGTGAACACGGCGGAGACGGATGCTGCCGGCAACAAGAAGTCCTCAGGAGTGACCGGTAGTCCCACGACCGGCATCCCGGGCAGCATCATGGACCGGGTGGTCGGCGTGACCGCGAGTGGAGATAACCCGCCGAACGAGACCGCGGCCCAGGCGGTCGACGGAAACATCAACACCAAATGGCTGGTCTTCGAGTCGACCGGCTGGCTGCAGGTCCAGCTGAGCGAACCGATCGCGGTCGTGCACTACGCCCTGACCTCCGCAAACGACGCTCCCGAGCGTGATCCGCAGGACTGGACGCTGCAGGGATCGCAGGATGGCCAGAACTGGACCGTGCTCGACACCCGGACCGACCAACTGTTCGACTCGCGATTCCAGACGAAGGAGTATCGGTTCGATAACACGACCGCGTACCTGTACTACCGGCTGGACATCACTCGTACCAGGGGCGTGACCACCGGTCTCATCCAGCTCGCCGAGCTGCAGCTGTCCGATGGCAGCACAACGCCGCCGCCGCCGAGCGACATGCGCGCGGAGGTGGTCGGAGGGCCGGTGAACGGGTTCAATCAGAAGCCCAACATGGGCTTCACCGGGCTGCACTCGCTGCAGTACTCGGGCGGCCAGACCGTCGAGGGCCGCGGGTACGCGTACGACAAGGTCTACGACGTCGACATCCTGGTCACCCCGACCACGGAGCTGTCGTACCTGATCTTCCCCGAACTCACCGCGAATGACCTCGACTATCCGAGTACGTACGCAGCAGTGGACCTGGCGTTCACCGACGGCACGTATCTCAGCGACCTCGGGGCCAAAGACCAGCACAACGCGACCGTGAGCCCGCAGGGCCAGGGCGCGTCCAAGACCCTGTACGCGGACAACTGGAACTACAAGCTGTCCAAGATCGGCGCAGTGGCGGCGGGGAAGACGATCGACCGTATCCTGGTCGGCTATGACAGCCCCACGGGCGTCGGGCTGTTCAACGGCTGGATCGACGACATTCGCATCGTCGGCAATCCGACACGCGGTGCGGCAGCGAGACTGTCGGACAACGTCGTCACGACCCGCGGCACCAACTCGAGCAGCGGCCTTTCCAGAGGCAACAACATCCCGGCAGCGGCGCTCCCGCACGGCTTCAACTTCTGGGTGCCGATGACGAATGCCGACTCGACAAGCTGGCTCTACGAGTACCACCGGCAGAACAACGCGCAGAACCTGCCGACGCTGCAGGCATTCGCGGCGAGCCATGAGCCGAGCCCGTGGATGGGGGACCGGCAGACCTTCCAAGTCATGCCGTCGGATTCGACGGCGACTCCGGCCAACGGCAGCCGTTCGGCTCGCGCCTTGGCGTTCCGCCATGGAAACGAGACTGCCCGCGCGCATTACTACGGCGTCACGTTCGAAAACGGCATCAAGGCCGAGATGACGCCGACCGACCACGCCGGGATGCTCAGGTTCACGTTCACCGGAAATGTCGGCACGCTCATCTTCGACAACGTCACCAACGAGGCGGGGCTGACCGTCGATGCCGCCGCGGGCACCGTCACCGGCTTCTCCGACGTAAGAAGCGGGCTGTCGACCGGTGCGACGCGGATGTTCATGTACGCCACCTTCGACCGACCGGTGGTCGCCAGTGGGAGGCCGAGTGGGGTCGGCAACCGCACCAACGCCGCCGGCTACGTGCGCTTCGACACCAGCGCGAACAAGAACGTCACCGTTCGGATGGCTACCTCGTTGATCAGTGTCGACCAGGCCCAGCACAATCTCGAACTCGAGATTGGCCAGAACGACACGTTCGACACCGTCAAGGAGCGGGCTCAGCAGGCGTGGGACAAGGCGCTCGGTGTCGTCGAAGTCCAGGGCGCAAGCCCCGATCAGCTCGTCACCCTTTACTCGAACCTCTACCGGCTCTCCCTCTATCCGAACTCCGCGTTCGAGAACACGGGCAGCAACCAAAGCCCTGTCTACAAGCACGCTGTGCAGTCCTCGACGACCACCCCGCCGAGCTCGCCGACGCAGACCGGCGCGCCCATCGTCGCCGGCAAGGTCTATGTCAACAACGGCTTCTGGGACACGTATCGGACCACATGGCCGGCCTATGCGTTGCTCACCCCGCGCCTAGCGGGGGAGATGATCGACGGCTTCGTCCAGCAGTACAAGGACGGCGGCTGGATCGCGCGTTGGTCCTCGCCGGGTTATGCGAACCTCATGGTCGGCACCAGCTCGGATGTCGCCTTCGCCGACGCCTACCTCAAGGGCGTGACCAACTTCGACGTGCAGGCCGCGTACCAGGCGGCGGTGAAGAACGCCACGGTTAACCCGCCTAACCAGAACATCGGCCGTAAGGGCTTCACTCGATCGGTATTCCTGGGCTACACGCCGATGGAGTCCACCGACGAGGCGATGTCGTGGGCGATGGACGGCTACATCAACGACTTCGGTATCGCCAACATGGCCGGGGCGCTCTACAAGCAGACCGGACAAGGCCACTACCAGGAGGACTACGAGTACTTCATCAACCGGGCCAGGAACTACGTCAACATGTTCGATCCGTCCGTCGGCTTCTTCCAAGGCCGCGACGCCAAGGGCGACTGGCGGCTGGCGCCTAAGGATTACGACCCGCGGGTGTGGGGCTTCGACTACACCGAGACCGATGGCTGGAACATGGCGTTCCATGTCCCGCAGGACGGCCGCGGACTGGCCAACCTGTACGGCGGCACCAGCGCCCTTGCCGACAAGCTGGACAAATTCTTCGCCACCCCGGAGACCGCAGGCTTCCCCGGTTCTTATGGCGGGATCATCCACGAGATGCGAGAGGCCCGCGATGTGCGGATGGGGCAGTACGGGCACAGCAACCAGCCGTCCCACCACATCACCTACATGTACGACTACGCGGGCCAGCCGTGGAAGACGCAGCAGAAGGTTCGTGAGGCGCTGAGCCGGCTCTATCTCGGCAGCGAGATCGGGCAGGGCTA
>DATBRJ010000192.1:0-8436 GCA_036560395.1 Actinomycetes bacterium | reverse complement strand
GGTGCCCTCGGGCGCCATCACCCACGGCGTTCCGGATACCCAGCATCCCAACGTCGGGGCCCTGATCGTCGACGTGGACTTCGACGGACCCGGACCAATGCCGTTCGGCAGGCTCCAACTGTGCACGGGTTCGCTCCTCGGCCCCGGGCTTTTCCTCACGGCAGGACACTGCACGGCCGGACTCGTCGCCCTCGGCGTGCCCCCGGCCGACGTCAAGGTGTCCTTCAACGCGGACCTCCACCATCCAGTCGATGGAGGGCCGTACGTGGTCGACCCAGTGAACCTGTTGACCGTGACAGGGTTCACCACCCACCCCGACTTCCACTGCAACACCTCCACCTGCTACAACGACGTCGGCGTCATCGCCTTCCAAGGCGATCCCGGCGCGATCACCCCGGTGACCCTTCCCACGCTCGGGTTCCTCGACCAGCAGGCCTCGCAGGGTGGACTCCGCGACCACGACTTCGTCAACGTGGGATACGGGGTGAACTTCCTCGACCGAAGTAGCCTGAGCCCCCAGGCCACCGTCGAATACAGGGGCCTGCGAGAGATGTCCACCTCGCCGTTCAGGACACTGACTAGAACCCATCTCTTCCTGAACGCGAACTATGCGGCCACGGGGGAGGGCGGGATGTGCTCGGCCGACTCCGGAGGCCCCCACTTCTACGAGGCTGTTCCCGGGGCGCTCTCCAACCTGGCCGTCGCGGTGTCAACCTCGGGCGACCCAGCATGCAACAGCCTGAGCCAGAACCAGCGGCTGGACACGCTCTCGGTGCGAGAGTTCCTCAACGACTTCGTGACGTTGCCCTAGGCCGAGTGGCGACGAGCGTGGCCTGCACCAGAGGCTCGCAGCCGCACGACCGCCGCCCACTCCATGGAGCCATCGCAGGCGCGCCGGGCCGACGACGGCGCTTCAAGCATCACCTGAAGCCAAAACGGCATCTATCAGTTGAACCTAGGCGCGGGTTGAAGAAGGGCATCTGGCCCCAGCATCCCGGTCGAAGAAGGCGCATCTGGCCCCAGGATTCCTGGGGCCCAGATGCGCCTTCTTCACGTATGGCTAGTCGACGTGACCGGCCTCGGGTTCGAATATGGCGTCCAGCCGCGCCACTGCGGCGACGACATCCCTGGCGATGTCCTGTCCGGTGAGTCCGCAATCGGCGTGGACTTGCGCCGGCTTTCCCTGCTCCAGGAAGCGCGGCGGGATGCCCACGTTGTGCAAGGGCGTCCGCACGCCTGCATCACGCAGTGCCTGCGCGATACTCGAGCCCACGCCGCCGATGCGGCCGTTGTCCTCGACGGTCACCACCAGCCGGTGCAGAGTGGCAAGCGGCGGCAGCGCGGGATCGACCGGCTTGACCCATCGCGGGTCGACCGCCGTCACGCCGATCCCCTGAGCGACCAGCCGGTCCGCGACGTCGAGGCAAACCGGCGCCATCGCTCCCACCGACACCAGGAGAACGTCCTCGTCGCCGCGACGGCGCAGCACGTCCATACCGCCGATGTGGTCGACGGCCGGCACCTCGGGGCCAACCTGCCCCTTGGGGAAGCGTACGACCGTCGGCGCATCGTCGACGGCGACAGCCTCACGCAGCTCGGCCCGCAGCGTCGTCGCGTCCCGCGGAGCGGCGATCCGCAGGCCGGGAACGACCTGCAGGATCGACATGTCCCACATGCCGTTGTGGCTGGGCCCGTCCTCACCCGTGATCCCGGCTCGGTCGAGGATAAAGGTCACGCCACATTTGTGCAGGGCGACATCCATCAGGACCTGGTCGAAAGCCCGGTTGAGGAAGGTCGCATAGATCGCCACGACCGGATGCAGGCCGCCCATCGCCAGACCAGCGGCGGACGTGACGGCGTGTTGCTCAGCGATCCCGACGTCGAAGACCCGATCCGGGTACGCCTCCTTGAGGGTGTGCAACCCCGTCGGGATCAGCATCGCGGCCGTGATTCCGACCAGGTCCGGCCGCTCTGCCGCGATCTTCACGATCTCGTCGGAGAAGACGCTCGTCCAGCCCTGTGGTGCTGGCGCGACCGGCTCGCCAGTCTCCGGGTCGATCACGGCCACCTGATGGAACTGGTGAGCCTCGTCATTGAGGGCGGGTGCGTATCCACGACCTTTCTGGGTGACGCAATGGACGATCACCGGCCCGCCGAACGACTTGGCCCGGCGCAAAGCGGATTCCAGCGCCGGGACGTCATGCCCGTCGATCGGCCCGACGTACTTCAGGCCGAGATCCTCGAACATCCCTTGCGGCGCGACGACGTCCTTGATCCCTTTCTTCATGCCGTGCAGGGCCTCGTATATCGGACTCCCGACGACCGGAGTCTTACCGAGGACGCTTTTGCCCCACTCGAGGAACCGCTCATAGCCGCGGGTCATGCGCAAGGTGGCGAGGTGGTTGGCGAGCCCACCGATCGTCGGTAGATAGGACCGCTCGTTGTCGTTCACCACGATGATCACCGGGCGGTCCCTGGCCGCGGCGATGTTGTTGAGCGCCTCCCAGGCCATGCCTCCGGTCAGCGCGCCGTCGCCGACAAGGGCGACGACATGACGGTCGGTCAGCTCGCGCAGCTGGTTGGCCTTCGCCAGCCCGTCGGCGTACGAGAGGGCCGTGGAGGCGTGCGAATTCTCCACGATGTCGTGCTCGGATTCAGCCCGAGACGGGTAGCCCGACAGTCCACCACGCTGCCTCAGCAAGGCGAAGCCGTCGGCCCGCCCAGTGAGAAGTTTGTGGACGTATGACTGGTGGCCGGTATCGAAGACGATCCGGTCCTTCGGCGAATCGAACACCCGGTGCAGTGCGATCGTCAGCTCGACCGCCCCGAGGTTCGGGCCAAGATGACCGCCGGTCTTTGCGACCGCCGCGATCAGGAACTTCCTGATCTCGTCGGCCAGTGTCGTGAGCTTCTCGTGATCCAGATTCCGCAGGTCCTGCGGCCCGCGGATGGTCTCGAGCACGGTCACCCGCTCCTCCTCGCCTCACATCCGCCCTGGCTGAGCTGGTCAGCCGGCGACGAGGCGCAATCGCGCCCGCCGGCGGCGTCAGAACGGTCAGAGTCTAGTGCTCGCTGAGACGCATCCCGACCGCGCTCCGGTTGCTTGCGGACCGTGGATGTCTAATCCAGCAGCGAGCGCAGGACGTACTGCATGATGCCGCCGTGCCGGTAGTAGTCGGCTTCGCCTGGCGTATCGATGCGCACGACAGCGTTGAATTCCTTGCCGCTGGCGCGGACCACCACCTCCCGCGGAGCTATGCCGTCGTTGAGCGCAGTGATGCCCGTGATGGAGATTTCCTCCTCACCAGTCAGACCGAGCGAGGATGCGGACTCGCCGCTTCTGTACTGGAGTGGCAGAACTCCCATCCCGATCAGGTTCGACCGGTGGATCCGCTCATAGGACTCCGCGATCACCGCGCGAACGCCGAGGAGCGCAGTCCCCTTCGCCGCCCAGTCGCGAGACGACCCTGAGCCGTACTCCTTGCCCGCGAGGATCACCAGCGGAATGCCGGCGACCGCATAGGACTGCGCCGCCTCGTAGATCGAGGTCTGCTCGCCGCCATGAGTGAAGTCCCTGGTGAAACCACCTTCCACGCCGGGCACGAGCTGGTTGCGCAGACGGATGTTCGCGAAGGTGCCGCGGATCATCACCTCGTGGTTTCCGCGCCGGGAGCCGTACGAGTTGAAGTCCTTCCGCTCCACGCCATGCTCGGCCAGGTATCGGCCCGCCGGCGAGTCGGCCTTGATCGCCCCCGCTGGAGAGATGTGGTCCGTCGTCACTGAATCGCCGAGCACGGCGAGCACTCGTGCGTCGTTGATATCGGTGACCGGCCCGGGCTCTCGAGTCATGCCATCGAAGTACGGCGGCTTGCGTACATAGGTCGACTCTGGATCCCAGGCGAAGGTCTCCCCGGTCGGCGTCGGCAGCGACTGCCACCGCTCGTCGCCGGCGAAGACATCGGCGTAGTCCCGCGAGAACATCTCGGCGGCGATGGCGGAGTCGATGACCTCCTCAATCTCGTGGTTCGTCGGCCAGACGTCGCGCAGGAAGACCGCCTGGCCCGAGGCGTCCTCACCCAGCGGCTCGGTGTCGAGGTCGATGTCCATCGTGCCGGCGAGGGCGTACGCGACGACCAGTGGCGGCGAGGCGAGGTAGTTCATCTTCACGTCCGGATTGATCCGGCCCTCGAAGTTGCGGTTACCGGAGAGGACGGAGACGACGGCGAGATCGTGCTCGTTGACCGCAGCGGAGACCTCGTCGAGAAGCGGACCCGAGTTACCGATACAGGTCGTGCAGCCGTAGCCGACGAGATGGAAGCCGAGCTTCTCGAGGTAAGGGGTGAGCCCTGCCCGCTCGTAGTAGTCCATGACCACCTTCGAGCCGGGCGCAAGCGTGGTCTTGACCCACGGCCGCCGGGTGAGGCCGCGCTCGACCGCCTTCTTGGCAAGGAGCGCCGCACCGACCATCACCTGTGGGTTAGACGTGTTCGTGCAGCTGGTAATGGCAGCGATGACCACGGCACCGTGGTCGACGGTCGCTGGGGCGGTGTCGATGGAGATCGCGACCGGCTTGCTCTCCCGACCAGGAGCCGATGCGGCCACGGTCACCGGCCGCAGCGGCGCGCCGAGGCCGTTTTCGCCATGATAGGCGGGCGAATCACTGGCCGGGAATGACTCAGCCGACGCCTCGTCGAGACCCGAGCTGACGCCGTTCGCATGGCCGTGCGCGACGTAGTCGTGCAGGGCAGCGCGGAACGACTCCTTGGCCGATCGCAGCGGCACCCGGTCCTGTGGACGCTTCGGGCCGGCGAGGGACGGCTCGACGGCGGCGAGGTCGAGCTCGATCGTTTCCGAATAGGTGGCCTCCGCGGTCGGATCATGCCAGAGGCCTTGCTCCTTGGCGTATGCCTCGACAAGCGCAACCTGCTCGGCGGGCCGCCCGGTGAATCGCAGATAACGCAGCGTCTCGTCGTCGATGGGGAAGATCGCGCAGGTGGAGCCGTACTCGGGGGACATGTTGCCGATGGTTGCCCGGTTGGCGAGCGGTACTGCCGCGACACCAGGTCCATAGAACTCGACGAACTTCCCGACCACGCCGTGCTGGCGGAGCATCTCGGTAATCACGAGGACGAGATCGGTGGCGGTGGCACCTTCCGGCAGCTGGCCCGAGAGCTTGAAGCCGACGACGCGCGGGATCAACATCGACACCGGCTGGCCCAGCATCGCCGCCTCGGCCTCGATCCCGCCAACTCCCCAGCCGAGCACGCCGAGACCGTTGACCATCGTGGTGTGCGAGTCGGTGCCGACGAGTGTGTCCGGATAGGCGATCAACTGGTCGCGGGCGGGGTCACCGCCTTTGGATTCCCCGACGGCGCGGGCGAAGACCACCCGCGCAAGGTGCTCGATGTTCACCTGGTGGACGATGCCGGTGCCCGGTGGGACGACCTTGAACTCGTCGAAGGCGGTCTGTCCCCAGCGGAGGAATTGGTAGCGCTCCTTGTTCCGCTCGTACTCGAACTCCACGTTGCGGACGAAGGCGTCAGGCGCCCCGAATACGTCTGCGATCACGGAGTGGTCGATGACCAGCTCGGCCGGCGCGAGCGGGTTGATCCGCGCCGGATCACCACTCAGGTCACGGACCGCCTCACGCATGGTCGCAAGGTCGACGACCGCGGGCACACCGGTGAAGTCCTGCATGAGTACGCGGGCCGGAGTGAACTGGATCTCCTTGCTCGGCTCGGCCGTCGGATCCCATCCGGCCAGCGCGCGCACGTCGTCCCCGGTGATATTGGCACCGTCCTCGGTGCGCAACAGGTTCTCGAGGAGGATTTTGAGGCTGTACGGCAACCGGGACGCGCCGTCCACGCTATCGAGTCGGAAGACGCCGTACTGCTGCTCGCCGACGCGGAGCTCATTGCGGGCCCCAAAGCTGTTCACGGACACGTTGTCTCCCTCACGCGAAGCCGATTCTCGGCCGGCCAGATTTATCTCGATGTCAAGATACCAGGCCTTCATCCTAGGGCATGGGCATAGTGCCCGGGTTCGCACGTATCGCTGGTCTGCCGGCCGGGAGCCTCTCCCCGGGACCGCGGTCTGCCCGGCACAATGCTCGCCGTGAACAACCCACCGGCGTCGCCGGCTCGGAGCAGCCTTGTCCACCAACTCCGGTACGCGATCAGGCATCCCGACCGGATCGTGCCGCATCTGCGGCGGCTCCTGCGCGATACGAGATTCCATCTCGCCGCACGAGGCGATCATGTCGCGTACTACCGCTCTGTCATGGCAGACGAGGCCGCTCGCAACGTCGAGGCCGCCGTTGGCTCCCGCTCGCACAAGCGCTGGCTCGCACTAGGAAAGATGCAGTTCGACTATCTGGTCGAGCACGGTCTGCGGCCGGAGCACCGGATGCTGGAGATCGGCTGCGGCAACCTTCGGGCGGGCTGGCGATTCATCGCCTACCTCGAAGCGGGTCACTACTACGGCATCGACATCTCGCCTGACATCCTCTTCGCCGCCCAACAGGTCCTCGTCGAGCGCGGGCTTCAGGCGAAGCTGCCCGTGCTCACGCCAGTACGCGATCTCACCTTCGCGTTCCTGCCAGAACAGCACTTCGACGTCGTCCACGCCCACAGCGTGTTCTCCCATTCGCCGCCGGCGGTGATCGAGGAGTGCTTCGCCCACGTCGGCAGGGTGCTTCGGCCGGCCGGATGGTTCGACTTCACCTTCGACCGAACTGAGGGCAAGGAGCACCACGTGCTTCGCGAGGACTTCTACTACCGCACGGAAACTCTGGTCGGCCTCGCCGAGAAGTACGGCCTTGACGCGATGTTCATGAGCGACTGGGAGGACCGACCGCACAGGCAGTCCAAGATCCGCGTGACCCATAAGAAGGCCGGATGAGCTTGCCAGGTCCTTGCGCTGGTCACCGCTCCGGCAACGGTCGGCTCTGGTGCTCGCCGACGTCAGGTGAGCTCGGGAATGTCCGTATCAGGACCCGGCCCGCGCAGAACAACCGCGAAAGGTGTCGGGGTGCCCGACCAGTGGGCGCAGGCGCCTTCCATGACCCGCCGGGCGGCGCGCCAGCTCTCCGGCTCGCTCCGGGCGAGCATCCCCCAGCCTTCGTACAGCAGCAGAAAGCCACGGGCCGGCTCGGCCCAGGAGAGATCACTAAGACCGTCGGCCAACGCATCCCAGGTGCGCCCGAACGCACTGGGGAAGCCGCAGGAGGTCGCCATCCGATCAAGGAGTGCGTCCTTGTCACAGACGCTGCGTCCATCGAGGACAAAGGCTCGCCACCGGGCATGCTCCGCCGCATGCGCGACATCGGCCGGTGGGAGACGGGAGTGCCAGACATAGAGCCCCGGCTCACGGCGCCCCGTCAGCAGCCCGGCGAGACCACTCATTCCACCACCACAATCACGACGTAAGGGCGCTGCGTCCTGAAGAACTCTGGTGGGAGGCCAGCGCGACCCAACAGGCCCACGGAAGATCTCTTGAACGGGGACACCAGTGTCGTGTGTCCGAGGTCCTTTGACGGTGGCCCGAGGACCGCTGGATGACTGGCAAGGCCGCAGGGAGCCCAGCGTACTGGAGGTACGCGGGCGAGCGAGGACGCAGCCAGGCGCCAGCGGGACCGGGCCAACGCAAGGAGACTTTGGACACGCGACACTAGTGATCGGTGTCGTCTGACCGCCATTGCGGGCGGGCGCCCGACTGAGGACCCGTATCCAGCGGCGGCGGTGGAAGCGCTCGAGGGCCGATTTCTGCACCGCGACTTGGCGGGATCCCAGGGGGGCGGGCACCGTCCGGCGGGATCGGCGGGACGCTCGGGAGGTCCGCCAATTCCGGCGGAGGCCGCAATCCATCGCTCGCCGAAGCGGCGCCTTCGAACGTCAGATCCCCCGGTGGCGAGACGGCGAGGGTGGCCACCACCGGCAGATCGTAGTGAGAGGTTTCACCGACGGAACCGGCTTCGTCGGCCTGACCGCCGAAAGCGGACGCGGCATCGGGGTGTGATCGAAACGGCGCGGCGGACGCAATTGCGCGCACTCGACCGCTGGCAACCGCTTGGCTGAAAAGCGCGGACTGATCCGCAGGTCCCGTCCAGGCGATGCCCGACCTGCCGTGCGGATCCACTCGGGGCGGCTCAATCTGTGGCGGAGGTGGCAGCGCTCGGGACTGGGGTTTCGGCGTCCGTGGGCGGACACCGAAACGGCGATCCAGGAAAGCCAGGAGCGCGAGGCCAAGCTCGGTCACGACAACCCCGTCGCCGCCACACTCCGGACAGGTTGCCTCCTCCGGCTCCCGCGGGGCCCGGCGCACGTGATCGGCCAGCGCTGTCAGTCGCGCGGTCACGTCAGTCAGCCGCTCGAGCCGGCCGTACTCTGCGTGCCATGCGAGCCAGGCCTGCGAGATGACGCGCCCGCTGCCGTCGCA
>DATBRJ010000191.1:0-11396 GCA_036560395.1 Actinomycetes bacterium | reverse complement strand
GGCTCGGAAGCAGCGCATGCCGTCGCGCATGGACGGCGCGCTGAACGCCACCCTGCACTCGGCGATCTCCTCGACGGTCGGGATGTTCGACGTCGCCAGGGCGAGGTGGGACGCATCGAACTCGACCTCGAAGCGATGGTCCCGGGCAGGCTGCTCAGGACGGCGGCCGGCCAGCTGCATGGCCTCCGCCGCTGCATCCCTGATCCATGCCGCGGTCACTGCGGGCGGAGAGCAGATCGCCGCGTACCGCGAGACGCACTCCTTGACCGCCACCACGCGCGCGTCCGGCGCATAGGCCTTGGCATCGACGCATGTCTGATCATCTCCGGTGACGAGAATCACCGGCACGCCGTACTCGGCCGCGACCAGGGCATTGAGCAGCCCCTCACTCGCCAGTTCGCCGTCAATCCAGAACCCGGTGAGCGAGTTACCCATGTACGTGTGGGCGAGAACGCCATTGCGGCCGGCGGCCGCGTGGTACCCGACGAACGCAACGGCATCGACATCGCGGTCGATGCCTTCCATCATGCCGAGGCGCTTGTGGCGGCCGGTGAGCATCCGCGCCCTGGTATCGAGATCCTCCAAGAGGATGTTTCGCATGGTGTCGTGAGCCTCGTTGACGAGCACATCGCTCGCGCCGCCGGCCCAGAGACCTGCAACGGCCGCATTGACGTCGCCGGTCAGCATTCTCCTGAAGCGCTGCCATTGCTCAGTGCCGGGATCGACGTCGCCCGGCCAGGTCACGCCGGACGCGCCTTCCATGTCAGCGGAGATGAGTACGCGCATGTCCAGGCCTCCAGATTCACAGCAGGGTCATTCGGCGGTAGGACGCTGGCCCGCACGCCCGGCGGGTCACAGCCGCAAACCCGGCCATCGAGGCCGCCGAATCGGGCGACTGAGAGTGCTTCGCAATGAGCAAGGACCGCATCGGGGCGCGCAGAACCCGTGGATAGCAGGGCGTCCGGCATGCCGGGATCGTAATGGGTGAAGGTCCGGGGGCTACCCCGACCTGAAATCCGGGTGTTTCCCCGGTGTTCTTGACCGACGGTCTTGCCTAGCGTCGTGGATCGAGGTCACCCGACTGCAGAGGACCACGACATGTATGCGCGCCGAGCCACCGGAATCACGGCCTTCCTCCTTCTCCGGAAGGAGGGCGACGCCTTGCTGGTACCAGGGACCGACGCCGAAGACCGCCCCCACAGCGGAACCGACCACGCCGACCGATCCCTAGGCTTGTGATCATGACATCACCAACAATTGCAGAGGACAGTGCGAGCACCGAACCGGATGGCATCGCAGCTCGGGCGGTGGGATTGAGCAAGCACTACGGCAAGGGCGACACCCGAGTGGTAGCGCTCGACGAGGTGAGCGTTGAGTTCTACCGCGGCCAGCTCACCGCCATCATGGGCCCGTCAGGCTCGGGCAAATCGACGCTGCTGCACCTGATGGCCGCTCTGGACGGCGCAACGGCTGGCGAGGTCTACATCGGCGATGTGGAGCTCACCAGGTTGGACGACCGCGACCTGACCAGGCTGCGGCGGGACAAGCTTGGCTTCATCTTCCAGGCGTACAACCTTGTTCCGACGCTGTCCGCGATCGAGAACATCACGCTGCCGATGGACATCGGCGGCCGCAAGCCCGATAAGGCGTGGTTGGACACGGTGATCGACACCGTTGGGTTGCGGGACAGGCTTCGTCACCGTCCGAACCAACTCTCTGGCGGCCAGCAGCAGCGGGTGGCCTCCGCGCGGGCTCTCGCGAGCCGACCGGCCATCATCTTCGCCGACGAGCCGACCGGCAACCTGGACTCTCGCGCCAGCGCGGAGATCCTCGGCTTCCTGCGACGTTCTGTGCGAGAGATGGGCCAGACGGTCGTCATGGTCACCCACGACCCGGTCGCGGCGGCCTATGCCGACCGCGTGCTCTTCCTCGCCGATGGTCGCATCGTCGACGAGATGCTCGAGCCGACCGCCGACCGCGTCCTCGACCGCATCAAGCAGTTCGAGGCGCACGGCCAGCGCAGCTGAGGGGCGGGCTCATGCTGAAAGCGACATTGCGCAGCCTGTTCGCGCACAAGATTCGAATGGCGCTCACCGGCGTCGCCATCGTCCTCGGCGTAGCGTTCGTGGCCGGCACCCTGGTCTTTACCGACACGCTCAGCCGCACCTTCGACAAGTTCTTCGCCGCCGTGAGCAGCGACGTGACGGTGACGAAACACAGCGAGTTCGACAGCGGTGAGAACGCGTCACCGACCACGCTGCCTGCCAGCGTGGTCGACGCGGCGAGAAGTGTGCCCGGGGTCGCGAAGGCTGAAGGCTCGATTCTTGTCGACGGCGTCGACATCGTGAACAAGAGTGGCGACGGCGTCCTCGGTGCTCCCGGGGCACCGCACTTCGGGGCGAACTGGACCGATCCCAACAGCAACGAAAGCGGCAGCGTCCGCATCGTCGAAGGCAAGCCACCGGCCTCCGTGGACCAGGTGGTCGTCGATGCCATCACCGCGAAGAACGAGAAGCTCAAGGTCGGGGATCGACTGTCCCTCGTCACCCCGAGTAAGGACACGCCGCATCTCGACGCCACGCTCGTGGGTGTTTTCGACTACAAGAGCTCGCAGGGCATCGGCGGTGCGACTGTCGCGGTATTCGACGACCAGACCGCTCAGCGTCTCCTCACCGGTCCCGGGCTGTTCACCTCGGTGGAGGTGACAGGAGAGCCAGGAGTCAGCGATGCCGCGTTGGCCGGGCGAGTCAAGCAGGCGGTGGGTGCTGAGTACGACGTCAAGACGGCCGTGCAAACGGCGGCAGATGCCTCGGCGGAGATCCGTCAGGGCCTGTCGTTCATCAATACCTTCCTGTTGGTCTTTGCTGCGATCGCGCTCTTCGTCGGGATCTTCCTCATCCTCAATACGTTCTCCATGCTGGTTGCACAGCGGACCCGCGAGCTGGCGCTGCTGCGCGCGGTCGGAGCGAGCCGACGGCAGGTAACCGGCTCGGTCCTGGGCGAGGCGTTCGTCGTCGGTTTGGTCGGGTCCACCGTCGGGCTTGGTCTCGGCTTTGGGCTCGCCCTGTTGCTCAAGGCACTGTTCGAGCAGCTTGGGCTGGAGCTCACCGGCGCGAAGCTCGTCTTCGAGCCACGGACCGCGATCGTCGCCTATGTCGTCGGGATCCTCGTCACGATGACCGCTGCATACTTCCCGGCCCGGCGGGCAGCCAAGATCCCACCTGTAGCCGCCCTCCGCGACGACGTTGCACTGCCGGAGTCATCGCTGCGACTGAGGCTGGTCGTGGGTTCGGCGCTCACCGCCATCGGGGCGATCGCGTTGGGACTGGGCCTCGCGGGCGGCGAGATCCAGGCGGTCGGCCTCGGCGTCCTGCTGGTCATGATCGGTGTGATCTTGCTGACCCCGCTCATCGCGCGACGTGTCGTCGGTGCACTCGGCACCCCATTCGCCAAGGTGTACGGTCCGGTAGGCAAGCTGGCCAGGGAAAATGCGCTTCGCAACCCGCGGCGGACCTCAGTGACGGCATCCGCTCTGATGATCGGACTCGCGCTGGTTGCCGCCCTCGCCACGCTTGGCGCCTCGGCGAAGAAGTCGACCGACGCCCTGGTCGACGACTCCATGAAGGCGGGGTACACGGTCCAGAGCAGCAGCTTCACCGGGTTCAGTCCACGTATCGCCGACTCCCTCGCCGAGGTTCAGGGCGTCGATCTCGTCGCCCGCGAGCAGTATCGCCAGGCGAAGGTGGACGGCAAGGACGTTCAGGTCAGCGGGTTCGACCCGGGGACATTGAACGCGGTGCTCAACCTGACCTTCAAGGAGGGCTCCGCGGACGGTCTGCAAGGCGATGGCATGCTCATCGACGACAACAAAGCCAAGAAGGAGAAGCTCGCGATCGGCGATTCGGTGACGGTGCGGATGCTGTCAGGGTCGCAGCAGGTGAAGGTCGCGGGGATCTTCAAGCATGTGCCGTTCGAGAGCGGCTACATGCTGCCGACCGATCTGGTGAAGCAGCTCAGCGGTGACCAGCGCGACAGCTTCCTCTACGTCAAGACCGCCCCAGGTGTCGACGTCCGGCCCGCGCTGGATGCGGCGGTCAGGCCGTACCCGAATGTGGAGCTGGAGAACCAGCAGGAGTTCAAGGACCAGATCAGCGGCAGTCTCGACCAGCTGCTCTATGTGATGTACGCGCTGCTGGCGCTGGCAATCGTCATCGCGGCCGTGGGCATCGTCAACACACTGGCCCTGTGTGTGTACGAGCGGACCCGCGAGGTCGGATTGCTGCGCGCGGTCGGCCTGGGCCGCAGGCAGCTGCGCCGGATGGTCCGCATCGAGTCAGTGGTGATCTCCGTCTTCGGCGCCGTGCTCGGCATGGCGCTCGGCGTGATCCTTGGGCTCGCCTTGCTCGCAGGGCTCGCGGACGAAGGCCTGGACAAGATTTCGGTTCCCTGGGCCACGCCGTGGTACGGGTCTCTGGTCACATTCGTCCTGGTGGCGGTGGTCATCGGGGTGCTCGCAGCAATCTGGCCTGCCCGCAGGGCGTCGAGGCTCGACGTGATCGAGGCGATCACAACGGAGTAGGCCGCGAGCTCGGGGACGCTGAGGCCCGTGCCCTCCCTGTGGGGCGCGGGCCTCAGCTTTGCAGCGAGTCAGGTCCCAGCCCAGGCCAGCACCGGTCCCCCGCGGCTCAGCGGCCTCGCCGCCACAGTCAGCGGCCGACGACGAACGCCTCGAGACTCTCCGCACTGACCTGGGCCAGTGACTCGACAACTCGCAACCGCTCCGCTGGTTGGATGGTCGCAGCGTGCGGTACCGCGACCACTTGGCAGCCCGCAGCGAGGCCGGCGGCCACTCCATTCGGTGAGTCCTCGAGGACTACGCAGCGGCTGGGATCGGCACCGAGCGCAGCAACCGCCTTCAGATAGGGCTCGGGGTCGGGCTTATTCCGGGACACGTCGTCACCAGAGATCGTCACGGCGAAGTGAGCGGCGCCGACCCTGGCGAGTACGGCGTCCACCATCGGGCGCACCGATGCAGACACCAGGCCGCACGGCACGCCCGCCGCATGCAGGTCCTCAAGAAGTGCAACCGCACCCGGCAGGATGGTGACCTGCTCGCGAACCCGGCGCACGATGCCGTCGTCCAGCCATCGCACCACCTCCGCCGGATCGGTGTCCGCCCCGGACCGCTGGATCATGTAGCGCGCCGCCATGGCGGACGGACTGCCGAGTACGGCGATCTGGTCGGCCTGCGTCCACTCCCCGCCGAGCTTCGCCATGACCTCGAGCTCAACGTCGAACCACAGTGGCTCGGTGTCGACGAGGAGCCCGTCCATGTCGAAGAGGACGGCCTGGAGCTGCGACATGGAGGTGCCCTTCACTCGAAAACCAGGCGCATGAAGGGCACCTTCACGCGAACCTATGGGGTGAGGGTGCCCTTCATGCGAAAAGGCGGCGGCGGTCAGGCGTTGAAGTACTTGGCTTCTGGGTGGTGAACGACGATGGCGTCGGTCGACTGCTCAGGGTGCAGCTGGAACTCCTCGGACAGCGTCACCCCGATCCGCTCGGGACGCAGCAGCTCCACGAGCTTCGCGCGGTCCTCGAGATTGGGGCACGCGGGATAGCCAAAGGAGTAGCGCGCCCCTCGGTAGCCGAGCCGCAGCACCTCGTCGAGCTCTGCGGGCTCTTCCATCCCAAAGCCCAGTTCCTCCCTGACCCTGGCGTGCCAGAGCTCGGCGAGTGCCTCCGTCAGCTGCACGGACAACCCGTGCAGCTCGAGATAGTCGCGGTAAGAGTTCGCGGCGAACAGCTTCCCGGTGGCCTCCGAGATCCGAGAGCCCACGGTGACGAGCTGGAAGGCCACCACGTCGGTCTCGCCCGACTCCGCCGACCGGAAGAAGTCGGACAAGCACAGATGGCGGTCCCGCCGCTGCCGCGGGAAGGTAAAGCGCAGCCGCTCAGCATGGACGCCGGCGCCCATTCGCGTGGCGGGACCCTGATCAGCATTTCGGATGGCAGTCGTCAGCCCGGGCTGGCCATGGGCTGCGTCCGGCCCGGCTTCGTCCCCGTACAGCACGATGAGATCGTCGCCTTTGCTCACGCACGGGAAGTAGCCGTAGACCACCGCAGCCTCGAGGAGGCCGTCGGTGTGCAGCCGGTCGAGCCACATTCGCAACCGAGGCCGCCCTTCGGTCTCGACCAGCTCCTCGTACCCGGGACCCTCGGCGCCGCGGGTTGGGCGCAAGCCCCACTGGCCGAGGAAGGTCGCGCGCTCGTCGAGGTAGGCGGCGTAATCGGCGAGCGCGATGCCCCTCACGACCCGGGTCCCCCAGAACGGCGGTGTCGGCACCGGGTTGTCGACCGCTACGTCGGAACGCGCAGGCATCTGATCGGGAGGCGTCTCGCGCAGTACGGCGGCTGCCGGTCTCACCCGCCGCTCGCGCGGGGCCGGAAGGACCGCGCCGTCCTCGCCACGCTTCACGGCCATGATCGTGTCCATCAGCCGGAGCCCCTCGAAGGCATCCCTTGCGTAGCGGACCTCGCCCTCGAAGACGGAGTTCAGGTCCTGCTCCACATATGCCCTCGTCAGCGCAGCGCCGCCGAGGAGTACGGGCCAACGTTTGGCCACCCCCCTGCTGTTCATCTCCAGCAGGTTGTCCTTCATGACGACGGTCGACTTGACCAGCAGGCCTGACATGCCGATGACGTCGGCCGTGTGTTCCGTCGCCGCATCCAGGATTGTTGCCACCGGCTGCTTGATGCCGAGGTTGACCACCGTGTAGCCGTTGTTCGTCAGGATGATGTCGACGAGGTTCTTGCCGATGTCGTGGACGTCCCCCTTCACCGTGGCGAGCACGATTGTTCCCTTGCCGCTGGTGTCGGACTTCTCCATCTGCGGCTCGAGATAGGCGACGGCGGCCTTCATGACCTCGGCAGACTGCAGCACGAACGGCAGCTGCATCTGGCCGGAGCCGAAGAGGTCGCCGACCGTCTTCATGCCCGACAGCAGGGTTTCGTTGACGATGTCCAAGGCCGATCTGCTCTCGAGCGCCTCGTCCAGGTCGGCCTCCAGGCCGTTGCGCTCTCCGTCCACGATGCGCCGCTGCAGACGCTCGTCCAGCGGCAGTGCGGCAAGCTCCTCGGCCCTCGACTGCGCGCTGCTCCTGGCGTCGACGCCCTCGAAGAGCTCTAGCATCCGCTGCAGCGGGTCATAACCGTCCCTGCGCCGGTCATATACCAGATCGAGCGCTACCTGACGCTGCTCGTCGGGGATCCGCGACATCGGCAGGATCTTTGCTGCGTGCACGATCGCCGAGTCGAGGCCGGCCTCCACGCATTCGTGCAGGAACACGGAGTTGAGGACCGTCCTGGCGGCCGGGTTGAGGCCGAAGGAGACATTGGAGAGGCCGAGCGTCGTCTGCACCTGCGGCCAGCGCCGCTTGACCTCCCTGATCGCCTCGATCGTCTCGAGCCCGTCACGGCGGGTCTCCTCTTGGCCGGTCGCGATGGGAAAGGTCAGGCAGTCCAGCACGATGTCGTCGATTCGCAGCCCCCATGTTTCGGTGAGGTCGCTGATCAGCCGCTCGGCGACACGTACCTTCCAGGCCGCCGTCCGGGCCTGCCCCTCCTCGTCGATCGTGAGCGCGACGACCGCGGCACCGTGTTCCTTGACGACCGGCATGAGCCGCTGAATGCGCGACCCCGCGCCGTCCCCATCCTCGTAGTTCACGGAGTTGACCAAACACCGCCCGGCGAGCAGCTCAAGGCCTGTCTCGATCACCTCGGGCTCGGTCGAGTCGAGCACGATCGGCAGTGTGGACGCCGTGGCGAGGCGGCTGGCGAGCTCCCTCATGTCAGCGGCTCCATCCCGGCCGACATAGTCAATGCACAGGTCGAGCAGGTGCGCGCCGTCCCTGGTCTGGCTGCGGGCGATCTCCACGCAGTCCTCGAACCTGCCCTCGAGCATGGCCTCCCTGAAGGCCTTCGAGCCGTTGGCGTTGGTGCGCTCGCCGATGGACAGATATGCCGTGTCCTGGCGGAACGGCACGTGCTGGTACAGGCTGGCGGCGCCGGGTTCCGGTCGCGGCTGGCGCGCTGTCGGCGACCGTCCGTGTATGCGCTCCACGACCGCCCGCAGGTGCTCAGGCGTCGTACCGCAGCAGCCGCCGACCACGCTCAGCCCGAACTCCCTCGTGAAGGTGTCGTGCGCAGCGGCGAGCTCGGCGGGGGTAAGCGGATAGTGGGCGCCGTCTGCGGTCAGGATCGGGAGCCCGGCGTTCGGCATGCAGGACAAGCCGATGCGCGCCTGCTTGGAGAGCTGGCGCAGATGCTCGCTCATCTCGGCAGGACCGGTCGCACAGTTGAGCCCGATCATCTCGATACCAAGCGGCTCCAGCGCTGTGAGCGCCGCGGTGATCTCGGTGCCGAGCAGCATGGTGCCAGTCGTCTCGACCGTGACCTGGGCCCAGACCGGTAGGTCGACGCCTGCTGCGGCGACCGCGCGCTTGGCGCCGACGATCGCCGCCTTTGCCTGCAGCAGATCTTGTGATGTCTCCACGAGCAGGGCGTGCGCGCCACCGGCGATCAGACCGGCGCTCTCTTCTTGGTAGGCGTCGCGCAGCACGGAGTAAGGCGCGTGACCGAGGCTGGGCAGCTTGGTCCCAGGACCGACCGACCCGATCACCCAGCGGGGATGCTCGGACGAAGACCAGCCGTCCGCGACCTCCCGCGCGATGCGGGCGCCCTTCTCCGACAGGTCGCGAATGCGCGGCACGATGTCGTACTCCGCGAAGTTTCCATAGTTGGCACCGAACGTGTTGGTCTCCACACAGTCGACGCCGACAGCGAGGTAGGCATCATGGACAGACGCCACGATGTCGGGCCTGGTCTCATTGAGGATCTCGTTGCATCCCTCCAGGCCGGCGAAGTCGTCGAGCGTCGGCTCCTGAGCCTGCAGCATGGTCCCCATCGCGCCGTCGGCGATCAGTACGCGTTCGCTGAGGGCTCTCCGTAGGCTCGCCGTAGTCGCGCTCATGTCGTCGAGCCTAGAGCCTGGGCGAGACAGGCCGCCCGGCTCACGTGTTCAGCCCGCGTCCAGCGCCGGGCTGGCGACAGCCCGTGACGGGTCAGGAACCCGCCTGAGCGGACACGGGTTGGCTGAGGGGTGCCGGCCAGCTTGCGCGACGATTTGCGGACCGCGGCCGACCCTCACCGGGTGCGCCGACATAGGGTGAGATGGACCGGAGGTCCACTAACGGATCTTGCTTAGGTACGGTGCCCGACGAGGAGAGCAGATTGAACGAGCCCGAGGCGGTCCCGCGCCTCGTCGAGCCGATCATGATCGCTGCCTTCGAGGGCTGGAACGACGCGGGCTCGGCCGCCAGTGGCGCCCTCGATCATCTCGAATCCGTCTGGGAATCGACCGAAATCGCGTCGCTCGACCCGGAGGACTACTACGACTTCCAGGTCAACCGCCCACACGTCGTCCTCGATGACGGGGAGCGCGCGATCATCTGGCCGACCACGCGGCTGTCGAACGCTCGCCCGCCAGGCCACCACCGGGACATCCTCCTCGTCCGCGGCATCGAGCCCAACATCCGGTGGCGGGCCTATTCCGCCGAGCTGATCGACTATGGCAAGAGGCTCGGCGTGGAGATGGTGATCACACTCGGAGCGCTGCTCGCGGAGGCGCCGCACACTCGCCCGGTTCCTGTGAGCGGCTCGGTCCTCGACCATGAACTGGCAGAGCGCCTCGGGTTGGAGCAGTCATCTTATGAAGGCCCGACCGGGATCGTCGGGGTCTTTCAAGACGCCTGCGCCACGGCCGGGCTGCCGGCAGTGTCGTTCTGGGCGGCTGTACCGCACTATGTCGCGTCAGTGCCATGCCCGAAGGCCGCCGTAGCGCTCCTCCGGCGGATCGAAGACATGCTGGATATCTCGGTGCCGCTCGGCGACCTGCCAGAAGAGACCAGGATCTGGCAGCAAGGCGCCGACGAGCTCGCGGCGAAGGACGAGGAGATCGGCGAATACGTGCGTCAACTCGAGGAGTCCAAGGACACGGCCGATCTGCCTGAGGCCACCGGTGAGTTCATCGCGCGCGAGTTCGAGCGCTATCTCCGGCGGCAGCAGGAGCACGGCGGCTCAGGGCCTGCCGACGCGAGCCCCCAGGACTGAGGCCGCGAGCTAGAGGGCGACCCCGAGCAGGGCTTCCACCCCGCGGGAGACCACGCCCGGTGCGCCGGCGTCCGCCCCCCTGCTTCCGTCCGCGAGCTGCGCGTCGGCCCATTCATCAACCGCCGCGAGCGCGCCTGGGCAGTCAAGGTCGTCGGAGAGCCGATCCCTGAGGGCCGCGAGGAGGGGCGCAGCATCGTGTCCGTCCGGGCGGGAGACCGCGGCGCGCCAGCGCGCGAGCCGCTCCACCGACGCGGCGATAGCGCCATCGGTCCATTCCCAGTCAGAGCGGTAGTGGTGGGCGAGCAGCGCGAGTCGAAGGGCCATCGGGTCGACTCCGTCATGCCGAAGAGTGGAGACGAAGAGCAGGTTGCCTTTGGACTTCGACATCTTCTCGCCGCCGAGGCCGACCATGCCTGCGTGGACGTACGCCTTCGCATAGGGCGCGTCGCCAGTTGCGACCTGGCCCTGCGAGGCACCGAACTCGTGATGCGGAAAGATCAGATCGGTGCCGCCGCCCTGGATGTCGAAGCCCATGCCGAGATACCGCAGCGTGATGGCCGTACATTCGACATGCCAGCCCGGCCGCCCGGGACCGAACGGCGATTGCCAGCCCGGGTCCCCCGGGCGCTGCGAGTGCCAGAGCAGACAGTCGACAGGATCCTTCTTTCCCGGCCGATCCGGGTCACCGCCGCGCTCTCTGGACAATGCGATCATCTCGTCGCCGGTGAGGTGCCCGATGGATCCGAATCCCGGGTCCGCGCTTGCCGGGAAGTAAAGATCGCCGTCAACCTCGTACGCCGCCCCCCTCCCCCGTAGCCGCTCTATCAAGGCGACGATGTCCTGCATCGCTTCGACGGCCCCGACGTAGTGGTCGGGCGGCAGCACCCGCAACGCGATCATGTCCTCCCGGAAGAGGTTGGTCTCGCGTTCGGCCAGCTCCCGCCAGTCCTCGCTGGTCGCTCTCGCCCGCTCGAGCAACGGATCATCTACATCAGTGACGTTCTGCACGTAGCGGACAGCGTGCCCGGCGTCCCGCCACACCCGCTGGAGCACGTCGAAGGCCACGTAAGTGGCGGCATGGCCGAGATGGGTCGCGTCATAGGGGGTGATCCCGCAGACGTAGAGTCCGGCTGTCTGACCAGGTGCGGTCTCGACGACGGAGCCCGATGCCGTGTCGTAGACCCGGAGCGGGTCGCCCCTGCCGGGCAGGACGGGCAGATGCGGTG
>DATBRJ010000190.1:0-4356 GCA_036560395.1 Actinomycetes bacterium | reverse complement strand
CTACCGCGACGCGCAGCTGGCGGCCGGGCTAGTCGAGGGGCGGCTGCACCTGGCCGGGTACGCGCTCGGCGCCAGCGCCTCCGGCATGACCTTCCTCGACACCGAGGTGCCGGCGCTGCTCGGCCAGCCGGACCTCGCGACGCTGCTGTTCACCTGCGTCGGCGTCCCCGAATACACCTCACGGCGCGGCGGCACCCCCGGCGCACCAGCCACGTTCCGGCCGGTCCAGCCGCGGCTCCTGTCCTGACCGCGGCCGGAGGCTACGACGGAGTGGCCGAATCGTTAGCCCCTCTCGGGCGTCCGACGGTTGCCGAACGCTTCTTGGCAGGCCAGCCACGCGGCCTCCGACAGCCGGTGGCGCGCCCGCTTGAACAGGCGAAACAGTCCAGGTCCGTGCTCGGCTGCGAGCGCCGGGTTGTGCCTGACAACGTCGACCTCGTTCGCGGCCGTGATCTCTATGAAGCTGCGAACCTCGCGTTCGATCGGCGTTACCGTACGACCGGTGAAGCGATCGCGGAACGGTACCGGTGCTGATCCAGCCAGCCGCGGGTAGACGGCATTTCTGTCGCAACTTCCATACAGATAGACCAGAGCCTCAGCCGGGGAACCGATCAGCTGGATGAGGAAGTTGCGCTCCGCGACTTCGATGAGCGGATGGTCGTACCCGTCGGTGCCGTAACAAGCGTGGCACAGTCCAGCCACCTCGACCGCCGGGTCCGCGCCCCAGCTTAGTAGCAGCGTGGCGACGCGCCGCAGATGCTCCAACAACGTCCCGCCCGGGTGGGCCATGCGGTCAGCTCCCCGCAGGATGAGGAATTCCTCGATGTCAAGGCGATCACGTATGGGCCGAGCATCGTCTGTCATGGCACCGCTCCTATGTCCGCGCTTGTGACACTGGAGATTGAGGCCGACGACCGGCTCGCGCCTTCCTGACTTCGCGATCGAGGGAGAGCCGTAGGCCGGCCTCGACAAGCATCCAGCCAAGCCGCTGGCGCGCCGACGGTCGGCGGCGGGTCTTTCGGAGTGCACGCGCCAGACGGTGGTGGGCGGCGTCCCGGAGCAGCTCGTCGGTTCGTGCTTTTGCGAGGGCGCGCATCAACTCCGGGTTCACGGCGCGCGCAGCCTTGCGCAATCCGAGGCGTGCATGGCTTCGTTCACCCTCCCTCGACAGGTCAGTCCGAGCGGACGTCAGCAAGCTAGTTACCGGCTAAGATGGTAACATCAATCGACGTGGAAAGCATGGCGGATCAGCCCGGCGCGGAGGAGCTCGCGTTCCGGTTCCGGGGCGGCCGGCTGTGTCTGAACTTCACCGCGACCGTCGGTGAGCGCTGGCGGCGAGCCTTCGAACGGCTACGCCTTCCGGCGGATCTGAGCCGGTGGTTCAGCGAGGCGGGCACGACTAGAACGGCGGTACCGGTGTCGTGGCGCACGTTGCGTGCGGCCCGCGAGCTGCGAGAGGCGATCTTTCGACTGATGACCGCCCAGGTTGACGGCCGGCCAAGCGCGGCAGGCGATGTCGCACTGGTCAACACTTGGGCGTCAAAGGCGCCACCCGCGCCCCAGCTACGGCGTGAGCGCAGGCGGTGGATCAGCTCAACGGTCGGGGTCACCGCTACCCAGCTGCTGGCCCTGATCGCCCGCGACGCCGTTGACCTGCTCGCCGGTCCCGACGGGGTCCGGCTCAGCAGATGTGCCAGCAAGCAATGCGGGCTCCTGTTCCTGGACACGTCACGGACGCGCTCCCGCCGCTGGTGCTCGATGAACGACTGCGGTGCGCGCGACAAGATGGCCCGCTACCGGGCCGGCAGGAAGGAGGACCACCAAACATGATCGCAATCGACCGCTGACAGCACCCCGGCGGAGAACTGTACCGCCGAGATCCGGTTCATCACCCGGGCCAGCAGGCCAGGCCGGCCGCGGCGGTACATCCATCGCTTGACCCCGTACAGCAGCTCGACCACACCGCTTCTGTGCTGCGTTGTCATGCGCTCCAGGGTGGTCCGTGGCGAGCCGGGGAGAAAGAGGCCTGGCCCGGTAAGCGGGCTCCTCCAGGCTCATCCCGAAGCTGTCCAAGCGAGACCACCTCCGGGTGTGGTGAAGATCAGAACTTGCGCGATGTGCCGCGGCGCCGGCGGCTAGGCTTGAGGAGCCGCAATCGCATACGTCTCTCGTAGAGGTCAGGCAGCGTGGCATGACCCACATCCGCACGCCAGATCAACGGCTTCGGGTCTTTGTCAGCTCAACGATGAAGGAGCTCGGCGATGCCCGGGCCGCGGCCCGGCGGGCGATTGAGCGACTCCACTTGACGCCCGTACTGTTCGAGCTGGGTGCCCGTCCGTATCCACCTCGAGATCTCTACCTGGCCTACCTTCGGCAGAGCGATGTCTTCGTGGGAATCTACGGCGAGCAGTATGGCTGGATCGCGCCCGGCCAGGAGCATTCCGGTCTCGAGGATGAATACCTCGCCGCGTCCGATAAGCCCAAGCTTGTTTACGTTCAGTCGCCGGCACCGCACCGCGATCCGCGCCTGACCGCAATGCTCGACCGGGTGGCGCAAGGCGGCCTGTCGTACCGCACCTTCGGTTCCGCCAAGGAGCTGGAACGGCTCGTCGCGGACGATCTGGCGTTGCTGCTGAGCGATCGGTTCGGCGCCGTTGGGACGCCGCCTTCGGCTGGGCTGTCGGTCGCGGATGAGGTCACTACACCGGGCGAGCCTGCCGAGCAGCTTCGGACCGGCACTAGTCTGCGAGTCGCCGCCAATCGGTTCATCGGACGGCGCGGCGAGCTGGCAGCGTTGCGCGACCTGATGGCCGAGCCTCAGACCCGCCTGCTTACGCTCGTGGGCCCGGGCGGGATCGGGAAGACCAGGCTGGCCATGGAGGCCGCCGCCTCGGTCGTTGTGGAGTACGAGGGCGTCGCCGTGTGCGACCTCGACGAGGTCTCGGCCGCGTCTTCCTTGGTCGTCTCGTCGATCGCCTCGTCGCTGGGCGTTCCGGAGACGACCGGCATTTCACTCCTCGATTCGGTGGTGCGGCACGTCGGCTCCCGCCGGATCCTGCTCGTACTCGATGGTTTCGAGCGCGTCATCGACACCGCACCTCTCGTCGCGCACCTCGTGTCGCGGACAGCTCGCCTGACTGTGCTGGTGACGAGTCGCGAGCTTCTTCGTCTGACCGGCGAGAGGGTCTTCGAGGTGCCACCGCTTGCGGTTCCCTCCTGGTCCGCGGGCACCGACTCGGCGCGGGCATCCGATTCGGTACAGCTGTTCGCCGACCGAGCGAGCGCCGCCGGTGCCTCCCTTCGACTGGACGATGCCGAGGTGCGCGCCATCGCCGAGATCTGCCGACGTCTGGACGGCCTTCCCCTCGCCATCGAGTTGGCCGCCTCGCGGGCGAGGATGCTCGACCTGGACGAGCTGGTACAAAGGTTGAAGACGAGCCTCGCCACGCTGACCGGCGGCGCGCGGGATCTGCCAGAGCGCCAGCAGGCGCTGCGCTCAACGATCGCATGGAGCTATGACCTGCTGGACGAGTCGGACCGGCGCCTCTTCGAGCGGCTCGGCGTGTTCGCGGGGAGTTTCGCGCTCGACGCCGCTGAGGCCGTCTGCGGCGGCGAGGACCAGCGGCCGGTGTTCGACGCCATTTCCTCCCTTGTGGACAAGGCGTTGCTGCGCCCCGATCATTCCCTGCCGGGACAACCGCGTTTCGTCATGCTGCAGGTCATACGCGAGTACGCCGCTGAGCTGCTGGCGGATGCCGGCGAGGCGGATCAACTGCGCCAACGGCACGCCGACCTGTATCGAGGCCTGGTGGTCGAGGCCGAACTTGGACTTCGCAAAGGCGAAAGGAGGTCGGCAGTCGAACAGTTTCTCGCCGACCAGGGAAACATCCGCAATGCCATGCAGTGGTACCTGGACACTCACGATGGCGTGTCGGTGGCGCGGATGGGACTGGCCACGTGGCCATTCTGGTTCACGCTAGGCGCGTACACCGAAGGTTCGGAGACGATGGAACGCGCGCTCGCCTCGGAGTCGGAGCTTTCGGAGGATACCCGAGCCGACACCCGGCTGGCCCTGGGGACGATGGCGTTCGAAGGCGGCGACTACGACCGGGCGCGGAGCGTGCTTCGACCGGCGCTCGACCGGTACGTGGAGCAAGGCAACGAGCGGGGCATCGCCACTGCCTCGGTCGGCCTCGGCGTCATCGGGGCGGTCCGTTCGAGGGACGTTGACGACAGGCTGCGCCAGGCAGTCGATACCTTTCGCCGGTTGGACGACCGCTGGGGGCTCGTGTTCTCGTTGATGGCGTTCGGTATGGCACTGGTGGCCGCCCATCGCGAGGTCGACGCGATAGCACC
>DATBRJ010000189.1:0-10047 GCA_036560395.1 Actinomycetes bacterium | reverse complement strand
GGTGCCGTCGGGAGGTATCGGCGCGGGCGGCGTCGAGGAACTTACGCCAGGCCACGGTGACCAGCCAGCCCTTGGGGTCCCGCGGCGGGTCGCCCGGCCACATTCGCACGGCCTCGACCAGGGCGTCCTGCACGGCATCCTAGAGGTAGCGTCGCACGGCCTGCCTCGAGCAGCCGCTCCTTGCAGACAGCGCGCTACAACGCCGGTGTTCCGTTTCAGGGCGTACACCGACGGCGAGGTGCGATTCGGGCGGCCAATCTCCGTTCTCGACCGGATGCGGTCCGGCGTGGTGGGGTGGGTGGTCGGCGACCAGGTTGACGGCGCTGTCGGCGGCCCCGTGCTGGCCGCGGATCAGCCATGCCGGCATGGGTTTTGGCGACTCTGGCGGTCCCGCGCGCGGCACCGGCGGCGGCTTGTATGTCAGGTCGGGGCCGGTGGTCAGATCGCCAAGCGGGCGCGGATTCTGGTGTGCAGCTCGACGGTCTCGCGCGCCGGCGCCATGTCCAGCTCTTGGCGGAGCTGCCGCGAGCAGATTTCGAATTGGTGGAGGGCGAGGTGTGGTCGGCCGAGGCGGGTATAGGCGCGCATCAGCAGCCTGTGTAGGTCCTCGCGGCAGAAGTCAAGGGCGAGTAGTCGCTGTCCGGCCTGAACTGATTCGGGGTACCGGCCGGCGTCGAAGGCCAGCTGCGCCGCCCGTCCGAGCACGTCGAGCATCCGAACCCGGTAATGCTCTCGCGGCAGCAGCGTCCAATCCTCGTACGGGTGGTCGCTGAGCAGGTCACCGCGGTACTCCCGGACCGCGTCCTGGTACGCCGCCAGGGCCACGTTGATGTCCTCCCGCTCGGCTCGCTCGCCGCGCGCGGCCGCCCGCTCGAACTCCTGCGTGTCGAGCCGGATGTCCAGCTCGGGGTTGAGCTGGTAGCCGTGCTGGAACACCACGACCGGGACCGGGGACGCCGCCTGCAGGTCGCCGCGCAGGGTGTGCAGGGCGACGTGCAGCCGGTTGCGGGACGCGTCGGGTGGGGCGTCGGGCCAGAACGTCACGGCCAGGCTGTCCCGGGGGATGGGCCGCCCGTCGTGCATGAGGAGGTAGGCCAGCAGCGTCGTGCCCTTTCGGCCGTGCCAGTGTCGTACCGGGCGACCCCCGATCGCGACGTCGACCGTGCCGAGCAGACGCACCTGCAGGGCGAGCGGCGAGACGGCGACGGAGCGGGGTGGACCGTGGGTCGGCTGGGTCGCGTGCCGCGGCCGGCCGCGGCCGCCGGTCGGCCCAACCGCCTCGCCACTGGTGCGGCGTGCCGCCCGGAGTTGGACTGCCAGCATCCGGTGGCGGCGCCGGCCGCTGCGGGGTAGCCGTCGGATCCACCGCCTGACGGCGAGCGGTCGTCCGGCGGCTAGCAGGTCCGGGCCGATCCCGGCGAGCAGGTCGCTGGCGGTGCCGGGGTAGCCGGCGTCTAGGCAGAGCTCGATGGCCGCGTCGTGAGCCCCGTCGTCTGCGATATCGGAGACCAGTCGGCCCAGCAGGGGTACCTGCGGCCGCCGGTCACTGCGGCACACCGCGTGGACGGCGTCGCGCCACGCCGGGTCGAAGCGTCGCCACCCGCCGGTGAGGTCGGTCCACCATGGCAGGTGGTCGCAGGCGTCCAGCACCGGCTCCAATGAGGCGAAGCGGGGGTGGCAGTAGCCGAGGAGGGCGACCAGGTCGAGCAGCGTCCTGGTCCGCGTCGGCACGTGTTGGAGCAGCCGGGCGGTAAGCCGGGTGGTGAGCTCGTCCAGGCCGCGGGATCGTTCGACGATGTCGGCCAGTTCCCCTGGCCGCAGCCGCCGCCCCGCTTCGAATACGGAGTCGTGCAGGGCCCACCGCCCCCCGGTCAGGCGCTGCAGCGCCGCATCGCCCGGGCCAATCGGCCGAGTTGCTGGTCCACGGGTCGGCGTCACCCGCCCACGATCCGCGCCGGGCCTGACGTAGTGCAGGACGACGGCGCACGGGGTCGGCTCGGCCGGTTCGATCGAGGCGAGCCGGGACAGGAACGACTCGGCCTGCCGGCGGTCGTCCGACTCGACAACCACCGGGCTGCCTGCGGCCGTCCCAGCCGTTCCATTGGCGATGGCGGCGGCCAGCGCGTCGAGCGCCGGCCGGTCCAGGTCGTACGCGGCGAGCCGCACCCAACGTGGCGGCCGGCCGGATTCAGTCAGGTCGGCGGCGACACGCTGGACGTGCACGTCGCCGTGAAGCACGTCGATGATCAGCGGGTGGGACGGCGACAATCCGCCGAGGGGAAGGCTTCCTCGGCGCACAGGGTCGGGCACCGGCGCCGCCCAACGGCCATGGAGCATGACCAGCCACCGCAGATGTCGCACGGCCATTACCGATCGTATTAGTGTGCTCCACATTCCGCGACGTCGATAGGCAATCGAGTACTCAAGTGACGGGCCGCCAATCGGTGTCATTTAGTGCATTCCGCACTTAGGACGGCTCACCTAAGCGGGTAGAAAGCGTCTGCCTAAGCGGCCTGCCGGAGACTCGTCGGTGCCGAGAGGCCGGTCGGGACATTTCCCAGCCGGCCGTCCATCCCTATCTAGTGGAGCGACCATGGCCATTCCTGCCACCGCCGACGTGCAGTTCATTCCCGGCAGCGGAAAGCTGTACATCGACACTCTCGTGGACCCCAGCGGCAACCCCACGAACGTCCTCGACATCGACGTCGGGTTCACCATCAACGGCCGCCTCCAGCTACCCGGCTGGCTCAGCGGAAGAGGCGTCGTCCGGCTCGCCGCCGACGAGATCGGCGGGCAAATCGACAAGACAATCGGCGAAGCGATCGTCTCGGTCACCGGGGCCACCACGCCGCACGACCCGCCGAACATCATCTACCCCTGGTCGATCAGCGTGAAGACCCCGACCCTGCCCGACGAATCGAAGATGTACCAACTGGCGATCGCCTTCATCTTCCAGACCCGAGGCGGCGGCCACACCGACATCGGCGGAGTCTACGACCTCGGGTCCTTCCTCGTCGTTTGACCGGAACTCGAGCCCACCCCGGCCGGCCTGGAGGACGTCGTGGCAGTCCAACCCGAACCCGCCGGCGACCTGACCCGGATCCCGGGAATTGGATCCCGGATCGCTGCCCAACTGCGGGACGCCGGCATCCACACCGTCGACCGGCTGGCGCGAGCCACGGTCGAGGAAGTCGTCGCGGCTTGCGGGACTCGTGTCGCCACAAGTGATCGTGCCCGGGCGTGGATCGAACAGGCGGGGCAGCTTGCGGCTGACGTGGCGTCGGCGGGCGGCCACGAGCCCGCGCGTCGGGCCCATCCGATGGTGCGCCAGACGTTCACCGTCGAGGTTCGGGTCGACGACGATCCCGCGCACGTCGTCGCGACCCGTGTGGTGCACCTGGAAACCCAGGACGCGGACACCTGGCCGGGGTGGAGCCGCGACCGGTTGTTCGACTTCCTGGAGACCCGAATCGGTGTCGCCGAAGCGGAGCAGGGCGAGGTAGCCGCCGAACCCGCGTCGGCGGCTGCGGCGGTGGCCCCAGAGGCGGCGGACAGCGCGAACGACATGCCCTCGCCCCCGCGGCTCGTCGTTCACCGCTTCGGCCTGCTGAAAGCCGCCGTCCCGGCGATCAGCCGGGGCGAGATGGCCGCCCGGCTGCGGCTCGACCCGGCCGACTTGGACCTGCCCAGCGGTGGAACCGTCATGGCGCAGGTCGAGCTGCTCGCCGGCCGGTCGGCGCCGGACGGGCACAGATTGTCGACGCGCGAATGATTCCTCTGGCCGCCGACCGTACCCTCGACGTTCTGCTTCGCGGCCGACTTCCCGACCGGGACCCACCGTTCCTGGTCTCCGCGGCCGTCCAGGTCCTCGTCGACCAGCCGAGCGGGCAGGCAACAGAAGGTCTCGGCTGCGGCACCCTCGAACTCCAACCACGCGCAGGCGCCGCCGCCTGAGTGCCGAAGTCCGACGCGCGCGGAAGTCTCGGCGACGACTATCTCCGCTTCGTAGAGGAGTGGAACGAGCATAGGAGCATCGAAATGTCGGAGGATGTCCAGGATCACGTTACGCAAGTGCAGGTTGAGGCCGCCGGACAGCAGGAGGACGACACCTATAGCTACCTGCGAACGGCAGACACCTATAGCTACCTGCGAACGGCATGGTTTGTCTGCTGCTCGGCCTGGGGGTAGCGGTGGGTTACCAGACCTGGCGTCAGGGATGCCACCTCCTTTCGTCTGTCAGCGCCTACTACTACACCCCGGCGCAGGCGATCTTCGTCGGCGCCCTCATCGGCCTCGGCGCGTGCATGATCGCTCTGAAGGGGACGCGTCCTGTCGAGGAAATCTTCCTCAACCTCGGCGGCAGGTTTGCGGCCGTGGTCGCGATCGTTCCAACATCGCGCGGATCGGACTTTAGGACGGCGGTTGCCGCCTGCCGGGCGGCCGGTCCGCTGCTTACCGAGAAAGCGTCGTCCGGTCCGGATTGCCCTCGATTCATGCGTTGGAAGATGCCACCAAGGCGAACGTCCAGAACAATATGGCCGCCCTGTTGATCGTCGGCTTGCTGGGTCTCGTCGCGGCCCTGGAGTGTTCCCGATCTTGTAGACACTCGGTTACGCGGCTTGTAGCCGTGTGAGTGCATGTTTCGCTTCGTATTCGATCGGGGTGTCGTAGCCGATTGTCGAATGCCTCCGACGCCGGTTGTAGTACGACTCGATGTATTCGAACACAGCCGCCCGTAGGTGCGCAAGTGTCGGCCACGGTCGGGTGTGGATGAGTTCCTTCTTGATGGTCGCGAAGAACGACTCGGCAACCGCATTATCGAAACACGATCCGGTGCGGCCGACCGACGGTCGCACACCATTGGCGCGGCAGAACTCGCGAAACTCGTCGCAGGTGTATTGGGCGCCGCGGTCGGAATGGAAGATGACACCGGGCGGCGGATTTCGCTGAATGAGCGCCATCCGGAGCGCGTCGGTGATCAGGTCGGTGCGCATGTGGTCGGCGATCGCCCAGCCGACCACCCGTCGCGAGTAGCAGTCGATCACGGTGGCCAGAAACGCCCAGCCGATGAAGGTCTTGACGTAGGTGATGTCGCCGACCCACGCGCAATCGGGCGCGGTGGGGGCGAAGTCGCGGCGCAGCAGGTCGACCAGGCTCGGGTCGAATCGGCCGGGCAGCGTGGTGCGCCTGTACGGCCTGGGATGCACGCCGCGCAGCCCGGCGGCGCGCATCAGCCGGTGGGTGCGCTTGTGCGAGCAGACCACGCCGGCGCGGCCCAGCTCGTCACGCACTCGGCGCACCCCGACCCGCCGGCCGTGCGCGGTGTGGATCTTCCTGATGCGTTCGGTGAGGGCGGCGTCATCGACTGCCCGTTGCGAGGGTGGCCGGTTGCGCCAGGCGTAGAAACCCTGCCGCGACACACCCAGCATGCGGCACATGAACGCGATCGGGAATGCCTTCTCCGCGGCCTGCTCCGCGATGAACGAGAACCTTACTGATTCTGGCTCGCGAAGAAGGCCGCCGCTTTTTTCAGGAAATCCCGCTCCATCTTGACCTGCTGGAGCTCTTTCTTCATCCGCTCGAACTCGGCACGCTCGGACAATTCCAGCGGCGGTTCGGTAAGCTCACCGTTCTCCCGCGCCTTGGCCACCCAATTCCCCAACGTTCCCTCGACGATTCCCAGATTCCGGGCCACCTCCGCGATCGGCTTGCCGGAGGCGATGACGAACTGTACCGCCTCGGCCTTGTACTCGGGAGTGAACTTCCGACGGGTGCTTCCCACGTTGATCAACTCCTTGTAGATCAGCGTCCACTATGGTCACTGTCTACAAGATCGGGAACGGTCCACAACGCCCTGGCCGACGTGGAGGTGCGGGAGGCTCGGCGGGTGGCGGTGCGGCTGGGGGCGTTGGTGCTGCATCTGGCGTTGGGCCGGGCGTTGGAGCGGGCGGCGTGCCCGGGTGAGGCGGTCGTCGAGGTGTTGGGCTGGCTGGAGTGTGAGGCGATGCTGATCGGTGAGGCCGATGAGCCGCGAACGAGGGGGGTTGGGCGGTGACGCGAACTGATCTGATGGCGACAGCGGTCGCGTGCGTGGCCGAGGCGTTGCGCGAAGGGGGGCCCGATCTTGAGGTGATGGGTGGGCTGATGGCCGACGTGGACCCGTCGGATCTGCCGACGCTGGTCGGGCTGGTGGCGATGCTGGCCGCCAAGATGAGCGACGACAAGGGCCGCTGGCTGTTGCGATGGATCGGGTTAGATACGGCGCGCCGGGCGGAGGAGAGCGGCGATGGCGGCGACGCCGCGGGCTGATCCGGCGCGGGTGGCCCAGGCCCGAGCGCTGCGGGCGGCGGGGTGGTCGATCCGCCGGATCGCCGCCGAGTTGGGCGCCCCTCGGTCGACGATTGCCCGCTGGACGGCGGCGAAAGCCCGCGGCGTCGAGTCTCTAAGCCAAGATCCGGGGCCGGCTGGGGTGATACCTACCGTCGATCCCGCGCAGACCGTGGCGGCGGTGTGGACCGTCGACCCGGCGACGGGTATCCCGGCGGCGTTGGCCGGCCCGCACCCGCTGCGCCCCGACCGCCAGCAAGATCATCCGGAGGCCCGCGGGCTGGTCGGCTGGCGGTCAAGCGACCGGCGGGCGACCGCGATGGGGCGGGCGCGGCGGTGACCGGCGAGCGGGCGCTGGCCACGCTGCGGGCCGCCGAGGCGGAGCTGGCCCGGGCGGAGAACGACGGTTACGACCGGGTCGACATCGGCACGGTCCGGCTGCTGCTGCGGTTGGCCGTGCGGGCGCTGGCCCACCACGAGGTTCCGGCAGGCGTTCCGGTAGCCGCCGGCCTGCCACCCTCGACGCGTACGAGGGCGTACGCGCCGGCGGACACGTCGGCCCCGCAGTCGGCGGCGGCGGAGCAGAGGGAACTGGTTGGCCCGCCCCCGCCGCCGCCGACCATGGGGACTCGCGCCGCGGCCCGCCGGCTGGGGGTGACGGAGCGGGCTGTGGTGGGGGGTGTGCACCGCGGCGCGTTCGGCCGGATCGGCCGGGATGTCACCCGCGGCCCGCACGGGCGCTGGCGCATCCCCTGCACGGCGGTAGAGGCGCGGGCGAACGGGAGGGCGCATGGCGGGGCTGACACTGGCGCAGGTCGTCGAGGCGATGGGCCTGCCGCCGGACACCACCGAACAGGAGCTGCTCAAGGCCGCGCGGGTGTGGAACTGGGCGCAAGCCAGGATGGCCGAGCTGGCCAAGCTACAGACGCTGCCGCCCACACCCGGCGCCAGTAACACGGCGGGCCGGGTCACCGCCGCCGGCATCGAGCGGATCCTGGACGAGGCGATCGAGGCGGCCAAGTTCCCGCCGAGCAGGCGCGGCCACTACGCGGCGAAGTTGCGCGCAGACTTGCCCGCCGCGCTCAAGGAGATCGATGGGCTGTATGGGCCCGAGGTGCTCAAGCCCCGCAACGCCATCAGCCGGTCGCGGCAGGGCTGGGCGGGTGTGGACGACGCCCGGACGCCGGACGACTTCGCGCTCAACCCCCTCGTCGACGAGCTGCGCCGCGGCTGGCCGGACATCTACGCGCAAGTGTCGCGGCTGGCCCCGGTGCCCCGCCTGTTCCACACCGACGACCTGCCCCCGGGCACGGTGTGGCGTCCCAACGATTCCGGCTGGCTGCTGGACCTGCCCTGGCAGGCGCGCTGGCCGGCGGCGCTCGCCGCACCGGCGCAGGCGCTGGCCATCTGGCAGCAGTGCATGGCCCCCGGTGGGGTCGAGTGGGCGCAGATGACGCACGCCAGCCACGCCGAGAACGCGGCCTACGCCGAGCGGGTGCGGGCGTTCGCCATGCGCAAAGCCCCGCCAGAGCGGATCGACGCGGACGCCGCCTACGCCGCCGCCTACCCGGAGGCGAAGCGGTGACCACTGTGGACAACCCCGGCGGATGCCGGCGTCGACGCGCCACGGGCGGGGCAGCGGCGCACCGCTGAGATACCATCGGCGGCGACAACCCAAGCCGGCTCGCCACCAGCCCTAACCGACGGGTCTAATCTGCGAAGCCCCGCCCTCCGTGAGGAGGGCGGGGCAGCTTGCTCTATTGGCCAGCTATGTGGCGGCGGCGCGTACCTCGGGACTTGCCGGTGACATCAGCCGCACTCTCTGCGATTCTGAGCTTCCCATGGATCGCCTCTACATCGGGTACGTCGAGATCAGTCCGGCGATGGAGCAGAAGCTCATGAAGAAGCATGGCGTCACAGCGGAGGAGGTTCGGGACGCCTGCCAGGCACCGAACCGATACCGAGACGCTCGGTGGCATCGCCACCCCGTATATGGTGGGCGACTCCTGGTCAGGGGCTCAACCCGCGAGGGCCGGAAACTCAAGATCGTGCTGCAACCAATTGACTTGGTCGATGGGACGTGGCGTCTTCGGACTGCCTACGTAGCGACGCGGTGACGGAGGATGATGAAAATATGAGCGACAGTGGGGACGAGTTCGCAGAGTTCGACATGCCAGAGGACGAGTTCGATCGCGCGTTCTCCGAAGGCGAGCCCGTCGAGATCGTGACGCTTCCAGCCTGGCTCACGGAGCGACCACCCCGGTTGTACCGGCTGGTGACCCAACCGCCGGCCACCTATGCCGGCTCGCAGATGATCATAGCGTCCACGGCATTTCCGGTAGAGGCAGAAGTGAACACCACAGCCGTCGTCCAGAGGGAGCCGGTCCGCTCGTGAGCAGCATCTCCGACGACGCCAACGTCTCGATCATCTTGGCAGACTACGCAGCTGAGGATGCCGCAAAAAAGATCAACATGCTCGGTGGCGGGTGGACGGTCACGGCCGTTCAGCCGAACGGCCTCACGCCCGCCCAGGCCGTGGTGGCGCTCATCCAGGTTCCCGGCAAGTATCGCGGGCAGCAGATGGCGGTCGCCCTGACCCTGGTGAACGAAGCCGGAGACCCCGTGACCTTTCCATCGCCGGCTGGGCAGGCCACTCCACTTCGCATCCAGCAATTGGTGCTGATCAATCCGCCGATCGTTCCGGGGATCATGTTGCCTGATCATATGCCGTGCAGCGTACAGATCGTGATCAGCCTGGACAACGGCCTGCCTCTGCCCCCAAACCAGGTGTACACGTGGCGTTTCGAGATCGATGGCAACGAGGTAGGCCACCAGAGCTTCTACTGTGCCGGGCCCAACCCGGGACCGGTTCTCGGCTGACGCGGACACGGCTGGCCGCGACTGTGCTGGGCCATACCGCTACCTCGCCGAGATACGTTTGGCCGTTCTGAGCCGACCGCGGGCCCGAGTCTGCACGCAAACAGAGGCGGCCCGGGACACCTCCCGGGCCGCCTGCTAGTCACCGCCTGGCGTGTGTCGTTCTACTCGTCGTCGGGCCGCTCTGCGCGCCGCCCGGGCGGGCCGCCGACCGGGAAACCGGTGGCCGTGTCGTTGCCAGTACGCGGCGTGGGCGGCTTCGCCTCGCGCAGCTCGTCGTCGCCGGTTAGCGCGACCGCGTCGTACGCGGCCAGGATGTCGGTCACGTCGGTGACGGACAGCCGCGGGGTGGGCCGCACCCACCACGCGAGGACCTGCGCGGCGCTCGCCGCGTCGGTGATGCGTAGGGCGCGCAGCTGCCGGTACGCCACGAGGGCGCTCGGCGAGATAGGCGGCGCGGGGTCGGGGATGGTTCGATCGGACATGGGTCGCCTCCCGGGGCGATCAAGGCCCTCGGTCAGCGCTCCAATCGCTGCACCGGGGGCCGCCTACGTGGGCGGTCCCGGGCGTCTCACGAGTCGTCTCACTTCACGTGCCGCGCGGCGGTGCGCGCGGTGCGCTGGGTGCACGGCCCGGGGACGTTCCGGGGGCCGTGACCTGCGCTGCGTGCGCGGGGTGCGCGGGAGGACCTGAACCCTGCCCGACTGGGGGTCAAGGGGTCGTGGGTTCAAATCCCGCCGTCCCGACCGACGAGAAGCGCTTGATCTGGACGATGCCCAGGTCCGCGACCAATGGCTTGCCGACGGCTCGGCCAGCCGGCCGCGCCGACCGGTCAGCCGCTAC
>DATBRJ010000188.1:0-2256 GCA_036560395.1 Actinomycetes bacterium | reverse complement strand
TGCCGGCAACCCAGGCGACAGGTCGAGTGCAAGGCACGCCCACAAGCGGCCAGATAGGTCGTGAGTCAGCCCGAATCACCGGCACCGATCCTGACAGCAGCCCAAACCGAACCGCCGCCACGACTCTCACAGATAGGTCGGGGTGAGGGTGCCCTTCATGCGTCCGGGGTTGGGATGAGCGGCACCTTCGCGGCGCCGAGCGCGTGCCGCCTTACGGCGCCGAGGTACGGCGGGCCTTCACGGCGGGCGCCTTAGGCAGCTGCGAGTGAGTCCTCCAGGATGTCGAGGCCTTCGGCGAGAAGGTGATCAGGGATGACCAGCGGGGGCAAGAAGCGCAGCACGTTGCCGTAGGTGCCACAGGTCAGTACGACGAGCCCGGCTGCATGGCAGGCTGCGGCGATGCGCTGCGTGACCGCCGGGTCGGGCTCCTTGGTCGTACGGTTCTTGACCAGCTCGATCGCAACCATCGCACCTCGGCCGCGGACGTCACCGATAGCCTCGAACCTTTCCTGCAGCGCGGCTAGCTGGGGCAGCATGACCGAGCCGATCTGCGCCGCCCGATCCACCAACCGCTCCTCTTCGATGGTGCGGATCGCGCCGAGTGCGGCGGCGCAGGCGACGGGGTTGCCGCCATATGTCCCGCCAAGGCCGCCGACGTGCGGAGCGTCCATGATCTCTGCCCGGCCAGTGACAGCGGCCAACGGCAATCCGCCCGCGATTCCCTTGGCGGTCGTGATCAGGTCCGGCAGCACACCTTCGTGCTCGCACGCGAACCAGGCGCCGGTCCTTGCGAAACCGGTCTGGATTTCGTCGGCGACGAAGACGATCCCCTTGCTGCGGGCGTAGTCCGCTAGCGCGGCGACGAAACCGGGGGCAGGTACGACGAAGCCGCCCTCGCCCTGGATCGGCTCGATGACGACAGCTGCGACGTTCTCCGCCCCCACCTCCTTGTCAAGCTTGCCGATCGCGTGTGCCGCCGCCGCGGCCCCGGACTGCATGTCGTGGTACGGATACGACATCGGCATCCGGTAGATCTCCGGTGCGAAGGGTCCAAAGCCTTGCTTGTACGGCATGTTCTTGGCGGTCAATGCCATCGTCAGGTTCGTCCTGCCGTGGTAGCCGTGCTCGAACACCACGACGGCCGGCCGCCCGGTAAAGGAACGGGCGATCTTGACGGCGTTTTCTACCGCCTCCGCACCGGAGTTGAAGAGGACTGACCGCTTTTCGTGCTCGCCAGGGGTGAGCCGGTTCAGCTCTTCGCACACTGCGACGTAGCCCTCGTATGGCGTCACCATGAAACAGGTGTGCGTGAACTGACCGACTTGCTGGGTGACGTTGGCCACGACGCGCTCGGCCGAGTTGCCGACGCTCGTCACGGCGATGCCAGAGCCGAAGTCGATCAGCGAGTTGCCGTCGACATCGATGAGGACGCCACCGCCGGCCTTCGTGACGAAGACGGGCAACATCACCGCTACACCGCGGGCGACAGCCTGGGTGCGCCGGGCGAGCAACTCACGCGATAGCGGTCCGGGTATCTCCGTGGCAAGGTGCCGCACCTGCGGCAGGCCCCGCTCCGTTTCGAGAAAACCCCCGGTCGTCAGATCAACCATCACGGTCCTCACGTTCACCATGGCTCAGCTAGGACACAAACGGCGCGGTCCTCGCTGGGTGCCCGCCGGGCCTCTGTAGGTTTGTCTGACTATCCCACGCGGTTGACCGCGTTGCTCCGCGCTCGCGAGCGCTGCCAAGGGCCGTTGCGATCAATAACGGCGGGCCGCATTGGATCGGGGAGAATGGGCGCACTATGACCAAACCTCGCGACGTCGTCGTCCTCGGCAGTACGGGCTCGATCGGCACCCAGGCGATCGACGTGGTCAGCCGCAATCCGGAGATGTTCCGGGTGGTCGGGCTTGGAGCCGGCGGCAGCGATGTCGAGCAGCTCGTTCGGCAGGCGCTCGACCTGCGTGTCGAGGCCGTGGCCGTGGCCAGGGCGAGCGCTGCCTCTGACCTCCAGCTTGCGTTCTATGCCGAGGCCCAGCGGCAGGGGTTCGCGGCCGGCCGGTATCCGATCCCGAAGATCCTCGCGGGCCCCGACGCCTGCGCCGAGCTCGCCGGCTGGCCGGCCGACGTCGTGCTGAACGGAATCAACGGATCGATCGGCCTCGCCGCGACCCTCGCGGCGCTGTCGGCCGGCCGCACTCTGGCGCTGGCGAACAAGGAGTCCCTGATCGCCGGCGGGCCGCTGGTCAAGGAGCT
>DATBRJ010000187.1:0-12067 GCA_036560395.1 Actinomycetes bacterium | reverse complement strand
CTCCTGGCGTCGGCTGGAATCTTGGTCCCGGCGGAAATCGGCGTGGCGGGAGAGCGGGCGGGCGTCGACGACGTACTCGACGCCGCGGCTGCTTTCTGGACGGCGCGACGCTACGCGGAAGGCAGCGCTACCTGCCATCCCGAAACGCCCGAGCAGTTCGACGACGGACCAGTAGCTGCCATCTGGGCATGATGGATCCGGTCGCTGTCCCGCACCCGCCAACACCGCGACATGAATAGTGCCTGTCACCAGAGCGTGCGGACGGCGGCTTCGGTCACCGGTCATGGCCGAGGATTCAGCGCCGGCATCGACGTCCCGGACGCGGCCGAATGACGCACCCGCCCGGGTCCAGTGCAGGCCGCGATTGCGCGTGCAGGCCGACGCCTACCGGCAAGCCGTGGCCACTAACGCTCCGACGATCGCACCCGCACGCGTGGAGGTATGCAACAGTCTGGAGCGTGCCGGATTACGAACTCGACGAATGGGTCGCCGTGCTCGAAGGCCGCATCGCGCAACCCTCCCCGGACTACCTGGTCGTCACTTTCCCCGACGACGAGCTTCGGGACTCTTACCTGTCGACCGTCGCAGAGCGGACAGAGGAGGAGGTCCGCACGATCCTGTGCAACTTCCTGGGTGGCTCTCGGACTGTCCGCGCGTCCGACCAACTTCACCTCGCCTCGCTGAAGGCCCGCCAGCAAATGGCCAAAGAGAACCCCTCTGGCGCACAAGGAAGCCTCCACTTGAGCGAGTACGACAGGCGGGTGATTCGATTCTTTACAGGCGCATCGACGACTCCCACGTGGGAGGGCCTCACGCGGGTGATCGACCTGCTACCCCACTTCCCGCAGCAAGCCCTAGACGCTGTGCATGCCTACGTTCTCGCCCACGCGCAAGTGTTGCCAGATCTGCATATCGTCGGGCTGGCGGACGCAGCAGATCTGATCCGTGCTCGCTACATCACGCAGGGCAACGCTACGACAGAGGTGCTTCAGCAACTTCTCCTCGGCCTCAGCTCCCGCGACTTCGAGTTCTTGGTCGCACGGTTCTACCGCGGCATGGGCTACGACGCAGTCGTGACCCCAGCCCAGAAGGACGGCGGCAAGGATGTCATCGCCAAGAAGAGAGGCGAAGTCATCTACATCGAAATGCAAGAACTGGCGTGGCCGAGTTGACTCCGATGTCGTCGCCGGCCTCACTGGACGAGTCGAAGCCCACCGAGTAACAAGGGGCATCGTCATTGGAACCTCCGGATTCACCGAAGGACATGCATCCGCCACCGCCGTCGCTGCCGAGAGCCCCGCGAGAATCTCACTCGTCACGGGCATCGACTTGATCACCCAACTCAACCAGCATCTCGGCAGCGAATGGCATCGACGGGTTGAGCGACTACTCCAGGAAGAACGCACATCTCAGGAACGGACACATGCAGCCGGCTAGGAGGGCCGACGTGTAGCGGCCATCGGCGTCCGCACCTGTCTCAGGCGACGCCATGGGTCGTGCTCGCCGGGAGCCTATGGTGCGGGCTATGCGGCGAAAAGACTCGTGCTCGCCCACTGCCACTGCATTGCTAGGCGTTGGCTCTCGGGGAGACTGACGGGTCAGCGGCCTTTGGTCGCCTGCGCGAGGATGGTGCCTTCGCGCTCGCGCACAAACACGGTGTACTCCGTAATGTTTCCGTGTAGCCCGTTGCGTTCGTCCCGGGCGCGCTCGACCGCGGCGAGGTGGGCGTTCAGTGCTCGGGTGACGGGCGTCGCCAGCTGGTGATGGCGGATCTCGGCGCACGGCTTCCACAGCGGAATGGAGCTCGGACGACGCTTCCTCGATCTCTAGGTCACGGGCAATGTCCCAGGTGCGGAGCAGTCCGTCCAATGATCGGATGCCCCACTGGGCAGCGTGGCTCCTGTCTGCCTCATGTGCGTCGCGGAAGGCGTCGTCCACGGGTCCCCGCGTCCGCTGAACGTCCAGGAGTGCGCTGCGGAGGGTCTCGGCGCCGGTGATGATTGCGTCCAGATGGTGAGCTCCGCTGCGCATGATGTGGCGCAGCGCATCGTTGAGGGCAAGGTCGCGCCGTTCGGCGTTTATGCGCATCCACCCAGCCTCGTCACGCAGTGACCGTATGGTCCAGGGATACGCGTCCGGGAGGACGTCGTTGACTCGCTGCATCGTGAAGTTCATGGCGCCGCGCACGTCGAGTGCGGCGTCGCGCCTCTGCTCCCTCGAGGTGATGAAGGCTTCGATGATGCGGGCGACCAGCCAGACGCTGAACAGGTCGACGGTGATGTTGGGCCAGAGGTCGAGCCAGGGCGACTCGGCGTCGAGGCGCTCGCGCCAGTACACGAAGCCCAAGAGGCTCAGGATTGCGAGGCCGAGCAGGATGTCGAGCGGGTGGGGACGCAGGAACCGCACGCGCGGAGCCTAGCCACCTGCCCTGCCGAGTGGGATGGCGCATGGGTGGTTGGCACGGGCACCGACGCGGCGGAAAGGGACACTGCCGCTGTCACGGTGGTATGACTTGCCGAGGCAAAGCGGGACCGCAGGACGAGCGCTCGACGATGTCAGACGAACGATCCAGCGGTGCGCTTCGCCGGAGTGGCGGAAGGCGCAAATGCGTGCGGCTTGCCGCCGATGTCGGCAATCTGCTGCCCACAGCGATGCCCACTAACCTTCGAGAGGTACACCAGGTCCGGTTTGGTACTCGCTAGCGGTGTTTGCGTTGGTGTAGCTAGTGGACCGCTGCACTGCCGCGGCGAGCTGGTCGGCAAGAAATCCCTCCTGAAGCCGGGACAGGCCGCGCCGCCGCTCGTAGAGCGTCTCAGCAACGTAGCGCTCGTTGGTGGTGGCTCCCGCGCGCACACTCACGACTGCTGCCGTCGTTACGTCGTCGGACGTCGATTCCGGGTTCGTCAGGGCAAGCTCGGCAAGGCGCAAGACTCCGGCGTCCACCCATTCCAACCGGAAGAACCAACTGCCGTGTCGCTCGCCCGTTCGCACGGTGGGTGTGAGGTTGCCTAACCTGCTGCGCACCTGCGCCGGAAGGTCGCTCTCCCAGCCGGCAATGAGCTGCTGTTGCTCCTTCAATGACTCGACAGCCATCCTCACCTCACCTGCAGAACACCAACATCGACGATGGCGCTCTTCGGAAAGCCATGCGGTAGGTAGTACTCAATCCCTTGTCCCAGACGTATCCAGGCGGGTCCGCGTATCACGTCGACCTTTGACGGGTTGATCAGGAGAAGGTGCTGGCGCTTCAGCATTGGCGCGTACAGGGCGAGCCAAGGAACGACGTCGTTCGGGCTCAGCGCAGTTGGCGTTACCCAGTGCCCCCGCGAACTACCGTCGAGGAACTCTGGCACCTGTGCGGACGTTAGGTATCGGGCGAGGTAACGATCACCCAAATCTTCTGCGACATTGGTGCCAGCACGGTCAGGCATCGTCTCGACCGCGGTCAGCCGTGACGAGATTGGCGTGGTTATCTCGATGCGCTCCTGATCAAGCATGGTCGCGATCCAAGCGCAGCTCAAGAGGATCGCACCCCCAGGTCCCGGAGAACCGGACTCTGCCCATGGCAAGCTTCAAATCTAGCCATGCCCTGATCCTCGCGGAAACTCCCCACACACGGAAAGGACACTGCAGGAAACCATGACAGATGTCCCTCATCCGTGCCGCCCAATGGGCAGACCATCCACTGCAGTGAACGTACGAAACGCGGCTACTAGACGATTCCGTTAGGACCGGTGTCCGGCCAGACTCGGTCCAGGTGCTCGGCGGGACGCTCTTCTCGCGGCTGCCCACCCGTGTGGGGTGTGGCTCTATTCCGGGCTGCGTTCCCGTCGAGTGCCGTGCCGGGGTGTGGCTCCAGAGGGGACTGCCCAGCTCGTAGTAGCAATGCCCGCCTCGCGATTCCTGTAGGTCGGTCGAGCAGAGCGGAGTGCTACATGGCGAGGGTGTTCATCGGGGTCGATCCCCACAAGCTGTCGGCCACTATCGAGGTGGTCGATGGTCGCGAGACGGTGCTGGCGACGGGCCGGTTCGGTACCGACAAGGCCGGCTATGCCGCGATGCGCAAGCACGTCGCCTCTTGGCCGGAGCGGGTGTGGGCGGTCGAGGGCAGCAACGGTGCCGGCCGCCCGCTGGCGCAACGACTGCTGGCCGAAGGGGAGCACGTGGTCGACGTGCCGCGAAGCTCTCCGCGCGGGCACGGTTGTTCGACACCGGGCACAACCGCAAGACCGACGCCCACGACGCCCACGCGGTCGCGGTGGTCGCCGTGCGCACCCGGAACCTGCGGGTGCTGTGCTACGACGACGAGCTCGAGGCGCTGCGGATGCTCGTCGACCGGCGCACAGAGCTCGCTCGGCAACGGGTGCAGACCGTCAATCGGCTGCAGCGCTTGCTCGCGGAGTTGACGGGGAAGGCGAAGAAGGACATCACTGCCTTGCAGGCAAAGGCGATTCTGTCCTCGGTGCGGCCGCGCGACCTGGCCGGGAAGACGCGCCGCCGGCTCGCGGTCGAACAGCTCGCCGACCTGTTCGCGATCGACAAGAAGATCAAGGCTTCGACCAAGGAGCTCAAGGGGCTCACGCTTGCGCACGGGTCGAGGTTGATGGACCTGCCCGGCGTCGGGCCGGTGGTCGCCGCCCGGATCCTGGCCGACGTCAGCGACGTGGCCCGGTTCGCCGACCGCAACCGGTTCGCCTCCTGGACCGGCACCGCACCGCTGGATGCCTCTTCCGGCGAGCAGATCCGACACCGCCTCTCCCGCGCTGGGAACCGAAAGATCAACCACATGCTGCACATCGCGGCCGCCACCCAGATCCGACTCGACACCGAAGGACGCGCCTACTACCGACGCAAACGCGCCGCCGGCAAGACCCACCTCGAGGCCATGCGGTGCCTCAAGCGACGGATCTCCGACGCCGTCTACCGCCAACTCCTCGCCGACACCCAAGCTGCCGACATGCAAGCCGCTACAGCCGAGCCGATCGACAAGATCGGCACGGGCCCCGGGAGGGCACAGCGGGGCGTCTCTAACATCCAGCGCGGTCGACCTGCCCCCGCACATCGACACTTCGGATCAGCCACTTCCCGGACCCGCGGCATCGACGCTACCCGGCACCAGCGCGCTTGCGAAGCCCCACGCGGCTTCGGCTCCTCGCCCCTCGCGCCGACCCGCCAGAGCCGTCCACGTGGAGCGCCCCACCGGACGAACGACGTTGACGACGACAAGCGCCGGCGCACACTCCAAGACGCCGAAACCGCGCTCTTGACAACAGTGGGGAGCCGGAATGATGCGGCTCGAACTTCCGCCCATGCCGATGACAGCGCGTCCTCCTCTGGCGAGGCGACTACCGTCGACGTCATGGCCAGGGTGCTTGTGACGGTGGGGAAGACCACCCTCCACGAACTTCGTCGCCGGGGCTACCTCACGGTCAACACCGACTGTGACGGGTGGGAGCTGCCTGACCGGACGTGGGACGAGCGCCGCATGGATCGGCTGCTGGCCCGATACCCGGACGTGATCGTCTCCGGCACCGTGGAGATCCAGGGGCGCTTCTACGACCGCTTCGAGCACGTGGTCCTTCTTAGCGCGCCACTGGACGTCATTCTCGAGCGGGTGAGCAGGCGCTCGAACAACCCGTACGGCAAGACCCCGGAGCAGCGGACCGAGGTCGCGGGTTACGTGCAGACCGTCGAACCGCTGCTTCGGCGGGGTGCGACCCTCCAGCTGGACGGGCAGCGTCCCGTATGCGAACTGGCCGATGCCATCGAGCGGCTGGTGACAGGAACAATCTGATCTGCCGCGGTGCGGTGGCGCAGATCTGGCGGGTCGATGCCCATGGAGCAGTTCGTATGCTGCTGAAGTGAGCCAGGTCGATCCGGACGACGACAACATCCGCCGGCTCATCGTGCGCCACTACCGATATGACCCGGACCGGCACGAGCGGCGGCACCTGCTCGTAGCGGCGTTCGACAACGAGCGCGAGTTCGACGCCTGTCTGGAGGCAATGGAAGCGGAGCTGAGCCGCCGCCGGGAGCGCGGTGACGCGGTGGATCCGCGGGAGCATGTCTCGGGTGTGGTGCACGAGCCGGGCCATCGGCGCCGGCAGCAGAATGCGCGCATCCTCGTGCGGGCGAGCAGGCACGGTGTGGTGCCCGCGAACTGGCACACCCTCGACCTGCCATCGAACGTTGCGATCCTGTCGGCGGGCCGGCCGGAGCGGACCGCAGCCGCGTGGCGGCGCCTGCTGCGGTGGCTTCCGGGTCGCCGTCGATAGCGCGTCCACAATCGGCGGCGAGACCAGGTTCGGTCTCGACCCCGAAACCTCGAGCAGTCAGGCGACACCGAGGGAGACGCTGACGGCGGTGGACGGGCGGCGGCAGATGAGCGCGATGGTCCGCGTTTGGCCGTCGGGTTGTGCGCTAGGCGGCCGAGGCCACCGGCGGGCGCCGATCTGTGGGTGCGCGGCCGCACACTGATGACATGCCACGCGCGCTGGGCTTGTGCAGTCGGACCGGCTCAGCTGTCGCCGTCGCGGTCGACGGGGTCGCGCTGGTCGGTCGGTGGGCGCTGGATCTGACCGAGGGACGGGCTCCGGGTCAGGTCTACCACGTCGTGGCGGACCTGCCGCTGCCGCAGGCCGAGGCGTTGGTGCGCCAGGCCATCGACACCGTGACCGAGCTGGCCACGCGCCGGCTTCGAGAGCTGCAGGCCGCGGTTGGCACGCTCGACGCGGTGGGGGTGGTAATCGGCGACCACCCGGTGCCCGAGTCGATCCCCGCGATTCTGGCATCACACCCGTTGATGCACGCCGCGGAGGGCCAGCTCTACCGCAATGCGCTGCTGGACGCGACGGCCCGAGTGGGGCTGCGCGGGATCGGACTGGCGCGCGGGCAGGCGGCACACAAGCTGGCCGGTGACCTTGCCGGTCCAGTCCGGAGGCTAGGCACCGCCGCCGGACCGCCCTGGCGCAAGGAGCACAAGCTTGCCGCCGTCGCAGCCCTGACCGCTGGCCGGCTTTGACCGGTGGCGCGTAGGCACTCATTTGCCGCAGAGGGGTGACCGGCATCGCAACTGGAGTACTCGGCGGCGTGACAGCTTGCGCGAGATTCAAGATGCCGACCTGCCAAGTCCGTGGTCGGCTGATAGTGCCGATTACGGGTGCCGAGAGATGATTGGAAGGGCGCGGAAGGAGTCGCTGTGATCCCGACACTGATCCTGTTCGGCCTGATCTTCGGGCGGTGGTGGCGGTTTGCCCTTATCGCCGCCGCGATCGGGTGGCCTGTCGTGCTGGTCGTTGGCGACGTGATGGCGTTCGGGTGGGGTCTAGTCGGGGCGGCCGGGCTTGCGGTGGCCAACACGCTCGTCGGTGTGCTGGCACAACAAGGTGTCCTGTGGGTGGCCAGACAAGTTCGCCACCGGCACGCTGCACCCAAGATCGGCTGAGGATTCGACCTGGCGCGTCTCCGTCACTACGAACGGCTGAGGCGAGTCTTCCCGTCCACCCAGCGCGGGGAACGGCGCGTGGGGAACGCACTCCTCTAATGGCGCGAGTAGCGCGGCGGTCAGGTGATCCCGTGTGCGTGGGCGGTGACGCGTTGGGTAACGAGTGCGCTCGCTGGCCAGTCTTGACGGCCCGGTCGGGTTGCCGCATATGTGCGCCGTAGCGGGCCATCGGCCGACATCGGCACGAGGTTGACGCCCTCGCGCGCCGGCACGGAGGCCGGTACGAGCGCGATCCCGAGGTCGGCGGCTACGAACTCGAGGATGAGCTCCAGACTGTCGACCTTGTGCACGATATCGGGACGGATCCCAGACGCCGCACAGACCCGGTCGACGAGCTCGCCGTCGTCGTCGCCGCGGGAGTTCACCACCCACGGCAGGTCTGCGACGGAGGCCAGTCCCTGTGGTGAGTCGATGATCTCGGGCGCGGTCCGGCTCGTGGGGACCGCGAGCACAAGTGGCGCGGCGAAGATGAACCGCAGCGCTCCATCATCGCGGAAGCGGGGGACCAGGCTGTAGTCGTCGACGAATCCGAGGTCGATGCGGTCGTCCGCGAGCAGCTGCATGACCTCGGTCGGCTCCCGTTCCTGCAGCTCGAGCCGCAGACCCGGAAGGGAGACCGCCAACTGTTGCACGACCGGGACGATGTCGGCCGACAGGACGCTCGCAAACGCACCGACCCGAAGCAGGCCGGTGGACTCGGTGCCATGCAGTGCGGTCCGCGCCGCTTCCACCAGGGCCAGGACCTGCTCGGCATACCCGACGAGCTGTCGACCGGCCGCGGTGAGCCGCACGTTGCGGCCAACCTGCTCGATCAGCTCGACACCGAGATCACGCTCCAGGGCGGCCAGCTGCGCCGAGACGGCCGAAGTCCCGTATCCCGTCGCCGCGGCGACCGCGCGCATCGTGCCCCCGCCGGTGCAGCTCGACCAAGGCGCCGAGCAAGCGAGTCTCCACCCGGCGCATTGTCCACCATTCATGGACAATAAGTCCATGAACTGGTGCTAGACGCGGACGGTCCGCCAGGGTCGGATTGGGGCATGGCTCTCGTCCGCGACGCGGCTCCGCCCGCCCCGACCGGTGCACCCGATGGCCGCACCGCGGCCACCCGGCGGTCCGTGCCCGGAGTCGGTCTCGCGGTGGCGTCCGTGTTCTGCGTGCAGCTCGGCGCCGCGGCCTCGACCTCCCTGTTCGCCGCGGTCGGCCCGGCCGGCGCGGCCTGGCTCCGCCTGAGCTGGGCGGCGGTGATCTTCGTACTGGTCACGCGGCCTCGGGCCTGGGCGATGGCGCGCCGCGACCTGGTCGCCGCCGTCCTGCTTGGCGTCGTCAGCGCCGGCATGACACTGCTCTTCTTCGAGGCGATCGCGCGCATCCCGCTCGCGACCGCGGTCGCCTGCGAGCTGATGGGTCCGCTCGCGGTCGCGGTGGCCCGACGGGCCGGGCGGCTCGGGTTGGCCTGGCCGGCGCTGGCCGGCGCGGGCGTGCTCCTGGTGACCCAGCCGTGGCGGTCGTCGGCGGATCTGGTCGGGATCGGCTGTGCCCTGGCCGCCGCGATCTGCTGGGCCGGCTACATCCTGCTGACGCAACGGGTCGGTGACCGCCTCACCGGCCTGACCGGGCTCGCGATCTCCATGCCGGCCGCCGCACTGGTGGCCGGGGCTGTCGCCGCACCGCAGGCCCTGCCCCGGGTCAACCGCCGGGGCCGTGGTAGCCGCGGCCGGGCTGGCGCTGCTGCTGCCGGTGCTGCCGTACGCGCTGGAACTGATCGCACTACGCCGGCTCGAGTCCGCGGCGTTCGGGACCCTGATGAGTGTCGAACCCGCGGCCGCGCTGCTGGTCGGTGTCGTCGTGCTCGGGCAGGTTCCACAAGCGATTCAGGCCCTAGGCGTGCTGTTGGTAACCGCCGCAGCACCGCCGCCGCCCGAACCGGCCGGCGCCCCTCCGCTCCGCCAACACAGACCCCTACCTAGCGAGGAATCATGATCAACGGAACGCATATGATCATCTACAGTCGAGACGCGGCTGCGGACCGCGCGTTCATCCGCGACATGCTCGGCTTCCCCGGCGTCGATGCCGGTGACGGCTGGCTGATCTTCAGACTCCCCCCGGCCGAGATCGCCGTCCACCCCACCGACGGCGAATCGAAGCACGAGCTGTACCTGATGTGCGAGGACATCGCGAGCACGCTCCACGAGCTTGCCGCCAAGGGCGTCGAACCCAGCCGCCCGATCAGCGACGAGGGCTGGGGGCTGCTCGCCTCGGTCAGGCTGCCCGGCGGGTCGGAGCTCCTGCTCTACCAGCCCCGCCATCCGGTGGCGTACAACCTGGATCGCTAACCGGCTCCCCATCGGGCACGACGCACTCATTTGCCGCTGTAGGAGCGTGTAAGGGACGGTCCGACGCGCCCGTTTCGTAGCCTTCGCGTGTGGCCGCGGTGAACCCGGATGACGACACCATCCGCCGGTGCGTGGTCCGGCACTACCGATATGACCGGACCGGCACGAGCGTCGCCACGTCGTCGTGGGTGCGTTCGACAACGAGGCCGAGTGGGACGCTTGCTTGGTCGCCGCGGAGGCGGCGCTCGGCCCGGCACCTTGAGATCACGAAGAAGTCCGGCGCGCTGCATGCGAACCGTTGACATCCTCCGAAGCCGGGGCCGATCCTCAGGCGAGCGGAGGACAAGGAGATCGGATGAACGCTGCCATGAAAAGGCTGATGAGGGCCGGCAACGGCCTCGCCGTGTTCGTGTACCGCCGGTCGAACGGGCGGATCGGCGGGTCCGCCCGGGGTGGGACCCCGGTCCTGCTGCTCACCGTGGCTGGTCGCAAGACCGGGATCCCCCACACAACGCCGGTCAGCTACTTCGAGGACGAGGGCGGCTACGTGGTCACTGGCACCGCCGGCGGGACGAAGCAGGATCCCCAATGGTTCCGCAACCTGCGCGCCGCTTCCCGAGCACACGTCGAGTTGGGTCCCCGGCACCTGGACGTCGATGTGCACGTGGCATCGGCGGCGGAGCGCGACCGTCTCTGGCGCGAGGTCGTCCTGGCCCGGGCACCGTCCTTCGGCACGTACGAGGAAAAGTCGGGGCGTGTGATCCCTGTCGCAGTGCTCACGCCCGTGTGACCGTCGTGCGCGTCACCGAGCAACCGGGACCTGCCGCATCGGGTCTAACGTCTCCCCGGAGGGAAGTGTGACGTCGTGGTCCAGCACGCCGAAGTCGTTGCGCGGCGCGAACGTTACCGTGACACGCCCCATCGGAGACTCCGTGAACCAATGCGCCCCGTCATGCTCAACCCTGGAGCCTGCGAGGCCGGCCGCCCACTTGGGCAGGTTGCGCGGATCTGCAGCGAAGTCGTACACCTCACCGGCGGGCCGGTCAATGCCGATGCTGATGTGCCGCGATCTTGGTCCCATGGAGCGAACCCTAGAGCCGTCCCGACGTCGGCGCGACCGCATACTCGGCGGCAGAAGCGGCCATTTGAAGCGAGTCGATTCGTGATGGTTCTCGCCTGACCTGCCGTCGGTACGACCTCGTGCGCCGCACCGTCTTCGGAATCCGCGGCACCGGCTTGGTCGGTGTCGGCTCGAAGCGGCCTCGGGCAGGCACTAGGAATCGCGAAGATCCTGGAACCGCGCCGCGATGGCGTCAGGGATGTCCACGATCTTCGTCCGGCTCCTCGCCCCGCGGACAAGCTTGACGTCTTCCGGGCGGACGTTGAGGGCCTTGGCGAGCGCGACCAATGCCGCCGCGGTGGCCTTGCCCTCGGCGGCGTGTTCGCGCACGCGGACGACCACCGACTGTTCGTGACGACCGCCGACGATCGTGCGCCCGGCACCGGGCCGGACTCGGATCGTCACGCGCATGGGCAGAGCATGCCAGTCTCGATGGCCTGCCTGGGCGGGGCCATAACCGGGCACGGTGCGGCATGAGCGCACGCCGCAACGGGATACGAGCGGTCCGAGGGGTGCGACGACGGTGCAGCCAATGGCGCCACGCGAGGCACGGGTGCGCATCGCCGAGCGATGATGGGTCCGTGGCAGAGCGCAACGTCCTGGGCGCCGATCTGCAGCCGTGCGGCACCGACCCGATGACCGGGTTCTATCGTGATGGCTGCTGCAGCACCGGCCCGGAGGACGTCGGAAGTCACACCATCTGCGCGGTCGTCACGGCCGAGTTTCTGGATCACCAGCGCAGCATCGGCAACGACTTGTCGACGCCGAGGCCGCAGTACCGCTTCCCGGGACTGATGCCGGGCGACCGCTGGTGCGTGACCGCGGCGAACTGGGCCCGTGCCTACAACGACGGCGTGGCTGCGCCGGTCGTGCTTGCCTCCACCAACGAAGCGGTGCTGCAGATCGTGCCGATGGAAGCGCTGCGGAAGCACGCTGTGGACGTCCCTGCCGACCCGAGCTCGCTGGAGCTGTAGTGCTGGGTCACGGATCGTGGCTTACGAGGTGGACCGCTTCGATGGCTCCCAACGGGCGGTCCCGGGCAGGCGGCAGCGGATCCGACAACGATCGATGCGACCGTCGATGCCGACAGCGAGCGCGCCGTCGGCGGCA
>DATBRJ010000186.1:0-2914 GCA_036560395.1 Actinomycetes bacterium | reverse complement strand
TGGCCACGCTGTTCCCGCTGGTGGAGACCGCACTTCAGCTCACCCTCGACGCTGGCCCGGTGCTCAACGAGACCGTGGTGGTAACCGGCCTCGGCACGGTGGGGCTGCTCACCGCCCTGCTGCTACGCCGCGCCGGCGCCTACGTGCTGGCCGCGGAGCCCCAGCAGTGGCGGCGGGAGATCGCGGATGCGCTGGGCATCACCGCCGTCCCGCCCGAGCAGCTGCCCACGGTGGTTGCGGAGGCGACCGCGGGACGGGGGACGTCGGTGCTGGTGGAGCTTTCCGGCGCCCCGGCGGCGCTGGAGGAAGGGCTGGCGCTGCTCACGCATGAAGGGACGGCGCTCGTCGGCTCCTGGTACGGCACCAAGCGGGTCTCGCTGCCTTTGGGTTCGGAGTTCCACCGCCGCCGCCTGACCATCCGCAGCAGCCAGGTCTCCTCGATTCCGGCGGCGCTCGGCAGCCGTTGGGACGCGGGGCGGCGGAGGGCGACCGCACGCCTGCTGCTCGCGGACTTGCCGCTGCACGTCTTGGCCACGAGCGAGTTCCCGTTCGCCGAGGCGGCTGCGGCCTACGCGGCCGTCGACCGCGGCGAGCCGGGGTTGCTCCACGCGGCGCTGCGTTATGAATGAATGACCGCATGTATGAGACTGGCACGGCCACTGAAGTACGGGCATTTCATGTCATGCCGGATATGCCGCCCCCTGAAGGCGAGCGGCACGCCCACGACTACCGGCTGGATGTCGTGGCGCGACGGGAAGGCCTCGACGAACGCGGAATGGTTATTGACCTCGACGCGCTCGACGGCGCGCTGGGGGAGATCACCCGCACGATCGACGGTGGCGACCTCGACGAGGTCGTCGCACCGGAGACGGGCACGCAGGCAGTGACGGTCGAGGTCTTCGCGCGATGGGTGCACGACCGGCTGACGCGACTGCTAGGACCGTTGCCGGGCCTTACCCTGGCCGTGCGGGTCTGGGAGTCCCCGGTCGCCTTCGGCGGCTACGCCGCCGCGCTGCCGGACCCAGCCAGCTCGGAATAGCCGGCGAGGCAACGAGGTCGGCACCGCGCCACGAAGGCCGCCGCCGTGCAAAAGGGTGCACCGGGTGACCTCCGACAAGGCCGAACCGGCGAAGCATCCGGATCCGCACGCCACTCGGCCCCCGGCAGGTCCGGGGGCAAGACCCGAACGTCAACAGCATGCCGTCCACGTACCGGGCCAGGCCTCGGGCAAGCTCGAGCGGGTAGCGTTCTCCACCTCCGAACAGCCCGCCCGTACCGAACGGCGTGGGAACGACATGGATGACTCGCACGTGCTCAAGGTTTCCCTCGTGACGCTGGGCGACCCGCGGACCATGACCGGGGGCTACCTCTATCACCGGCGGATTGCTGAGCTGGCGCCGGCCTGTGGTGCCCAGATGGAGTTCGTCTCCTTTCCTGCCTGGCGTTTCCCGCTGCCCGCGCTGGCCGGCCCGGCCGTGCTCCGGGAGGTGGACCGGCGACAGCCCGATGTTCTGCTCCTGGACAGCATCGCCGCCGCGTTCGTCGGACCATGGCGTGCGCACCGTAGGTCGCCCGTCCCGCTCGTGGGGATGGTGCATCAGCCCCCTGGCGGTATCGACCATGGTCCGACCCGTACCCGGTTGCAGGCGGTTCTTGATCGCCGTGCCCACCGTCAGGCCACGCGGCTGCTCGTTGCCAGCGCCGCCCTAGCCGACGAGATGGTTGCTTGTGGGGTTCCCGACGAGCTGCTCCGGATCATCCCGCCGGGGAGGGACGTCGCCTCCGACACCGTCCGGCCACCCGCTGACTTGAGAGCCGGCCGGAAGGCGGCCGTCCTCGCGGTGGGGAACTGGGTGGAGCGAAAGGGGCTGCTCGATCTGCTTGACGCGGTCGCGGCCTTGCCGCCGGAATCAGTGACGCTGCACCTGGTGGGGGATACGGAGACCGATCCCGGCTATGCCGCGCGGGTGCGAGCCCGGATTGTCGCTCCGGATCTCGTGGGCCGGGTCGTCGTACACGGGCCGCGATCCGTCAACGAGGTGGCCGGGTTCTATCAAGCGGCGGACGTGTTCGCCCTGACCAGCAGGCGGGAGCCGTACGGCACGGTCTACGGCGAAGCGATGGCGGCTGGGCTGCCGGTCGTGGGATGGGACGCCGGTAACCTGCCACACCTGGCCCGCGATGGCGTTGAGGGCCGAGTGATAGCGCCGGGGGACCATGCAGCGCTCACTGCGGCACTTGGGACGCTGGCCGAGAACGAGCCGTTGCGCTGTCGACTTGCAGCGGCGGCTCGCCGACGAGCCGCCACGTTCCCCACCTGGCAGGAGACCGCGAGGCGGCTCTTCGCCGAGCTGCGAGTGATCGTGCGAGAGGCAGCGGCGTGAGCCCCTTTCGGGCGGTGCTCTTCGACGCTGGCGATACGCTGATCCGGCTCTCCGGAGGGGGGGAGCAGCTGTTGCACCGAGCCGCCGCGGCACTGGGTTGCGACAGGCTGGACACGGAGGATGTCGTGCGGGTGTGGCAGCGGGTGCTTGCCCACGCCAGCACGCCGGCGGAGCTGGCCAAGGGTCGGGACCTGTCCCCCGCCCGGCATCGCGAGGTGTGGACCGCGCTATATGTCAAGGCAGGCTGTGATCAACTGGCTCCCGGGTTGAGCGAGGCGCTGTACGCACTGACGCTCGACGTGCGCTCGTGGGAGGCCTTCCCCGACACGCTGCCCACACTGCGGGCGCTGCGCGACCTCGGGGTGCGGGTGGGCGTCGTCAGCGACACGGGATTCGATCTGCGACCGGTGTTCGACGCGCTCGGGCTCACCCCCTGCCTCGACGCGGTGGTTCTGTCCTTCGAGTGCGGGGTCTGCAAGCCCGATCCGTCGGTGTTCCTGACCGCCTGCCACCGGCTTGAGGTCGATCCC
>DATBRJ010000185.1:0-1837 GCA_036560395.1 Actinomycetes bacterium | reverse complement strand
CACGTCGTCGGCCGCTTGCAGCAGAGGCGTCGTCGGCATCCAGCCCTTTCGGCGGGCATAGGCGAAGTCGTCCACGGCGATCGGTCGCGGCCGGAAGGGCAAATGCTCCCGCGGGGCCATCACGACGGTGTGGACACGGGCAAGGGCGGCGCCGGCAGCACGCAATCGTTCGACCGACGAAGTCGCCGGCCATGCCGTCGTGCCCGGGACGAGCGTCTCAAGTGTCGCGGACACTCCTGCTACGTCACCCTGCAGATCGGCATCGATCAGTCGCGGGGCCAGCAACCCGTGCCGTTCGGCCAACTCGAGTGCGGCGGCCCCGGTGGCAACCATCGAGGCGTTGATCCCCGGCGGAGTCGGTATCCGCAGCACGGCATGTGTCGTGCCACTCGAGTGTTCGATCCGCAGCTGCCACGGAGGCCCGTCGCCGTGGAGCGTCCGGGTCTCGACGATCCGCGCGCCAGCGCCGATGACGCCGAGGACCCAATCGAGCGGACGCTCGGGCGGCGTGCGTGCCACCTCTAGATTCTCCTAGCTGATGCCAATGAGCAGGCGCCACCGGGTCTCTGCCGAGGCCGGATACAGCGGGATCGCCGCGGCGCTCGGGGTCTACGACGACGTCTTCCTCTGCCTGTCACCCGGAGAGCCCTGGCTGGAGCACGGCATCGTCGAGCATCGATACAAGGAGCTGTGCCCCACCGCCTACAGGCAGATGATCGACCGGTGGGGCCATGTGATCCAGGGACCTCGTCGATACTCGGTGACCGCGTTCCTGACCCGTACGTGGGCCCGACTGGCGGCCGACGGCCTTCTGGCAGCACAGCTGGGTCCCGCCACTGGCGTGTATCAGCACACGCGCAACACCACCATCCTGTACTGGGCGCTTCCCCCTGTCCCCGCGCCGCAGCGGATCCGGACATGGGCCGACTTCGCAGCTGACCTTGGGATCAACCCCCATGATTGGACCCTTCCCGGATGAACTCTTAGCCGCAGCGGTCGGCGCTTGCGCTGTGGTGACAAGGCGGCGAAAAGTCGCACGCCCACCGGTCAGGACGAACCCGCAGAACCTGAAAGCTCGATAAACAGTCCCACGAAGCTGGGTGTCACTGAGGCTGAAGAACGGTCGATTCCATGAGCTCGCATTTCGCGATGTGGCCGTCGCTTAATTGGCAGTCGACGGTGAAAACGGTCGACTCCGGCGCCCGGAGCTTTAGAAGTTTCTCGCCCCGATCGACGACGACGCTCTCTGAGCCGAAGAGCTGCGACTCGTGGTCGCGGCCTGTGCGATTGCAAACGATCATCGGCAGACCCGTGTCGAGCGTCCGCGCCTCCCACTCGCCTTTCGGCCCCCATTCGCCGGGCCACCACGCCGCGGATGAGACGAGCAGCTGCGCGCCGGCGTCGCGCAGGCGGAGTGCCGGCAGTGCGCTGTAGGCGTCGGCGCAGACCAGAAGTCCGATCGTGATGCCGTCGACCGAGATCGGACGACCGGGCTCGCCGGCGCTCGACCAGTCCTCGCTGCCGGGCGTCGGGTCGAGCTTCCGATGGCGTCCGAGGATCTGGCCGTTGCGGCCGATGACGAAGAGGCTGTTGAACAATTTCCCAGTCGCGGCCTCGCGTTCTGGATGGCTTACGAAACTGGCGACGCCCAGGTCGGAACTCAGACGGACGAGCCGACGCATCCAGCCATCAGGCTGCTCGGCGATCCAGTCGGTTCCGATCAGCGGCTCAAAGCGGTAGCCCGGCACGACAAGCTCACCCGAGAGCACCCAGTCGGCGCCAGCGTCGGCGGCCACCCGCGTGCCGTGCTCGATCAGCGAACGGTTGCGGTCTAACG
>DATBRJ010000184.1:0-14279 GCA_036560395.1 Actinomycetes bacterium | reverse complement strand
TGGTCGAGACGGCAAGCCCCTGCCAGGCGTCGTCCGAGATCCCGACCGTGCGGACATCGTTGACCCCCACGGCAATGATGTTGTGGTTTGCCGGGTGAATGGCGATCGACGGTTCGTTTTGCTGCAGCACGTCCGTCGGTGCCGTGGCCGACCCGAACGGATCGGTCGTGATGATGTCATGGGTGGTGACGCGCACATCCGAACCCGCGGTCGCCGAGTACGCCTGCGCAGGCACCATGGCAGCCGCTACCACCGCTGCGCCCACAACCCAACCAGCGCGGCTCCGTCTCCGAGCAAACACGGCGCCTCCTCGCGTCGATGACCCTCGACTCCGGTCTAGCGGATCCGCGGTATAAATGCGATACACCTTGGCAAGATGGCCGGAGTGCGCCAGCCTCCCTGCGTCGCGCGGTAGGCGCGGGCGGGTTCGGCTGAACCGCCGAACCCGCCTGCCGTGTCGGTTAGCCGGTCGTCGCCGCGACCACGTCGGTATTGCCGAACGTCGCCGGGCAATCGGTGGGCGGGTAAGGCGACGGAAGGTCTCGTTCGCCCGCGGCGAGCGACGACGCCCGGTATGCCTGCACAGCCGGGCACACCGCCGCATTGGAGGCGTCGATGAACAGCCCTACGCCGTAGGTACGCGTCGCGGCGGCGTACACATAGTCACCGATGCGCTCCTGGTAGATGTCGTGACCGGGATATGACGCCCTGATATCACCCATCGACCCGACATATGCCGGACTCCACGATCCCGCGCCCGACGCCGGGACGGTCGCGGTCAGGAACACACCGTGGTATGGCCGTGGCGAGGTCATGTCGGCCCCACGCCATGGTGACGTGACCGCCTCATAGACGATGTACGCCCTATCGCCTGCCGGCGAGATGGACGGTGCGGCGTAGATCGGCCGGTCACCGGGCAGCGAGACCGGAGCGGGGGTGCTCCATTGGCCGTTCCGATTCCACGCGACCATGGCTTTCTCCGCGTTGAGTGTGCCGTCTACCCATGCATCGATGATCGCATTGGTCGCGTCCGCACCCGTGGGGGCGCCATTTGCGATGTCCACGCTGGGTGCCGCGGACAGGTCGGTGCGGGCGCCGGCGTACCCGTCCATTACGCAGCGGCCGTAGATCGGGTCGACGAAGTAGCACGGGTCCGTGCTCCGCCACAGCGTGGTCATCTTCGACCAGGACACCCCGCCGTCGGTTGAGGTCCACATGACGTGGTAGCTGTGCGTCGGCAACCCCACGAGCGCCGGGTTCTCGAACATCTGGCCGAAGACATACACCACGCCCGTGCTCGTCGTGCGGACCGTGCAACCGCTGATGCCCCATAGCGTCGGACCACGACCCTCCGTGCCGGCCCGGGTGATCTGCTTGGTGGTCCATGTCGAGCCGCCGTCACGCGAGACGGATACCTGGAGCGGTGCGGGGAAGTTCCCTGGCAGGTGCTGACCCACGCTTCGGAATTGCGGCGCGCAAACGTAGACGCGCCCGAAGTATGGTGACGACGCGGCGTTGTCGGCCCAGATCTGCTCCTTGTCCTCAAAGGCCGTCTGGCTGCTCCGGGTGTTGATGATCACCGGCGGCATCCAGCTGCTCTTCTGCTGCACGCTAGCCGGCGTCGGGTCATCCAACCGCGACACCGCGAGCGCCTCGAAGCCCCGGAACGTCTCGTTCGGGAAGCCCTGTCCGATCGCCGACGTGAGGTTTGCGTAGTAGACGCGCGAGCCGTTGGCCCACGAGAAGCCGTTCGGGCCTGGCTTCGGTCCGATCGACACGGCGGGGTCGCCGTCGCTGACCAGCCCGCTCTCGTAGTACCAGGGCAGTGTCCGGATCGGGCCGAATTCACCAGGGCAGGTCGAGATCGGCGGGCAGTTGCGGCCGGTCCACCCGGTGTACGTCGGCTGGGTCCATGTGTGACCGGCGTCGAACGAGAAGTACACCCCGGAGAGTCCGGCACCGGTGGCGAATGCGTCACAGCTGCCGCTGACGGCCATGAGATCCGTGGGGCAGATCGGCTGGTCGACATAGTCATTGGAGCCCGCGACCAGCACGTTCGGGTGGCTGGCGTCGACAGCCACGGCGGGTTCGTTCTGGTGGTTGGGCGGCGTGATCGTCGCTGGTGAGCCCACGCTGACCAAGGACGCGGTAGCAGTCTGGGCGGCAGCAGGCAGGATCGGCAGCAGAAATAAGACCGTACCGAAGGTGGCAAGAAGTACCGTGGAGCGTTTCATCGAGCGGCCCTCCCGTCCGCGCCGGCCAGGCCATCGGTACCGGAGCGAGGCCGGCGACTGATGTGAAAAACGTCCCTGCAGAGGAGGCTACGCCCACCACAAATACCGCAGAAGAATCCACAATCCGAAATCGACCGCGAGCCCAGGCACGCAGGAGGAGGCGAGGTCTGCCAGAACTTCGCACAGTCAATCAGGGCCTGCTGCTGTGGGCGTGGCGCTGGTCAGCCTGCTTACCGGACCGGAGGACAGACTCGTTCCGGAGGCCATGGCGGGAACAAACGTGAGAATGAGCAGTCGCCCGAGGATCCGGGTCGTGGGTCCAGGAGGGTCGCTCTGTGCTGGGCTGGCGCCGACGTAAGACTCAAGCGCGCACGGGCTCCGCTTCGCGAGACATAGCCCCGGACACCAGTACGTGTTCACCAGCACAACCGATGCTCCGGCTCCTCTGCCGCCGACGCCCACCTGTCCCAACGACATGTGGACTCCCGTGATCGTCGACGTGACGTTCACCACGGCCACGCTCAGTCTGTTCGACGACAACGTTCTCAGCGACCAGATCACCGTGCCCGTCACGTAACAACGGCGAGCACCCAGTACCGATGGGGGATCGGGCTGTCCTCGTCCAGACCGGTTCCCCATCGCAGATTCCTCGAGGCGCCCCTTGACCAGACCCGAGCAGACGGGTGGAGCCCACCGTTTCAGAGCTCCCGCGAGCGCAGGAAGAGCTAATGAATGGGGCCTGCGCTCGCGGGGGCGCCTGCCAAGCCGGCAGCACCATTGAGCGGCGCAACTCCGACGCGACCCCAGCCGTTCGGCCCGATCCCCCCTCACTGCGGCTGGGGCCGCCCATCCGCTCTTATGCCGCGGTTGCCGTCAGGGGCGCGGTTCGCGACCGGACGCGGTGGGCCTCAGCCGCTCCCGGGGGCTGAGGCCCACCCACGCCCCATCGTCGCGCGGGCTGGGGCCGCACCTCCACCCCACCGCGACCGTCTCGGGTGACGTGACGGTGAGGCACCCCGTATCACCTATATCGCCGCAGGCGTCACGGCGTGAGCAACACGAAGACCCTTCCTCTTGTAACGCTGCTACCGCTGGGCGCGATACACACCCCTACGCCTCGCCGTCGTTTCTTGGACCTCCTCGGCGGCGAGGTCGCGAAGCGGCCCCAACCACGTCCGGTTCGGGCCGCTTCTGCTCTCACACGGTCGGTGGGGGTGGCTTCGCTGGAGCCGGACCCACCTCGATCGAGGTGGAAAGTTGGACGATCGCTCCAGGGTCGGCAGGGCCACAGACCTTCTACGCAAGCGGCGAGCAGACCGACACGTTCCGCGGAACCAAGATGACCTTCGACATCAGCAACGAGGACACCGGAATTTCGGCGATGCCGGGCCACTACCGCACCAGCGAGATCCTCCGGATGTCGGCGCCTCCAGGCGTGGCCATCCAGATCCAGGTCGCCTTCCGGCCAGCGAAGTAGCCTGCTCCGGAGCCAGGACCACGAGCGCCTGACAGGGTGGACCCCCGGCGTCGACCGGGGTCCAGCTGTGTCGGCGGTCCTAAGCCGGCTTCGGGATACCTGCCGCGAGCAGGTAGGCGTTCCGCTTCTCGACGTAGTCGTCCCATGCCCTGGCGCATCTCCTCCTCGAGGTCGAGCTAGTCGCGTGGGATCGTCGGCGCTCCCTGCCCGGGCTGGCGCGGCCCAAGGAGAACGATCCATCCCCAGCGCCGATGCAGCTCGGTGAGAGCGCCGATGCGAACGAAGCTAGTCCTCGCCGGTGACGACCAGGGCGCCCAGCCGAACCGCGCGCGATCACGCATGGCGACCAGCTGAGCCGAAGCCCGCGAAATGCTGGCGCGCCCCGGTTCAGAGATGACTGCGTTCCTTGAGGTCGCGATGGGAACCGCGACTAAGCGAGCGTGGCTGGGGCTTCGCGCACACCAGGCGTTTCTGGTTGAGCGCTGACGGTTGGCTAGCCGTACGGCGGAAATTTGGCAGGGCGATTCGTATTGCCTCGGCCGGGCCAGTTTGCTGCCGGCCGTCGTCCATGGAGGTGCGGAATGGTCCAGGCTGCTTTGATCCGGATTCGCTGGCTGGCTGCCGTCCTTGCCCTCGCGATCGGCGTCGTGCTGTTTGCTGGAGTGCCGGGTCCGGCCAGAGCCGCCGGCACTCTGCCTGACTCGGTGGCAGGTCTTGGGGACTCCATTACGCGAGGATTCAACGCCTGCGGGTTCTTTCTGGACTGCACAAGCCGCTCGTGGAGCACCGGCAGCTACAGCTATGTGAACAGCCATTACCGCCGCATCCTGGCCAACAATCCGGCCATCTACGGTCACAACCACAACGACGCCGCGGATGGCGCCCGGGCGAGCGATCTGGCCCGCCAGGCTGGAACCGCCGTTAACCAGAAGGCGGAGTACGTGACGATCGAGATCGGCGCAAACGATGCGTGCCGCTCCTCGGAGTCACTCATGACGCCTGTGTCGACCTATCGCGCGCAAATCGAGACCGCATTGGCGACGCTCAAGCAGGGGTTGCCGGGCAATGCACGCGTATTCATCGCCAGCATTCCGGACCTCAAGCGCCTGTGGTACATCGGCAAGGGCAGCGCCGCCGCCCGCCTGGCGTGGAGCTCCTTCAAGATCTGCCAGTCGATGTTGGCCAACCCGCTGTCCACCGCCTCGACCGATGTGGCCCGCCGGGATCGCGTCCAGCAGCGCGTCATGGACTACAACACCCAGCTCGCTCAGGCATGTGCGGCGTACGGACCGCGGTGCGACTTCGACGACAACGCCGTCTTCAATTACCGATTCACGCTGTCGCAGGTTAGCCACTGGGACTACTTCCATCCCAACACGGAAGGCCAGCGGGTGGCCGCGCAGATCACCGGGAACGCCGGGCCGTACGCGGGCTAAATCGCGACCGCGAGACCGCCTAGATCGCACCGGCGGGGATCTCTGACGGTGGGCTAGCGTCCCTCTTTCTCAGGGCGCTCGGCGCCAAGGGGTCGCTGCACGTTCACAATGTGGCCGCAGCCTGGCAACCCCTGGACCCCGAACGAACTGGGCCGCCGACATCCTCCGACAACGCATCGGCCAGCCGGTCGACCGCCGCAGCGATAGCCAGGAGCACGTAGACGCGGGCGGACTGGATGGTTTCCGCAAAGTCGTGTGCACCGGTGACCGCGGAACTGATGTCCTGCTCCGCCGTGCCGGCGTAAAAGTCTGGTGTGTTCATGTGGGGCGAGTACCCATTACTAGAACACCTGTTCGATTCGCGGTACGGTCCAGCCATGGCCATCGCTCGCCGCAAACCGGACCCTGACGGGATCGTCACGGCCCAACTCGCCGGCACTGTTGGCCGCTACGTAAGCCGGAAGCCGCTGGACGTCGAGGCCACGGTCGCCGAGCTGCGGGAGATTGCCAACGGTCGCGCCGACCTCCTCGCCGAACGGGCCGGGATCACACTCGGCTTCTACGCCGGCGAGAACAGGGACGAGTGGCAACACCAGGCGCTCGAGGCGGCGCTGCTCATCGCCGCCGGCGCCGACCTGACACGGCTCAGCGAGTGGATCGCTGTGGGGCAGGAGCGAGCGGAACGGGTCCGTTAGACGAGGGGCACAAAGGGAGACCCCGCGGGCGCTGGCCATAATCCGACTCCCCCCGCGCCCGCGGGGTCTTCTCGGACCAGCCCATGCGTTACGTTGCCGAGGTGATCGTTCTCAACCGCCGCCCAGTCATACGGATCCGATCGGTGACCGTGCACAGGCGCTTCCTGGTCGGTTACTTTGCGAACGTCGAGTCGATCAGCGACCACCACGGTAGGCCGATCCGAGCTGGCAGACTTGGTGATCGAGGGTGACTAGGGCCTGTCTGATGGATCGGTGGCCCAGAGGGCCCCGGACTCGTAGGGTGCTACGTGGTCGTAGGGGATCAAGCAGTGGTCGTAGGGGATCAAGCATCATGGGCGAACGCCACCTCACCGTGCAACGACAAGTGGCCGCGTCCCCTGATTCGGTCTGGGGCGTGTGCGCGGATTTCCCGAACCTGGCGGAGCACTGGGATGGCCTCAGGGCCTCTCGACCCATCGGCGATCAGACCCACGGAGTGGGTGCCCGCCGCCAGGTGGACCTGAAGCCGGTCGGCTCGATGGTCGAAACGATCACCGCCTGGGAAGAGGGCCGCACGGTGGCCACCGCGAATCAGCCATCCGCTCTTGTCCCGTTCAAGCAGGCAGAGTCCAGGCTCACGCTCGAGCCCGAGGGTGACGGGACGGCGATCACATTCGACTACCGATATGTGCCAAAGGGTGGCCCGCTCGGTCGGCTGACCGGCCCCGTGATCGACAGGATGCTGAGGACGACCTTCGAGAGCCTGCTGGCCGCTATCGAGGAAACTGCCCTCAAAGCGGGTTGGCAGTAAGCGGCGAGGATCCGCTAGACGAGGGGCACAAAGAGATCCCCGCGAGCCTCCCTCCTCCGGGGCTCGCGGGGAATCTCTACCGGTGACATGCCGCTGTTGCGGCGCTGGCGTTGGCTGCGGCCGGTCGGTGGGCAATGGGTGCGAGTGGTGTAGCGGTGTGCGAATACGCCCTCACCTGCCAAGGAGCGGGCTCCGCGACGCTCGACGAGATCCGCCCCGAACAGCGAGAGTGTAAGGCGCTCACCGCTGACAGATCGGAGGTACTCCCGATGTTGGAGTCGGCCAGCACGCACACCATGATCGCGGTCAAGGATCTCAGCCGGGCCAGGGAGTTCTACACCGGCGTGCTCGGGCTCACGCCCAGTGACGAACGTCGCGGGGCCATCCGGTACGAGACCCGGGGCGGGACATGGTTCTTGGTCTACGAGTCTGCGTACGCCGGAACCACGAAGAGCACGTCCATGAGGTTCGAGGTCGAGGACATCGAGCGGGTCGTCGAGCACCTTCGGGGTCGTGGGATCGTTTTCGAGGAGTACGACCTGCCCGGGGTGAAGACGGTGGACGGAATCGCCACACACGAAAGTGGCGCCCGGGGCGCTTGGTTCAAGGATCCTGACGGCAACACCCTCCAGATCGCGCACTACGGCAAGTGAGAGTGCCTCGCCTCCGATCCAGTGGACGACGAAGGGCCGACAGCTTGAGGCGAACCTGAATAGACCGCGGTGACAGACCAATGAGCGCAAGATCCCCGCGGCCCTCCGTCTCCTTCGTGGCCGCGGGGATCTCGTCGGCGGGTTAGAAACGGAACCTCAAAAACGCGCGCCTCCCTCCACCGTGGGCAGGAGTTTGGCGCCGAGGTCGTGGCACAGCTGCCGTGCCTGTTCCGTTGATAGCCACCAGGTGGCTTGTGACACGCCCGCCACGTAGGCGGCGCTGACGTCGAGGCCGACCGCGTACAGCTGCACGGTGCCAGGCTCGCTCGCCGGCAGGATCACTGAAATAGTGCTCATGGGTCCTGGGACCTCCTGTTAGGTCTGGGATCAAGGCCCTCGGCTGGTGTTCACGCACCACCGGGGGCCGCCTACGTCTAGTTGGCTAATCGGGCAGCGCACCCTCGGACAGCACCGGCGCGCGGTCGAACGCGCCATCCTGGGCGTCGACCCGGCCCGCGCCGAGCAACGCCATGCCCGGGCGGCGGCCGGCCGCCGGGTCGCCCTCTACCCCCTCGAGGACGGCATGGGGCAGCTGATCGCGGAGCTGACCGCAGACGGCCTCGCGGCCGTCCGCGCGGTCCTGGACGCGGCGGCGAGCGCCCTCAAGCAGACCCCTGGCGAGGCGCGCAGCATGGATCAGCTGCGCGCCGACGCCCTGGTCGAGATGGCCAGCCTCTCCCTGGCCAGCGGCTGGCTGGGCGGCATGGCCGGCCGCGGGGTCCGGTTGGCCACCGGGCAGGGACGCCGCCCGCACATCCACGTCACCGTCCCGTACTCGACGCTGATCGGCCTCGACGAGCAGCCGGGGGAGCTGACCGGCTACGGCCCGATCCCCGCCTCGATCGCCCGGCGGATCGCCGCCGGCGGGGTGTGGCGCAGGCTGCTCACCGACCCCGCGTCCGGTGCCCTGCTCGACTACGGGCGGACTACCTACCAGCCCCCTGCCGACCTACGCGACCACGTGATCACCCGCGACCGCACCTGCATCCTGCCCGTTTGCAGCCAGCCGGCGCACCGTTGCCAGCTTGATCACACCGTCCGCTACCCCGACGGGCCCACCGCGGTCACCAACCTCGGCCCACCCTGCGGGCCACACCACGACCTGAAAACCCGCCTCCACTGGAAACTCGACCAGCCCGAACCCGGCCGGTTCGTCTGGACCACCCCCGCCTGAACCCGAGGCCATCGGACCCATCATCGACGACAGTGACCCGGTTGACCCCACTGAGCCACCGCCCGCCGAGCCCATCGACGCGGCCAACGCGACCGGTCCACCCGTCCAGCCAACCGAGGGCGCCGACGCCACCGGACCTGTTGTCGACGACACCGGCCCGCCTTGACCCGACCCGGAACCGTCGCCATCGCGGACACCGACGTGGCCCCGGCGCGACCGACCCACCAAAGTCGAGGACACCAACGCGGCGAACACGACCGCGCCACCCGTCAACTCAGACGTAGAAACGACGCGAGGCGTCGTGAGGACACCGACGCGGCCCTGACGCGATCCGGCGACCGATCGAACCGATCGTCGAGCACGAGCCAGACCTAATCCAAAGCCTCGTCGAGCACACCAATGCGGCCTCCGTGGCGGCCCAGACCGTCGAGTACGCGAAAGCCCGCGGGCAGGATCAGGCCGGACGCAAAGACGACGCGATGGGTCGTCGATGACATCGACCGGGCCACCCCCCAGCGCTCGGCCGGTTGCTAACGAAGCAACTCGGTACGCCGGGTGAACTCGTCCTCGTCGATCTCTCCGCGGGCGAAGCGCTCGGCGAGAATACGTCGAGCCTCACTGTGTGGAGCGGTTGGCGACTGCCCGCTGCTCCGGACAACCAACCAGACGATTAGGCCGACGAAAGCACCGAGGATGATCAGCCAAAGCAGGCCGCCGAGCCACATCCAGCCCCAGCCGTCCATATGGTCATATGGGTCATAGTGCTGTGCGCCGATCGTTGCGGCGTAAGCGACGGACATCATCGACGTGCACCCTCTTCCGTGATTCCCGTTGCCGAGCTGCGCCACCGGTTCACCAGGCGGACAACGACGGCAGGAAGTGCGGCGATTGCGAAGGCCGCCGCGAGATCACCCAAGGCCAGCCGGTCGGTGCTAAGAAGCTCGCGCAGAGGCGCGAGGTAGATGGCTGCCAGTTGGGCTGCGAAGGCACCCGCCACGGCGAGATTGAGGAAGTGTCCGTCACTGCCGCCGCGCTGGCGAGGAGCCCGGAGGGCGAGCGCCAGAGCCAACTGGGCCAGACCCAAGGTGGCGAAGACGATCGTCTGCCAGGGTCGGTCAGTCACCTGTGCCCAGATCCCGGCGCCCAGGACCGTGGCAGCGATAAGTCCGCCGGTCCATCCGATCTGTGCGGCAAGGCCTCGCCCAAGCACGGACTCTCCCGGCGACCTTGGTGCCCGGCGTAGAACGCCGGGATCCGCGGGCTCCGCACCGAGGGCCACACCCGGCAGCCCATGGGTGAGCATGTTGACCCAGAGAATCTGGGCTGGTACGAGCGGAATGCCGAGGCCCACGAACGGGCCGAGCAGCATAACGACAACCTCTGCGAGACCGCCGCTGAGCGCATATCTAAGGAACCGGCGGATGTTGTCATAAATGCGCCGGCCCTCCCCGATGGCGGCTACGACCGTGGCGAGGTTGTCGTCCTGGAGTACGAGATCGGCGGCCTGCCTCGCGACCTCGGTCCCGCCACGCCCCATCGCGACGCCGATGTCTGCTCGCCGCAACGCAGGACCGTCGTTGACGCCGTCTCCTGTCATCGCGACGACATGGCCGAGACCCTGGAGGTGCTGAACGAGGCCGAGCTTCTGCTCGGGCCGGATCCGAGCGAAGATCCTGGTCCGCTCTAGAGCCGTCGCTGGTGGTCCGACATCGAGATCGCTGCCGGTGAGGATCGCGGGGTCTTGAGCCTCCGGCGTGTCGTCGGTGCGGCGTGTTCCGGTCGCCAGTCCGAGCCGGCGCCCGGTCGTCAAGGCGGTGGCTGGGTGGTCACCGGTCACCAGAAGAAGCCGGATCCCGGCATGGTCGAAGGCCAGCACCGCGTCGGCTGCTGCTGAACGCAGCGGGTCGGTGATCGCCACCAGCCCGACGATGTTCAGGCCGCGTTCGAGCTCGTCATCGGCGGGACGGGTGGTCGCGATCCGATCCGCTACCGCGATCACCCGGTAGCCTTCGCCGGCCAGCTGGTGCGCCGCACGCCGAACGGCGTCGTACCCGTTTCCTGTCCCGTGCCCTGAAATGCCGGTCGGGAGAAGGGCCTCAGGGGCGCCCTTGGAGACGACCAGCCACGCGTCGCCGTACCGGTGCAGGGTGGTCATCTGGCGACACTTGCTGTCGAACGGCAGCTCAGCGGCTCGCGGATACCGGCTCCTGAGCTCAGAGACGTCCGCCCCGGCCTTCATCGCCGCCACGACCAGGGCTGCTTCCATGGGATCGCCGATCGGTGCCCATTCGCCATCGGCGTCGGTGGGTGGTACGACCTCCGCATCGTTGCAGAGAGCGATGTCCCGCAGGATCGCGTGGATTGTCGGTAGGTCCGACCGATGCGGACTGACCGGCTCATGCTCGGCGGCCTCGATCTGCCGAATGTCGCCGACAGGGGAGTAGCCGGAGCCGGTCACGGCGAACATCCGGTCGCCCCCGGTCCACAGGCGCTCGACCACCATGCGCCCTTCGGTCAGCGTTCCCGTCTTGTCCGAGGCGAGGAGGGTGACCGACCCCAGAGTCTCGACAGCGGGTAGACGCCTGACGATCGCGTGCTGGCGTGCCATCCGATAGGCGCCGAGAGCCAGGGACAACGTGACTACTGCGGGAAGGGATTCAGGCACCGCGGCCACAGCTAGCGCCACTGCCGTGATGAACATGGAGCCGATGGACTCACCCCGGGCGAGGCCGATTCCCAGGACCACGGCGGACAGGGCGAGGGCGGCAATAGCCAGGACGCGGCTGAGCTCAGTCAGGCGTTGCTGGAGCGGCGTCGGGCGCCGCGGCTGGTCTGCGATAAGCGCGGCGATGCGTCCCAGTGCGCTATGCGCACCAGTAGATGTGACCAGTGCCCGCGCCCGCCCTTTCGTCACCACCGTCCCGGCGTGCACAACCCCGACGCCTTCATTCGGGGGCGGGCCGCCGACCGACTCGGCGTGGGCATCCTTCTCCACCGGCACCGCCTCGCCGGTCAGCGCCGACTCGTCGACTTGCAACGCAGTGGCCTCGAGAAGGCGAGCGTCTGCCGGCACGATGTCGCCGGCGTCAAGCTGGACGAGATCGCCTGGGACGAGTTCAGCCGCAGGGATGACGAGGTGGCTTCCGTCACGGATCACCCGCGCGGTCGGCGCGGCCAGGCGGCGGAGCGCCCGGACAGTGCGCTCGGCGCGTATCTCTTGGACGACCCCGACAGTCGTGTTGAGGACGACGACGAGGCCGATCACGACGGTATCGACCACATCGTGCAGTGCCACGGTTACCGCGGCTGCGCCGAGCAACAGCAGGATCATGGGATCACGGAGCTGGTCGGCGGCTCTTGTGAGCACACCAGGCAACGGCGGCTCGGAGATCTCGTTCCAGCCCTGCTGCTCCAGCCGGCTGGCTGCTTCCGCCGAGCTGAGGCCAACAGGTTCGGTCGTCGTGGCCGCTATCTCCACGAGCCCAGCGTCACTTGACCTGTCGATCACTGACGAGCGTCAAAGGTCCCGAGTTCTCATTCAGGAAGTCCCGTACGAGGCTGGAGGCACCGATTTGTGGCTGGAGCCCGTGTCAGGCAGTGCGGAAGCGCACGTCCGCGTACGGCCAGGAGATGGTGTAGGGGGCCAGGCCGGCCCGAACCACCGCCCTGATGGCCTCACAGACGGGAGGCGGCAGGCGCCGATCGGTCGTGATCTCGGCATCGATGGTGCCTCGTCGCTGCTGCAGAGTTACGCGCAGCCGCTGCCCGCGGCTGAATTGCTGCAATGTGCGTGTGGCAGCTGCCGCAACAGCCCGTTGGACTGTCGCTCCGACGGGTGAGATCGCCGCCTCGCATGCGTCGACGACGTCCCCGTCGCACTCCGCGTCGGCGTCCCGCCAAGGCGACCGGTCGCTGTCGGGTACGGGACCGCTGATGACCAGGGGAGTGCCGTGCCGCAAGGCGCACAGAGCACCGACCTCGCGTATCGTCATCGGTCCCGGGTGCGTTCGCGCGTCCAGGACGACCGCGACATCGACGTCGTCCAGCGGGCACCGTGCGCCGAGCATCATTCCGGAGCACTCAATGTTGTCCGGGCCGAAGCCGTGGCAGTACGCGACCTGGTGGCCGGCTTCCCGGATGCGGCTCACTACTCCCGCGGCACCACCGGGGAGCTGCTCAGTGATGAGAACCTTCATCTTTCACCACCTGATGCCATGACTCGCGGTCGATCGAGTGCTCATCCCTCAGGTTTGGCAACCGCCGGTCATGTCGTCAGGGCCGAACGTCCCTAACCGGCGGGCCAGCCGTTCCTGCTTGTGACTGTTTCCAGCACCGGAGATGGCATCGTCGGCACGCCGTTTCCTGTCCGTGGACCCTGCCCGCTGGCAAGGTCTAGCAATGGCGGTCCTGGCGGACGATGGCAACCGGCGATGAGGCGTGGTGGAGCACCTGCTGGCTGACCGAGCCCAGGCGCAACCCGCGGAAGCGACCAGCTTCACCGGCGCCGACGACCACGAGCCGGGGGCTCTTGGACGCGGTAACAAGCGCATGACCGGGCGTGTCACGCACCAGCTCGTCGCTGATCTCCACCTTAAGGAACTTCCGTTGCCACTCCTCGACGGTCGTGGTTAGCAGCGCACGCTGTGCGTCCAGAACCGTCGGGTCGACGAGCGGCGCTCCGTAGAGCGCTGGCCTGGTGATACACAGCTGATCATTGTGACCGGGAGGCTCAACCGGTCTGCCTCGGTCAGGGCGAACTCCACCGTCGCTTGTCACGCCAGCGCGAGGAAGAGCCTCTCCAACTCGTTCCTGTCGATCTCGGCCTGCGGTGAGCCTGCGCTCGCGCCGGCCACACACTCCTTGAGACCCGACGCGACGATCCTGAAGCCCACTCGGTCGAGGGCCCGAGAGGCCGCCGCGAGCTGGGTAATGATCTCCTTGCAATCGCGACCGGCCTCAAGCATCTGAACGAGTCCGCCGAGCTGCCCTTGAACCTTCCGCAGCCGGACAACGACGTCGCGCAGCGTGGTCTCATCGAGCTCCATGGCGTGCTCCGCCTTCGTGGTCAGCTGCTCTGAACAGCGACCTGCTGTCGCACTTCTTCCATGTCGACCGCTCGCGCCTGCTCGGTCAGGTCATCAAGGGCCTGTTCGGGCAGCGCTCCTGGGCGTGCGTACAGCACCACATTATCCCTAATGATCATCAGAGTCGGGATCGACGTGATCCTTAGCGCGGCTGAGATCTCTGGCTCTGCTTCTGTGTCAAGCTTGGCAAAGACCAGATCCGGGTTTCGCTCCGATGCCCGCTCAAAGATCGGTGCGAACATCCGGCAGGGCCCGCACCAGGCCGCCCAGAAGTCGACAAGGACGATTCCATCGGCGCTGGTTACCTCGTCGAAGTTGTCCTTGGTCAGTTCAACAGTTGCCACGATCTCTCCTTTATACCCCTAGGGGTAGTGCATTCTGCCCGTGTAGCGCTGTGGCAGACGCGGATATTCCGCAGGGGGAGAGGCCGGCACCCTTTCGATCGGTTGCGCCAGAGGGAGATAGGCGCTCGTCACACCGGTGCGGGACCTTCGGCCCTGATCCGGCGACACCATCGTGACCAGCCTTAAGACAGGAGGTACGAGTCGGCAGGAGGCGGTCATGACCGTACGAGTGGGAATCAATGGGTTCGGTCGCGTTGGGCGCAGTTACCTGCGCTCCGCGCTCGAGCGGGAGATCGAGGTCGTGGCAATCA
>DATBRJ010000183.1:0-5323 GCA_036560395.1 Actinomycetes bacterium | reverse complement strand
ACGAACTGCATCCGGCCGTAAGGCACGACCACGAGCCGGCGGAACATGAACCCGTTCGTCACGAGGAGGTCGTCCTCGCGCTCTGCGTATCGCCAATATCGCCAGTTGCGGCCGATGAGCCACCACCCCCACACCCCGATGGCCGCGATCGGGAGGACGGCGACCGCCCCGAGGGCCGGTTGGACGAGGATGCCGACGAGTAGGCCTGCGGCCACCGCGATCGGCACACCCCAGCAGAGGAGTACGACCCGGCGCAGGCTGCGCAGCCGGGGCGAGACCTGAATCCACTGCTCGGTGAGTGGCGCGAAGGCCTGGTCCATAGCCGCAGGCTACTGCCGCGGCAGCATAGGTCGCCCGGTGCCATCGTGGCAGACTCGGCAACTGTGACGCAGCGAACCGTCGGGGTCGGCATCGGGGCAAGGGAATTCGCCACCGAGGACATGGTGCTGAACATCGGCCCACAGCACCCGTCAACCCACGGCGTGCTGAGGCTGCGTATGACATTGGACGGCGAGCAGATCGTGGCGGCAGAGCCGATCGTCGGCTACATGCACCGTGGGGCGGAGAAGCTCTTTGAGGTACGCGATTACCGGCAGATCATCGTGCTCGCGAACCGGCACGACTGGCTCTCGGCATTCGCGAATGAGCTCGGCGTGGTGCTCGCCGCCGAGCGGATGCTCGGTCTCGAGGTGCCAGAACGAGCGGTCTGGGCGCGGACCCTGCTAGCGGAGATGAACCGGGTCCTCAACCACCTCATGTTCCTGGGGTCCTATCCGCTCGAGATCGGAGCAATCACGCCGATCTTCTATGCGTTCACCGAGCGGGAGACGTTGCAGGCGGTGATGGAGGAGGTCTCCGGCGGCCGCATGCACTACATGTTCAACCGAGTCGGCGGGCTAAAGGAGGAGCTGCCCGCCGGTTGGACTGAGCGAGCCCGACAAGCGGTGAGCCTGGTGCGCGGCCGGATGTCCGACATCGACCGGCTCATCATGGGCAACGAGATCTTCCGTGCTCGCACCCGCGGTATAGGCAACCTCTCCAGCGAGCTGATCAGGCAATACGGGGTGAGTGGGCCGGTCGCCCGGGCGTCGGGCTTCGACATGGATCTGCGGCGGGATGAGCCTTATCTCGCCTACGGCGAGCTCGGCGGTGTGCTTCGAGTGGTAACACGGACGGCCGGTGACTGCCTCGCGCGGTTCGAGTGTCTGCTGGATCAGGTATACGCCTCATTGGATCTTGCCGATGCGTGCTTGGACCGACTCGCCGAGCTTCCCCCAGGTCCGATCAATGTACGGCTGCCGAAGGTGCTGAAAGTACCCGAGGGAGCGACGTACGCGTGGACCGAGAACCCACTCGGCCTCAACGGCTATTACCTCGTGTCGCACGGTGAGAAGACGCCCTGGCGGCTGAAGCTGCGCTCCGCGTCGTACAACAACATCCAGGTCCTGACCGAACTGTTGCCGGGACACCTCATCGCCGACATGATCGCGATCCTTGGCTCGATGTTCTTCGTCGTCGGCGACATCGACAAGTGATCGCCTGCGCTCAGCGCCTCGCGGCTTGCGTCGGATCCTCGGGCGGCTCCATCTCGTCCGGCGGCACCCGCAGCACGCGTTCGAGCCACAGTCCCGCCGCCGCGAGCAAGACGGCGGCGACGACCGCAAACAAGCAAACGAATGCCCGGTCCCGGCGGTCGTCCATCTCCAGATGACGGGCGAGGAAGATCCCGTAACCGGCGTAAAGACCCGCGACCAGGGAGCCGACAAGCGCGCTCGCCTTGGCGAGGCCGAGTGCCCGCGCGGCGAAGCCCGGATCTACCGAGCGAGCATCGGGGCGGCCTGCCCGCAGGCCGGCCAGGCGCGATCGGAGGGCAACGGCAACGGAGAAGACCACGGCAGCGAGGAATCCGAGGACTAAGGGTGCGGTCCGTGGCACGCCAGGCGGCGTCCCTGTTCGGTTGTCGTAGATCAGCGCCGCACCCCAGGACACCGCACCAGTCAGGACGGCTATGCCGATCAGGACCGCCAACCGGGTCGGCCGGATGTGTCCGTTCACAGAAGCTCCACCGAACACGATCCTCTCTCATCCGGCAACCGGCACGTGCAACCGGAGGTCGGTCCGCGCTACCACGCTGTCCGTGCGGCGGGCGGCCGCGAGTTCGGCCACCCGACCCCTGCCCGGCAGCGTGGCGCCTTGGTCGACGGACAGCCAAGGGACGAGCACGAACGCCCGCTCGTATGCTCGGGGATGCGGCAGCGTCAGCGCCTCGTCCGCGCTGACCTGGTCATCGTAGGTGATCACATCGATGTCCAGCGTGCGCGGACCCCAACGCTCCGTCCGGTGCCGGCCGAGGGCTCCCTCGACGGCGAGACAGCGCTCCAGCAGCACGGATGCCAGAAGCGTCGTGTCCACCAGGATGACCGCATTGAGGTAGGGGTCCTGGCCGGGCGGGCCGCCAACCGGGGCCGTCTCATACACCCCGGACACCGCGACCACATCGACGCCCGGCATCTTGCCCAGCGCGTCCAGTGCTCCTTGGAGCATCCCAAGGCGGTCGCCCAGGTTGCTGCCAAGGGCAAGCACGGCGCGCTGAGGCGCTCTGCTCACGCCCGGCCCCGCTCGATCGTCACGGCAATGTCATCGAAGAGAACGCTGATCGGCGCATCCGGCTTGTGCACGGTGACCTGGACCTTGTCGACCCTGGGATCCGCCAGGCACGCATCGGCGATCCGCTGGGCAAGCGTCTCGATGAGATCGACCGGTTCTCCTTCAACGATGCCGACGACCGTGCTCGCGATGACGCCATAGTCGATCGTGTCCGTGAGTCGGTCGCTTTTTGCGGCGGGGTGGGTGTCGACATCGAGGATCACGTCGACGACGAACGGATGACTTTCGTCGCGCTCGTACTGGTAGACGCCGTGTCGCCCGCGTCCGGTGAGCCCGACAAGGGCGATCCGATCGGTCATCCGCGTCGTACTCCTCGCTAGCGTTCCGACAGACCATACCCAGGGCGGCGTACCAGCCATCGCCGATATCAACTTGAGTCGTCGGTGCCCTCGGCAGGGGTGATGACGGGGGACGCGTGGTGGATCCAAAGCCGCCATCCGGATGGGGTGTGCCGGAAGACGTTCGTCGCGACCGCCCGCCCACCGGCCAGCGCGGACTCGCCCATCCCGGTGAGAATGTTCTCGGCGCAGGTCACGACCGCGATCTCACCGACGATCTCCACCTCGACGTCAGTGAGGAAAAACTGGATGTACGGTGTGTTAGCCATGATCGCGGTCCATGACCGCAGCACTTCCTCCCGGCCCTGGATAGCCGGCCAGCCCGGGTGGACACAGACGACCGTCTCCGCGTGCGGGCCGTCGAGCCAGACCTCGGCCATCCGGTCGAGGTCGGCGCTCTCCACCGCGGCATAGAGCTCGTGGTTGGCGAACTCGACGGCTTCGGCCTCGGTACTCATCGACGGGCCACGGCAGCCGCGACCTTGACCGCGTCGAGGGTCGAGCGGACGTCGTGCACTCGAACCCCCCAAGCGCCGCCTGCGGCGACCAGAGCCGCTAGGGCGGCGGAAGCCACATCCCGGTCAGGCCCGGGGCGAGGTGTGCCGTCGGGTTGGGCGAGCAGCGCGCCGATGAATCGCTTCCGGGACGCGCCGATCAGGATCGGTCGGCCCAGCGTCGCGAGGGCGTCGAGGTTGGCCAGCAGTGCCAAGTTGTGCTCGGCGGTCTTGGCGAATCCGATGCCGGGGTCGAGCACGATCCGTGCACTCTCGATGCCGCCCTCGACTGCCGCCTCGTAGCGCTGCCGGAGCTCGTCGCAAACCTCCGCCACCACGTCGGCATAGACCGCGCGGGCCTGCATGTCGGCCGAGTGACCGCGCCAATGCATCAGGAAGTAGGGCACCTCGGCCCCGGCAACCGACTCGATCATCATGTCGTCGGCGAGACCCCCGCTGACGTCGTTCACAGCTTTGGCGCCCGCCTCGAGAGCTGCCTCGGCGACCTCATGTCGCGTCGTATCGATGCTCGTGTACGCGCCCGCACGGGCCAGCTCGGTGATGACGGGGACGACCCGGCGGATCTCCTCCTCGGCGGACACCCGCTGCGCCCCCGGGCGGGTTGACTCGCCGCCGACATCGACGATGTCGGCCCCCGCTGAGTGCATGTCGAGGCCGTGCGCGATGGCGGCGTTCGGTTCCAGGTATGCGCCTGCGTCGGAGAAGGAGTCCGGGGTGACGTTGAGGATACCCATGACGACACACCGCCCCGGTTCGGGGAGCCCGACCGTCTGGTACGCCACGACGGCCACCTTAGGTCACCCGGTAGGAGTCCGGCTCTTCGTCCTGGCCGTGCGCATGGCCGCCGGGCCGGAGGCCGCTAGCTCTGTCACTTGCCGAGGATGAGGCTCATGGCCTCCGCCCGAGTCGCCGGGTTGTGCAGGACACCTCGAACTGCCGAGGTCACGGTCCTCGCTCCTGGCTTGCGAATCCCCCGCATGGACATGCACAGATGCTCGGCCTCGATCACGACGATGACGCCACGCGGCCGCAGGATGCGTACCAGCGAGTCGGCGATCTGCGCCGTCATGCGCTCCTGGACCTGTGGCCGCTTTGCGAACACGTCGACGAGGCGCGCGAGCTTCGAGAGCCCGGTGATCCGGCCGTCCTCGGAAGGGATGTAGCCGACGTGGGCTGCGCCGTGGAACGGCACCAGATGATGCTCACAGGTCGAATACAGCTCGATGTCCTTGACGAGCACCATCTCGTCATGACCGAGGTCGAAGGTGGTGGTGAGGACTTCCTCCGGGCGCTGCCAAAGGCCTGCGAACATCTCATGGAAGGCCCCCGCGACGCGCTCCGGTGTCCTGCGCAGGCCCTCGCGGTCGGGGTCTTCGCCGAGGGCGATGAGCAGCTCGCGGACGGCCGCCTCCGCTCGCTTGCGGTCGTACGTCCGGCTCGGCCCGCCGGGCTCGGCTGGAGGCAACGTCACCGGATCGACCATGCCCTAACAATCTCATTACGCCCGGACGGCTCGGCTGCCGCCCGAGGCCGGCTATGCAGGGACCCCTGCCCAGGTCGAGGCGAGCAGGGGTCCGCTGGGATCGCGGTGGACTAGGCCGGCGGATCGGGGCGCCTCTCGACGACCGACCCGGCTGCGTGCTCGTCCGGCGCGACCGTGAGCCCGCTGTCCTCGGGGTCGCCGTCGATCGGGCTGCCGTTCGCTGCGGCCAGCTCCTTCGGGGTCATCACCGGCGGTCGGTCAGATGGCCGGCGGCGGACCGACCCGGTCCACGCCGGGCGAGAGGCCCGCTTGACCACTGG
>DATBRJ010000182.1:0-9379 GCA_036560395.1 Actinomycetes bacterium | reverse complement strand
GGAAGTCGCTGGCCGGCCTGATCAGCGTGAAGGACACGGTGCGCCCGTCTGCCTTCACACCCTCGACAGCGTTCGCGGCCATGAACCTCTGGATGCTGGCGACGGTGGCGTCTGTGTTGGCCGCTTCCTTCGCCCAATTGGCGCAGTACGCCGCGAGACCCTTGATCGTGTCGGTGTAGTAGCCGATGGCACCGCTCGGCGAGACCGGATTACACATCCGCTTGATGCCACGGACCACGTCATCGCCGGTGATCTGACGGCCGTTGTCGCCAACGTCCCATTTGGCGCCTTTGCGGATGGTGAACGTCCAGGTCAAGCCGTTGTTGGTGGGTTCAGGAACGCTCTCGGCGAGGTCGGCAACCGGCGTCGTGGCCTGCTTGACGTCGTCGGTGTACGGATAGCTGACCAACTGCCGGGTGATCGCACGGAACAGGCGATAGGTCGGGACGTAATAGGCCGACGCCGTATCCAGGTGATCGACGTCACCGTTTCCGACCAGCCTGAGCGTGCCACCGCGACGGGGGGTGCCCGGATCGCCATTGCCGCTATCGCCGGTGATCGAACCGCAGGACGCCACCCCGAGGGCCGCAACCGCTAACAGCGCGGCGAACCGCACTCTGATCCCCCGCGTTTTGGGCTGTGGACCGTATGAGACGTGTCCGGGGCCGCCGTCGATGTCCCTCACCGAGGCTGACATGATCCCGCCTTCCGCATGTACACAATTCACGGCCGTCCGCGCGTGGTGGACCTTCGGGACGAACCACCGGTCGCCACCGCGGACAGGGCAGACCGCAGCAACCGTAACGAAAGCACGGCGCGGAAGGCACCGTAGCGTACTCGCCGCCCGCTCGAAAGCCGGATGGACAAGTCCTCGGCCGGCAGACGACCGGGCTCGGCCGCCCGACCCGGCCCGCGACCGACCGTAGCCTGAGCGGGTGGCGTCCAGGTCGGATTTGCGCGCGGTCACCTCGCTGCGCGATTTCCGGCGGCTGTTCGCCACTCGGCTGCTTGCTCAGTCCGCGGACGGGATCTTTCAGGTCTCGCTCGCGTCCTTTGTTTTCTTCTCGCCCGAGAAGCAAACCTCGGCCGCGGATGCCGCCGCAGCCTTTGCCACCCTGCTGCTGCCCTATTCAGTGGTGGGCCCGTTCGCCGGGGTTCTGCTCGACCGGTGGCGCCGCCGGCAGGTTCTCGTGTTCGGCAACCTGATCCGGCTGACCGTAGTCTGCAGCGCAGCGGGCCTGGTCGCGACCGGCGTGCGCGGACTGCCGCTCTATGCGGCGGCACTTGCAGTGTTGAGCATCAACCGGTTCTTCCTCGCCGGGCTGTCCGCTTCGCTGCCGAGGGTGGTACCGGACCGGATGCTGATCATGGCGAACTCGGTCTCCACGACGTCCGGCGCTGTTGCCACCGTGGTCGGCGCACTCGCCGGTTACATGGTGCGTTTGATCCTCGGCGAAGGAAACGAGGCGACCGCGACAACCATGCTCTTCGCGGCCGTCGGCTACCTCGGGTCCGCCGGTGTGGCGGCGACCATGGACCGGGACTTGCTCGGACCGGACCTCGACCGCGCCGACCGAGGGAGCATCCTCACGGCGCTCGCAGGTGTCGCGCGCGGGCTGATGGAAGGTGCCCGCCACGTCTGGCGACGTCGCCCGGCAGCTCGGGCACTTGCCGTCATCACCGCCAGCCGGTTCGGCTTCGGCGTGGTGACCATCGCGGCGATCCTCCTCTACCGCAACACGTTCTACGCGAATCCGGACGACGGCCTCCGGGGCTTCGCCATCGCGTTCACCGCGGTAGGCGCCGGCGTGGTCGCGGCCGCCGCTGTGACCCCGCAGGCAGTCGCGCGGCTGGGCAAGAACGGCTGGATCGTTGCGTGCCTGGCCGGATCCGCCGTGGTCCTGCTCGCAGCGGTGCTGCCCTACCGCGAACCGCTGCTTGTCGCCGGAGGTTTCCTGCTCGGCCTCGGCGCGCAGGGCGTGAAGATCTGCGTCGACACGATCGTCCAGGAGACCATCGACGACGCCTACCGCGGGCGCGTGTTCGCCGTCTACGACATGCTCTTCAATGTCTCCTTCGTCTCGGCCGCGCTGTTCGCGGCGCTTACTCTCCCGTCGAGCGGGCGTTCCCCGGCGGTGGTGATCCTCGCCGCCGGCCTGTACGCGGGTGCTGCGCTCATCTATGCGAAGACCAGCCTCGGACCCGCCCGGTCGGGCAGCATCACGGCGGATCCTTCGGCGTGAAGACCACCGTCACACCGGACCGAGGCTCGCATCTGAGGCACGTCCACCCAGACCAATCGGGTCGGGGCGCCATTCAGCTGCCATTCACGGGACGCGGGGGCCCGCCATCTAGGTAGAAGCGGATTCCGGCTGCTCGGACCACCAGGCCAGCAGATCGGCCACTGCCGTGTCATGGTCGACCGGGCCGCGGTCCAGGCGCAGCTCGAGCATGTGTTTGTACGCCCGGCCGACCACCGGTCCTGGCTTGATCCCAAGGACGCGCATGATCTCGTTGCCGTCGATGTCCGGCCGGATGGCGTCCAACTGTTCCTTCGCCTGCAGCGCAGCGATCCGCTGCTCCAGCTGGTCGTACGACCGCCGCAGGGCCTCGGCCTTACGCCGGTTTCGAGTCGTGCAGTCCGCGCGGGTCAGCTTGTGCAGCCGGTCGAGCAACGGTCCGGCATCCCGCACGTACCGCCGCACCGCCGAGTCCGTCCACTCTCCGGTGCCATAGCCGTGGAAGCGCAGGTGCAACTCGACGAGACGGCACACGTCGTCGGTGGTCTGCTTGTCGAATTTCAGTGCGCGCATCCTGGCCCGCGTCAGCTTGGCGCCGACCGCCTCGTGATGGTGGAAGGACACCCCGCCACCGGGCTCGAAGCGCCGGGTTTTCGGCTTTCCCACGTCATGCATCAGCGCCGCCATGCGCAGCACAAAGTCAGGTCCGTCGTCTTCGAGGGCGATGGCTTGTTCCAGCACGGTCAGGGTGTGCTCGTACACATCCTTGTGACGGTGGTGCTCATCGATCTCCAGGCGCAACCTCGCCAGCTCAGGCAGCACCCGGTCGGCCAACCCGGTGTCGACGAGCAGGGTCAGGCCGGCTCGCGGGTCCGCGCTGTTGACAAGTCTCACCAGCTCGTCGCGAATCCGCTCGGCCGAGACGATCTCGATCCGGTCCGTCATCTGCGCTATCGCAGCCGCGACCTCCGGTGCGACGGCGAACCGCAGCTGCGCCGCGAACCGTGCGGCCCGCATCATCCGCAACGGGTCGTCGGAAAAGGACTCCTGCGGGGTAGCCGGCGTCCGCAAGATCTTCCGCGACAAGTCTCGCAAGCCGTGGTACGGGTCGACGAAACGGAGGTAGGACATCTCGATTGCCATCGCGTTGACGGTGAAGTCGCGACGCTTCAAGTCTCCGGTCAACGAATGCCCGTAGACGACAACCGGCTTGCGTGAGGTCCGATCGTAGACTTCCGACCGGTAGGTCGTGATCTCCAACCGGTAGCCGTCCTTGCGGGCGCCGACCGTACCGAAGTCGATCCCTACATCCCAGACGGCGTCGGCCCAGGGTTTGACCACCGCCATGATCTGGTCGGGCCGGGCGTCCGTGGTGAAGTCGAGGTCCTGCCCGAGGCGACCCAGCAGCGCATCCCTTACCGATCCTCCGACGAGCGCCAGGCGGTGCCCGGCTGCACGGAAGCGCTCACCCAGCTCACCCGCCACCGGCGCGAGCCGCAGCAGTTCCGCGACGGCACGCCGCTGCGGCTCGGTGAGGGGTGAGTCGTTCGGCACGGCGGACCACAGTATCGCCATGAAGCCGGCGACGTTTCCGTCCGCTTCCGCTGGTACTGGCGTCCCGCAGGCTCCGTCGAACGCGCGGCACCGCCGCGTGTGACGCTAGGCGACAGCGATCAGAGAGCTGCCGGATCGTGGAGTGATGTGACCACGGCGGCCGGTCTGAAGAGTGACGCGGTGGCCGCAGTAGCACTCGACTGACAGGACAATCCCGCGGTCGGTGTTGTGGAAAGCGCGTATACGACGGGGACCGACGAGCACCCGGGCCCCGTGCTGTGGGCAGTCGATCGCGAACATGTAGACAGGATCGTTCATGGTTTTGCTACTTACCAGTGGCAGGGGCGCCGACCTTCGCAAAGTTACTGCCAGATGTGACAAACTACTGGTGTGGCAGTTGATCCACCCGGCGCGGAGGCTCTTGCCGGGCCGGACCGAATCGCAGCTCAAGCGCCCAACCGGCCCTTCCGCAGCGTCGCGGTCGTCCTGCCCGACGGTGGTGGCGCCTTCGGCCTCGGCGTCGTGTGCGAGGTTTTCGGCTTCGACCGCGGTCCGCGCGGCCTGCCGAGTTTCGACTTCGCGATCTGCACTCTCCAGCCGGGTGCGGTCCGCCTCGACACCGGGATGACGCTGCTCGTGGACCATGGCCTCGACCGCCTGGCCACTGCGGATCTGGTTCACATCCTGTCCTGGGGAAACTTCGATGTGCCGGCGCCGCCAAATCTGCTAGACGCCGTCCGGGCGGCTTACGACCGCGGCGCGATCGTGGCGAGCCACTGCACGGGGGCATTCGTCCTGGCCTCAGCCGGGCTGCTTGATGGCAAGCGGGCGACCACACACTGGCGGTGGGCTGCAGAAATCGCTCGTCGGTTCCCTGCAGTCAAGATGGATCCCGATGTGCTCTATGTCGACGAAGGTCAGGTGGTGACCAGCGCAGGCACCGCTGCGGGTGTCGACCTCTGCCTCTATCTCCTGCGCCGCGAGTACGGCGCGGCGGTTGCTGCCGCGGTGGCCAGGGACATGGTGGTTCCTCCGCACCGCGACGGTGGGCAGGCGCAATACGTCGCCATGCCGATACCGCCCGACACCGCGGATGACCAGCTCGCCGACGTCCTCAGCTGGGCGCTCGCACATCTCGATCAGCCACTGACGGTCGACACGATGGCGGCCCACGCGCTGACCAGCCCCCGCTCGTTCGCGAGACACTTCAAGGCCACGACGGGAACGACGCCGCACGCATGGTTGCTTGCCCAGCGGCTGCACCGAGCCGAGGAGCTGCTCGAGACGAGCGAAATCCCGGTCGAGGAGATTGCCAAGATTGTCGGATTCGGCTCCGCCGCCGCCCTCAGAGAGCAGTTCGTCCGCCGCCGCGGCGTATCCCCACGTGACTACCGGCGGGTGTTCCGCCAGTTCGCCCTGGCCGACGAATAGAGGAGGAGCGTCGCCTCGGCCTCCGGTGCCGGGTCCGGCAGGTCCCGCACCCGGGTCCTCTACCCGACCCCGAATGGACGCGATTCGGCACGGCACACCCGCGGTCCGCAGCGCGTCGAAAGAGTGTGCAACGCGGCGGCACGGACCGGCAGGTTTCCCAGCTGATTAGCATCAGTCGCATGCCACGGCCTGATCAGAGGCGGCGACGTCGCCGGATGACGACGGTCAACGAGACGTCAGCCGGCGGTCTGGTCGTGGACAGAAGCGGGCCAGAAGCACGTGCGGTCCTGATTGGAAAGCGTGATCGTTCGGGCCGCTTGGTGTGGTCGCTTCCCAAGGGACATGTCGAGCAGGGCGAGAGCCGGATCCAAGCCGCAGTACGCGAGGTCGCCGAGGAGACTGGCATCAGCGGTGTGGTGATCGCTGAGCTCGGCACGATCGACTACTGGTTTGTCGCGTCCGGCCGGCGGATCCATAAGACAGTGCATCACTACCTCCTCGAAGCGATCGGCGGTGAGCTGTCGGCGAACGACGTCGAGGTCGAAGAGGTTGCCTGGATACCACTGTCAGAGGTGACCAGCCGGATGGAATACGAGGACGAGCGCCGCCTCCTCGAGCAGCTGCCGAGCCTTCTCGCGGAGTCGGCGTGACCCTCGGAATCCGGCTCAGTGTCATGGCGGCCCTGGTCGCTGCCATGCCGGCGGCGGTGTCGGTCACCGCGGCGGCACCGCCGGCCGCGGCCCAGGGTAAGCCCGCTGCCGCCGTCGTACTCACCCAGATCACGCCTCAGGTTCCCAAGCGCGCAGACACGCTGCAGATCAGCGGTTACATCAGCAACACCGGCGAGACCGAGGTTGGACCGCTGACCGTTCACCTGGAGCGGGCGCTCTCACCCTTCACGGAACGGAGCACCTTCGATGCGTTCGCCGACGGAACCCAGGACCACAGCACCATCGCGGTGGAGGGTTCACAGGTCGAACTAAACGGGACGGTCGGACCGGGCGACCTCGACCCCTTCCGCCTGCGAGTCCCGCTGGCGAGTCTTCACCTCGGCGAGCGGGGACCGTACGCCTTGAAAGTGGTGGCCGAGGGCCGAAATGTGCGGACGGAGACCCGCACCTTCCTGCCCTGGGTACCGAATCCGCGTGAAGTGAAGCCGACGCGCGTCGTCCTGCTTTGGCCGGTGGTAGAACGGCCTGTCCGGGGCCAGGACGGCATCTTCACCGATGATCGGCTCGCGAGCCTGCTGGCGCCGAAGGGACGGCTCGCCGGCCTCGTCGCCGCCGGTGCAAGTGCACCGGTGTCCTGGGTCGTGGACCCGGATCTGCTCGAGTCGGCCGCGGCCATGAGCAATGGCTACCGCGTTCGCTCCGCGGACGGTGTGGTGGCCGGCTCAGGCACTCAAGTGGCGAAGTCCTGGCTCGAGCTGTTGCGAGCCGGCGCCGCCGGCAAGCCAGTTCTCGCGCTGCCCTATGCCGACGCAGACGTAGGCGCACTCGCGAGGGCCAGACGGCGCAGTGACATAGCGGCGGCGACCTCCGTTGCCGCCGAAACGCTGGAGCGGTTGTTGCCGGGGCAGAAGGTCACCCCGCTCGCGTGGCCAAATTCCGGTTTCGCGGATGACGCGACGATCACCGCGCTTCGCCGCGCTGGATACGCGCTCACTGTGCTCTCGGAGGACGCGATACCGCCAACGAGCCAGTTGACCTTTACACCGACCGGGGTGGCGACGGTCTCAACGCAGGATGGGACGCTCGACGGGCTGCTCGCGGACCGAGTACTCAGTGATGCCCTCGCGGAGGACACCCGCCGACCAGGCGTGGGCACGCTGATGGTCCAGCGGCTCGTCGCGGAGACCGCCATGATCACCGAGGAGCGGCCCAACCGGCAGCGGACGGTGCTGATCGCGCCTCCGAAACGGTGGAACCCGGATTCAGAGGTCGCCCGCCAGCTCGTGGCGGCGTACACGAAGACGCCGTGGATCAAGCCGACGGCCGTGGACGAGCTCGCGGCCACCCCCGGCGATGTAGAGCGTCAGCAGCCGGCCTATCCCAAGGACGCGCAGCGCGCCGAGATCTCCCAGCGGTATGTCGCGGCGGTCGCACGGTTGGCCAAGGGGGTCGCCGCCTTCTCCGGCGTACTCACCGACTCGACCGATCTGGTGTCCTCCTATCGCAGCGCGCTGCTGCGTGCGGAGTCCTCGGCATGGGCCAACGGCAGGGGAAAGGTGACCGTCGCCGGGGCTAGCTATCTCGCCGGGCTTAGGCGCGGACTGGACAGCCAGCAGGACAAGGTCCGCATCCTCTCCCGTGGAACGGTGACCCTGTCGAGCAAGAGCGGCACAATCCCGGTGACGATCGCGAACGATCTCGAGCAGCCCGTGACTGTCCAGCTTGCGCTGCGAGCTCGGGTCAGCAGCCGACTGCACGTCGACAACCCGCCGCCGTTCCGCGTCGAAGCGAAGTCCAGGGAAACGGTTGAGGTCCACGCGAGCGCTGTCGCCAATGGGATCGTCATTGTCGATGCGGTCCTGACCAATCCACGAGGCGAGCGGATCGGTCCCATCTCACGATTCAATGTCCGTGCGACGAACTTCGGCCGGGTCGGTTTCTACATCATCGGCGGAGCCATCGCCCTACTGTTCATCTCCATCGTGTTCCGTCTCGGCCGGCGGCACATGCGGCGCGCCTCGCCAGGCGGTACCGCAGTGCCCGACCAGCCGACCACACCAAGGGTGGGCGTGTGAGTACCAGCGTGGTGCGGTCGACGACGTCGATGGCTGCGGGCACGGTGGTGTCGAGGCTAACCGGGTTCTTGCGCGACATGGTCATCGCGGGAGCGATCGGCACGGCGATATTCGCGGACACATACAACGTGGCGAACACGGTCCCGAACATTCTTTACATCCTGCTGGTCGGCGGTGCACTCAACGCGGTCCTCATCCCGCAGCTGACCCGCGCCATGAGCAGCAACAAGGACGGTGGGCAGGCGTACACCAACCGGATGCTCACCTCGACGATGCTCGTCCTGCTCGTGGTGACCGTGGTCGCGGTGGTCGCCGCGCCCTTAATCATCAGGTTGTACGCCTGGGCCTACACCGGTTCCGACATGGTCGCCGAGTTCGACGTCGCGACGACCTTCGCGCGGTACCTCCTGCCCCAGATCCTCTTCTACGGACTGTTCGTACTGGTCGGGCAAATTCTCAACGCCAGGGGCAGCTTCGGCCCGATGATGTGGGCACCGATCGTCAACAACGTCGTCGTCATCGCGACCGGGGTGCTGTTCATCGTCGTGACGAGCGGCCACAAACCCGCCGCAGAGACGGTGAGCTCGGGCGAGCTTCGGCTGCTCGGCATCGGGACGACTCTCGGCGTGGTCGCCCAGGCTGCCGTGCTGCTCCCGCTGCTGCACAGGCTCGGGTTCCGCTTCCGACCCCGGTTCGACTTCCGGGGCGCTGGACTTGGTCCCGCGTACAAGGCGGCGATGTGGACGATCATCTTCGTCCTGATCAACCAGATCGGTTACCTGATCGTCGTCCAGGTCGCTACCGCAGCGGGGGCGGCGGCGACGAACGAAGGCATCACCACCGGTGTCGGCTTTACGCCGTATACCAAGGCATACCTGATCCTGCTGCTCCCGCACGCCGTCATCACCGTCTCCGTCGTCACCGCGCTCTTGCCGCGGATGAGCAGGGCCGCAGCGGCCGGTGTCGCCACGGCGGTGCGGCTGGATATATCGGAAGGCCTGCGGCTGGTGGGCGTCGCTATCATTCCGGCGGCGATCGCGTTCTTCGTCCTCGGGCCCGATCTTGCCGTTGTGATGTATGACGCATTCGTTGGACTTGATAACGCCGCGTACATCGGTTGGGTCTTGATGGCCTTCGCCTTGTGCCTCATCCCGTTCTCGGTGCACCACCTGCTGCTGCGCGGCTTCTATGCCTTCGAGGACACCCGCACGCCAGTGCGGATCAACGTCTGGATCAACGTGATCAACATCATCGCGGTCCTGCTCGCTTGGTGGCTGCTGCCGACGCAATGGGTCGTGGTGGGTATGGCGGCGGGCTACACGCTGTCGTACGCCGTCGGCGCTCTCATCACGTCGCGCACACTGTCGCGGCGGCTCGGCGGCCTCGAGGGGCGCCGCATTGCCCATAC
>DATBRJ010000181.1:0-4449 GCA_036560395.1 Actinomycetes bacterium | reverse complement strand
GTGGCAGTCAAGATCAAACTGAAGCGGATGGGCAAGATCCGCAATCCTCAATATCGCATTGTGGTGGCCGATTCGCGTACCAAGCGCGACGGTCGTGCCATCGAGGAGATCGGGATCTACCAGCCCAAAGAGGAGCCGTCGCTGATCAAGGTCGACTCGGACCGGGCCCAGTATTGGCTCTCCGTCGGCGCGCAGCCGACCGAGCCGGTTCAGGCGTTGCTCAAGGTCACCGGCGATTGGCAGAAGTTCAAGGGCGAGGAGGGGGCCGAGGGCACCCTGCGCACGGCCGCCGCCAAGGTCGACAAGAGGTCGGTGTTCGAGGCCGCGGTCAAGCAGGCGTCGGACGAGCCGAAGGCCGAGGCGACCACCGCCAGGGCCAAGAAGCGCACGAAGGCAGAACCAAAGACGGCCGCACCCGCGGCCGAGGCGACCGCGCCAGCGGCCGAGGACAGCACCGACCCTGGCGACGCCGAAACCGCAGCAACCAGCACGGACGAGGGCTGAGCCGGTGCTCGAGGAGGCGCTCGAGCACCTCGTCAAGGGGATCGTCGATCGCCCTGACGAGGTCCGAGTACGCAGCCGCGAGCTGCGTCGCGGCCGCGTGCTCGAGGTTCGGGTGCACCCGGACGACCTTGGCAAGGTCATCGGACGGAATGGGCGCACCGCAACGGCGTTGCGCACGGTCGTCGGCGGTCTCAATGGGGGCCGTGGCGTCCGCATCGACCTGCTAGAGGCCGGTCCTCGCCGCTGATGGGCGTTGCGGGAACGTGATGGAGCTCGTCGTAGGCCGCATCCTCCGCGCTCACGGAATCAAGGGTGAGGCGGTCGTCGAGGTTCGGACCGACGATCCCGATGGCCGCTTCACTGCGGGCACGGTCTTCGGCACCGATCCCGCGTCCGCAGGCCCGCTCACCGTCAGGTCCGTCCGTCCTCACCGGGGGCGTCTCCTGGTCGGCTTCGCCGAGGTCGCCGATCGCGGTGGCGTCGAGGCGCGGCGGGGAGTAAGGCTGCTGGTCGAGGCTCAGGACGGCGAGCCCACCGACGACGAGGATTATTACGACCAGCAGCTCGTAGGCCTCGCGGTGGTGACAGCGGCGGGTGTCACCGTCGGCACGGTGGCGGAGGTGATGCACCTGCCAGGCCACGACCTTGTTGCGGTCCGCAGCGACGATGCGGCGGGCGGCGCCGACGTGCTGATCCCGTTCGTTCGGGAGATCGTGTCGGAGATCGACCTGGCCGCCGGCCGGCTCGTGGTGACGCCGCCGCCGGGTCTGCTCGATCCCGCCGGGGCCGAGCTTGCCGAGCCCGAAGCAGACCAAGGCCAGTTCGACGATCGCGGATGACGCTATGCGGCTGGATGTCATCACGATCTTTCCCGAGTATCTCTCCCCGCTCGGCGTCTCTCTGATTGGGAAGGCGCGGGAGAACGGTGTGCTCGATCTGCACGTACACGACCTGCGGTCCTGGACCACCGACGTCCATCGGACGGTCGACGACACGCCCTACGGCGGCGGACCGGGCATGGTGATGAAATGCGAGCCGTGGGCAACCGCGCTCGATGATCTGACCAGTGCCGGATCGGGTGTCGTGCCCCGGCTGATAGTGCCGACGCCGAGCGGTCGAAGATTCACTCAGCGGCGCGCCATGGAGCTGGCGGCGGAGCCGTGGCTGATCTTTGCCTGCGGCCGGTACGAGGGCATCGACGCGCGGTTTGTCGACGAGGCTCGCAGCCGGATGGCCGTCGAGGAGCTCTCGATTGGCGACTATGTGCTCGCCGGCGGCGAGGCGGCTGCGCTGGTCATCGTCGAGGCGATCACCCGGCTGCTCCCCGGAGTGCTCGGCAACGCGGACTCCGTTGCCGATGACTCGTTCGCGCCAGGCCAGATGGATCGGCTGCTCGAGGGACCGGTCTACACCAAGCCGGCCGAATGGCGAGGGCGGGTCGTGCCGCCGGTCCTGCTCTCGGGCCATCACGCGGCGGTCGAGCGGTGGCGCCGCACCGAGGCCATCAGGAGAACCGCCGAGAACCGCCCCGACCTGATCGAACTGCTCGACTCCGCGGCTATGGACCCGACGGATCTGCAGGTTCTCGCCGACCTCGGCTGGGAGAACCGGGACGGACGGCTCGTCCGGGCGACGTGACCGCCGTTTCCGCTGAACCGCACCCGTATGGCAAACTAGAGGACCGCTGGGCCCGGAGGGCCCGCTGTGGTGGCTTCTCCCCGCCACCGCCTCTACCGACCTGATCATCATCACGCGGCACGAATCGGTGCTGCACTGTGCGAGGAAAGCGACCACGACGATGCATACCCTCGATGCCGTTGACGCCGTCTCGATGCGTTCGGACATCCCGGACTTCCGGCCCGGTGACACGCTGAAGGTTCACGTCCGCGTCGTCGAGGGCAACCGTTCTCGCATCCAGGTCTTTCAGGGCGTGGTGATCCGCCGGCAGGGCAGCGGGGTGCGCGAGACCTTTACCGTCCGCAAGATCAGCTTCGGCGTGGGCGTCGAGCGGACCTTCCCGGTCCACTCACCGGTCATCGACCGCATCGAGGTCGTGACCCGCGGTGCCGTGCGTCGGGCCAAGCTTTACTACTTGCGCGACCTGCGCGGCAAGGCCGCAAAGATCAAGGAGCGGCGCGAGACGCCGGCCGGGCGCTGAGTTCGCCGGCTAGATCGTCTCCGCAATTTCGACGGCTGTGTCGATCCCTGTGCGCCGCTTCCCCAGTGCTGTGCTGATGTCCGCCGCCGCGCCGGTGCCAGGCAGATTCCCGGGTTAGGCTCAGCACCGATGGACGACCAAGAGGCCGCGCCTGAGCAGCCTGCGGCAGCTCAGACTCCGCCCGCACCAGAGCCCGCGGAGACGGAAGCGACCTCACCAGATCCGCAAGGCCCGGATGCCCCCCGCAAGCGGCGATCTTTCCTACGCGAGCTGCCCTTCCTGATCGGGACCGCACTCGTTCTCGCGCTGCTGCTCAAGGTCTTCATTGTCCAGACCTTCTACATCCCGTCCAGCTCCATGGAAGACACGCTGCACATCGACGATCGGGTGCTGGTCAACAAGGTGGTTTACCACCTGCGTGATATCAAGCGTGGCGAGGTCGTGGTCTTCAACGGCGCGAACTCCTTCGACGAGTTGCAGCGGACCACGAAGCCCGAGGGTGCGGTCACAGCGGCATTCGCGGGCGTTGCCAGGTTCTTCGGCGCCCAGGGCGGCGAGCGCGACTACATCAAGCGGGTGATCGGCCTGCCGGGCGACCGCGTCAGATGCTGCGACGACCGGGGCCGGCTAACGGTCAACGGCGTCGCGCTCGATGAGGGCGCTTATCTGTATCCGGGAGACAGACCTTCCCTCGAGACGTTCAACATCGTGGTACCCGAGGGAAGGCTATGGGTGATGGGCGATCACAGGACGGTCTCGCAGGACAGCCGCTCGCATCTCGGCGAGCCGGGCGGCGGCACGGTCCCCATCGACAAGGTGATCGGCAAGGCGTTTGTCGTCGTATGGCCCTTCGCTCACTGGCAGAGTCTGCCGATTCCCAACACCTTCAAGCAGCCGGCCATCGACGCCAATGCCGGCCGAGGCTGACGGTGCAGCGGGGCACCCCACCGTTCGGGCGAGGCGATACGGCCGGAGAAGTCCACCGGCCCGCCGACCGCGCCGCATCCGAGCTCAACGGTTACCAGCAGCTTGCGGATACCAACACAGATCAGCCTTCGACAGACTTCAGCATCCTCAACGCAGCGCCGGCTGAGCCTGTCCCCGACGAGAGTTCCCAGTCGGTCCTCGGCCCTCGGATGGCGGCCAAGGCGACCGCCCGAGCCGCGGCCGAGGCGCAGGCCCAAGCGCGGCCAACGGTGGGCGAAGGCGCGCGGCGATCCGACGGCGTGTCAGGTTCCCTTCCTCCACCTCTGCATCAGCCAGCCCCGCCCGCTCCTGCAGGGATGCCCAAGCGGGGGAAGCGCAGGCGGCTGCACGCAAAGAGGCGAGGCGATGGCGCCGCGCTGGTGCGCGAGCTTCCCGTTCTCATCGGAGTCGCGCTTATCCTTGCCCTGCTGATCAAGACATTTCTGGTTCAGGCTTTCTACATCCCGTCGGACTCGATGGAGAACACGCTCAAGGTCGGCGACCGCGTTCTTGTCAACAAGCTGGGCAACTACTTTGGCAGCGTCGACCGCGGCCAGGTCGTCGTCTTCAAAGATCCCGGAGGCTGGCTGGGGAGTGACGAAAGCGGATCGGATGGGAACCCGTTCTTGCACGGCATCAAGAACGTCTTCGTCTTCGTTGGGTTGCTCCCCTCGGACAACGAAAGGGACCTGATCAAGAGGGTGATCGGGATCCCCGGCGATCGAGTCAAGTGCTGCGACGGGAAGGGGCGCATCACCGTCAACGGGGTTGCGTTGAACGAGAGCTACGTCTTCCCCGGCAACACCCCGTCCGACTTGACC
>DATBRJ010000180.1:0-3544 GCA_036560395.1 Actinomycetes bacterium | reverse complement strand
TCACCTGGGTGGGAACAATCCTCGCGGTCGGCTTCGATGCTCGGGTCAATATGCGGTCCGACCGGCTCCGGTGGCTGCCCGGCCAGCTGCGGTACAACACAGCCGTTTTCGCCGAGCTGGCGTCCTTCCGCCGTCTCTCGTACACCCTGAGCACGGACGGTGACCAGCAGGCCCTCGATGCCATGCTGATCGCGATCGGCAACGGGCCGTGGTATGGCCGCGGGCTCAAGATGTGCCCTGACGCGTCTCTGACGGACGGCGAGCTGGACCTGACGATCGTCCACCCAGTCTCCAGGCTGACTCTGATCCGGATTTTCCCCAAGGTCTACTCAGGCGAACACGTCAAGCATCCACAGGTTGAGGTTCGCAAGGCCAGGAAGGTGCTGATCGACTCGCCCGGCGTGATCGCCTACGGCGACGGTGAGCGGGTCGGCCCGCTACCGGCCACCTGTGAGGCCGCGCAGGGAGCCGTGTCTGTCCTCGCGCCGGCCACCCGCTAGTACGGCGATCGCGACAGAGTGCGATCGGGAGACTGCGGCTAGCCTGGCCGTATGCCGTCACCTGCCGAGCAGTACACGGCTGCCCGCCGTCGGCAGGCCGAGTCACGCTCCGCGCTCGCCTCGTTCCGCGAGCTCTACCCGTTCGGCCTGGACCCGTTCCAGGACCAGGCGTGCCAAGCACTGGAAGCCGGCCAGGGCGTCCTCGTGGCAGCTCCGACAGGTGCGGGCAAGACGGTCGTGGGGGAGTTCGCCGTCCATCTCGCGCTCAGCCGTGGCCAGAAATGCTTCTACACCACCCCGATCAAGGCACTCTCCAACCAGAAGTACGCGGACCTGATCAGCCGCTACGGATCGGCGAGCGTCGGCCTGCTGACCGGGGATAACAGCATCAACGGGGAGGCGCCGGTTGTCGTGATGACGACCGAGGTTCTCCGCAACATGCTTTACGCCGGCTCGCCCACCTTGGCTGGACTCGGCTACGTGGTGATGGACGAGGTCCACTACCTCTCCGATCGATTCCGCGGCGCGGTCTGGGAGGAAGTGATCATTCACCTGCCGGATTCGGTCACACTGGTCTCGCTGTCCGCGACGGTCTCCAACGCGGAGGAGTTCGGCGACTGGCTGGTGACCGTCCGCGGAGACACGACGGTCATCGTCGAGGAGCACCGTCCGGTGCCGTTATGGCAACACCTTCTCGTCGGTCGCCGGATGTTCGATCTCTTCGCGGAGCGACGTACCGGCTCCGGAGAGACAGCCGCCGCCAGCCGCGAGGTCAACCCCGAGCTGGTCCGCTTGATTCGGGGCGAGGAGCAGCGCGCCACGCGGCCGTACGACACCAGGCGCCGGGGTCGCGGCCGGCCACCGCGTGCGTCCCGCTGGCGGGTCCCAAGTCGGCCGGATGTCATCGAGATTTTGGACAGCCAGGGTCTGCTTCCCGCGATCACCTTCATTTTCAGCCGGGCGGGCTGCGAGGCCGCGGTGAGCCAATGCGTGTATGCCGGGATGCGCCTCAACTCCCCGTCCGAGCGCATCGAGGTCAGGGAGTATGTCGAGGAACGATGCGCCGTGATCCCCGACGAGGACCTCGAGGTTCTCGGCTATCACGAATGGCTGGACGCCTTGGAGCGGGGTGTCGCCGCTCACCACGCCGGCATGCTGCCCACCTTCAAGGAGGTCGTCGAAGAGCTGTTCGTACGTGGCCTGATCAAGGCCGTGTTCGCCACCGAGACACTGGCGCTCGGCATCAACATGCCGGCGCGTTCTGTCGTCCTCGAGCGGCTGGTCAAGTGGAACGGGGAGACGCACGCAGACGTGACTGCGGGGGAGTACACCCAGCTCACTGGCCGTGCCGGTCGGCGCGGCATCGACGTCGAGGGCCATGCAGTGGTGTTGTGGCAGCCAGGTATCGACCCGACCGCCGTCGCCGGGCTCGCGTCGACGCGGACCTACCCGCTGCGATCCTCCTTCCGCCCCTCGTACAACATGGCGGTGAACCTCGTCGGCCAGGTGGGTCGAGCCACCGCACGCGAGCTTCTCGAGACCTCGTTCGCCCAGTTCCAGGCCGACCGCGCGGTCGTCGGTCTCGCTCGCCAGGTGCAGCGCAATGAGGAGGCGTTGGCGGGCTACCGGGAAGCGGCGAGCTGCGATCGCGGGGATTTCATGGAGTACGCGGCGTTGCGCCGGGAGCTGTCCGACCGCGAAGCCGACCTTGCCAGACATGGCAAGGCTGCGGTGCGCGCGGCAGTGATCCAGTCTCTCGAACAGCTGCGGCTCGGCGATGTGATCCGAGTGCCTGCAGGCCGCAGGGCTGGGCTCGCTGTGGTCCTCGATCCCGGCTTCTTCGCCGGCAGGGCAGATCCGCGGCCGACGGTTCTCACCGCGGAACGGCAGGTGGTCAAGCTGTCGCTGGTCGACTTCCCCGCGCCGGTCGAAGCACTGGACCGGATGCGCATCCCGCGCAGCTTCAATCCGCGATCGGCGCAGTCCCGGCGTGACCTGGCCTCGTCGCTGCGAAACCTAGCCGCGGAAAAGGGGCTGAGCCCGAGCCAGGCCGTCCGTACCCAACGGCGCCTTGGGCCCGCCGATGATGCGGAAATCACCCAGCTGCGCGGCGAGATCCGCCGCCACCCATGCCACAGCTGCTCTGACCGGGAGGACCACGCTCGGTGGGCCGAGCGGTACTTCCGCCTAGAACGGGAGACGGCGGGACTGCAGCGGCGGGTCGAAGGACGCACCAACACGATCGCCCGTACGTTCGACCGGGTGTGTGCGCTGCTCGAGTCTCTCGGGTACCTCTCCGACAGCGACGTCACGAAGGAGGGCAAGCAGCTCGGGCGGCTCTATACCGAGCTCGACCTCCTCACAGCCGAGTGCCTGCGCGCGGGCGATTGGGACGGCCTTTCCCCGGCCGAACTCGCGGCCGTCGTCTCCGCATTGGTCTACGAGGCGCGCCAACCGGACGAGGTCGCCCCGCCCCGGCTGCCCGGCGGTGCGGCCAGGGATGCGCTCGGCGCGATGGTGAAGCTGTGGGCAGAGCTTGACGCGCTGGAAAAGGAGCACCGGCTGGACTTCCTTCGCGAACCGGATCTCGGCTTCGCCTGGGCGGCGTACCGGTGGGCGTCAGGTCAGAGCCTGGATGCGGTCCTCACTGGCAGTGATCTCTCTGCCGGAGATTTCGTGCGTTGGGTCCGCCAGCTCATCGACCTGCTCGGCCAGATTGCCGACGCCGCCGGTGCGGCGGATCGGGCCTCGCCCATCGCCGGCAACGCGCGGGCCGCTGTCGATGCACTCCGCCGGGGCGTGGTCGCCTACTCGTCGGTGGGATGACGGTCAGGATCGCAGCGGTGCCTGCGGCGTCCGCCAAACAGAATCTCCTCAACCGGACGTTACCGATCACCGAGTGCATTGAGCAGGCGGTTGAGGGGACTGTCGAGGTTCCAGCGGTCAGCGAGAGCGACGAGGGTGACCGGATCTGCCGGCTCAGTCGGGCGTGTGCTGTCGAACTCCGGCAGCGCGATGTCGGTTGCGACACGGACGACGGACGG
>DATBRJ010000179.1:0-5551 GCA_036560395.1 Actinomycetes bacterium | reverse complement strand
ATGCCGAGCAGGTAGGCCAGGGCGCCATGGTGGACGCTGATGGTCTGGGCGACCTGGAGGAATCGGATCAGCTCGAGCCGGTCCAGGCCCTGGGTGCGGGACTCGTCGCGGTGGACCTTGGGGAGGCGTGCGTAGACGGCTGGGTCCGAGACGATGAGGCCGTCGATGTGGGCGAACCGGAAGAAGCCACGCACGGCGTGCATCGAGGTGTTGACCGAGGAGGCCATCAGCCCGGACTCGCCCAGGTATCGGATGTAGAACTCGATGTGTGCTCGCTGGATCCCGACCAGCGGGTCGAGGCCGTTGGTCTCGCACCAGGCGAACCAGCGGCGGAGTTGGTAGGCGTACAGCGCGTGGGTGTGCCTCGCAGTACCGGGCCAGGTAGGACACAGCGGCACGCTGGGCCGGCGTCATCGCATCGGGCTGGAACGGAAGAAGCGTCGCAGTGGTCGTCGTAGTCATGTCAGTTACCTGGCGATCGAGTCCGAGCCTCGCCACGGATCGCCGCACACGTGGTGAGGCACCTGCCCCGACGCTAGATCCACTCCCACATCGGCGCTCAGCTCGCGGCGAAGTGACGCACCTCGCGTTCGGTCGCGAGCTGTTCCATCGTGCGTCGATGATCGTACGGATATGGCGGTGCGGACGGTTGCACGAATCGCCCGTGGGTTCTGGCCCGCTCAGCGGCCTACAGCGATGTCCTTGTGCGGTGAGCCGTGGTGGACGTCGGACTCGCCGACGCGGGCGAGGTCCCACCCCCCGTCCCAAAGGTCGAGCATCCGACCGTCCTTGATGCGCAGCTCGACAGTTGGCCGCGCATCAGGGTGACCCTGCGTGGACGAGGGTGTTCGGTTGTTCCGACCCACGCCGAAATTGACACTCAGCCACCCGTCGAGTCCGCCCGTACGAGAAGCACTCGACGGTCGAGTCCCCGTCTACGGTTGCAGCATGAGCATGTCCGAACGGCTGCCCAACCCGATTGATGCAGGCCGGATCGTGCTCACACCCCTGCGCGTGAGCGGCGCCGACGAGATGGTGGCCGTCCTGTCGAGCCCTGAGCTGTACGTCCACGGTGGCGAGCCGCCGACGCTGGATCGCCTGCGCAGGCGGTACTCGGACCTGGTGGTGGGGCACTCTCCCGACCTTATGCAGGAGTGGCTGAACTGGATCGTCCGTCTCAAAGGCAGGCATGCGGCTGCGGTCGGCACAGTGCAGGCGACGATCATGCGGGAAGACGGTCGAGCCGAAGTGGCCTGGATCATCGGCGCGGACTGGCAGGGGCACGGATACGGCTCTGAGGCTGCGGCTGCCATGGTTCATGCCCTGATCGAAGCGGGAGCACCTTGGGTGACCGTCCATATCCACCCCGACCACGGCGCCTCTCAGGCAGTGGCCCGTGCCTGTCGCTTGTCGCCGACCGAGGAGTTCCTCGACGGGGAGCGTTGGGAATGGCGATCCGACGGCCGCGCCGGGGACTTGCCCCGCCGTTGAGGGGGTCGTTGGCGGAAACAAGACCTACGCACGGAAGGTGGGCAAGGCGCGATGATCAGTGCATGCCGAGCTCGGCGGTAATCGCTGATCGGCGCGTGGCTGCTATCGCCTGCGCCGGGACGGGAGTCCTGCCGCTCTTGCACTGGCTCGTTGCTGACGTGTCGTACGACGCGACGAGCCAACAACACGAATGGCTGTTTGTGTTGTTCTTCAGCGCGGTCATTCTGGTGTTTGCGCCGGGGTTCTTGGCTGTCGCCGGCAGGGTGTCGAGCAGGGGCGCCAGGCGTGCGGCAGACCTCGTTGCGGTGGTGAGCGTCGCAGCCAGCCTGACGAACATTGTTGAGGACGGGCTCGGAGTCGAGGTGGCCTTCTTGGCATTCGTCGCCGAACTGCTGCTGTTCCATCTCAGCTGTCTCGGCATGGGGTTCCTCATCCTGCTCCGGGAATCCGGTCTCGACCGACTGTGGGCGGCCGTTCCGGTCGGAACAGTCGCGGGCATCGTGTTATACGTCGAACTCGGCGGTCCACTGCTGGCGGTCACGTGGCTTAGCGCTGCGATGGGATGTGTACTCAGTCGGCCAGTCCTTGATCCAGTTCACCCGGCTCAGTCCTAGCGAAGAGCCCCTGATGCCCGTGGCTGGTCGCCGTCGAGGGGCGGGCTGTCCCAGCCCGAGGCGAACCATTGGACCGATCCGGTGGCCGGGTCATAGGACCGCCGCTCGATGGTGCCGATGTTGCCCCCGTAGACGTGGATTCCGACGGTGGGCTCGTCGCCGACGGCGACGACGCTGTGGACGTCGTCGTCGGTGGTGCAGCACACCGTGACCTCCCCGCGTTTCCACTCCTGCTCACCGAGCGGAGTCAGGGCTGTGCCCGACTCGGTCGCGGCCGGCTTGAGGTAGCGGATCTCGCGTTCGACACCCGAGTAGATCCCGGCCACACCCCAGGTCTCGTGTGAGTGCACGGGTGTGTGTTGACCCATGTTCCAGACCACGCATGCCAGCGACCAGCTGTCGTCGGGCGCGATGTAGAGCGGGTAGTTCACGTGGCGCTCGCTCGACGGCCGGGTGAGCTCTGGAGGCAACCGATAGCCGCCGGCCAGCAGAGCGGACAGCCGCTCCGCAACGAGGCTCGTGAGCCGGTGCTCGTCGTCGATGCTGTCGACCAACGACGTCACGTCGGCGATGAACGCGTCCAATGTCTGCGTCGTCATGGTGACCCTCCTGGTCCACTGGCGCTCATCGGCGCTGGGCCGTGAAGGTCAGGTGCGTGACGCCGCTCGGGGTCGAGGTCGCCTCGATGTCAAACCTCTCCTCGAGGGCCTCTAGGCCGTCCCACACGCGGACGCCGCGACCGAGCACGATCGGCACCTGCACCAGGTGCATGTGGTCGACCAGCCCTGCGCCGACGAAGGCGCGCACGACCGTGGGCCCGCCGCCGATCCGCACGTCCTGCCCGTCGGCCGCCTCGCGGGCCTGCTCGAGCGCCTCGCTCGGCGTGGCGTCGAGGAAGTGGAACGTGGTGCCGCCCTCCATCTCGATCGACGGCCGCGGCCGGTGGGTGAGGACGTACGTCGGGGTATGGAACGGCGGGTTCGGGCCCCACCAGCCCTTCCAGTCCGGGTCGTCCTGCCAGCCCGGCGGACCGAACTTGCCCGCACCCATGATCTCCGCGCCGAAGCCCTGCCCGTGGCGCTGGGCGAAGGCGTGGTCGGCGCCCTCGGAGCCGCCGGGGTTGCCGCCCATCCGTTGCCAGAAGCGGGTGCCGAACATCCACTCGTGGAGACGTTCCCCGGCGTGGCCGAAGGGGGTGTCGAGGGTCTGGGGCTCGCCGGTGGCGAAGCCGTCGAGGGAGATGGCGAGATTGTGGACGCGGACCTCGGACATGGGAGTCGCCTCTCGATGCGTTGCCTGGTGGGTATCAGCATGGAACCTCCGACCCATGACGTCCAATGCCAATCTCGAGGCAGTCACATCGATATTCTTGATGGATGCTCAACCTGAACCAGCTGAAGGTGCTGGCCGTGGTGGCGCGGCGCGGGTCGGTGACCGAAGCGGCGAAGGAGCTGCACTACTCGCAACCGTCCGTCAGTCACCACCTGTCGCGCTTGGAAGCCGCCACCGGCACCAAGCTCGTCCAGCGGGTCGGTCGTGGGATCCGACTGACCCCCGAGGGGCAGCTGCTGGCCAACCGGGCCACCGAGATCGTGGGACGGGTCGACGCGGCGACCAACGAGCTCGCAGCGCAGGTCGGACTGCAGGCGGGCCGGGTGCGCTTGGCCGCCAACGCCTCGACGCTGAGCACGATCGTGCCGCAGGCGGCCGCCCGGCTGGCCCGCGCACACCCGGGACTCGAGCTGAACCCGATCGACCGTCACCCGGCCGACGGGCTGCAGATGCTGCGAGGCGGCGAGGTCGACATCGCACTGACGTTCCGACACGCCGACGACGCGGCCGAGGACGAGGGATTCCGCCTCGTCCGCATCGGCGAGGACCCGATCTACCTAGTCAGCCAGCGACCCGACGACAGCGTCGCCGACCATCGCCACTCCACCTGGATCGGCGGATGCGAACGCTGCACCGAGGAGCTGATCTCCGTGTGCCGGCGAGAAGGCTTCGCCCCCCGCATCGCACCACTCAGCGACGACATGGTCGTCGTGCAAGCCCTCGTCGCCGCCGGCACCGGCGTAGCGACCCTGCCCGGCCTTGCGCTGCAGGCGCACCGCCGACCCGACGTCCACACCACCGAGATCACCGGCTATCCCCGCCAGCTCCACGCCGCCACCTACGGCGATCCACCCGACCCACCCGCCGTCGCAGCAGTGCTGGCGGCTCTCACCGCGGCAGGGACGACAGCGACATCGCCCGCCTCCTAGGGGAATCGCGGCCGCTCCACCGCAGGAATGCAGCGCCGAATTCGCGGCGGAAGGGACTGTGGATCTAACGGTGTTTCCGGCCCTGACATGCTGAGCGTTGCTCGGCGGGGAAGGTGCCGTGATGACCGCGACACTGAACGTTGTGACGAGGAAGAAGGGGCCGTCCGAGGAATCGGCGGAGCAGCAGGCCGCGACTGAGCTGGTGCGCCTGCGGGAGCAGGGGCTGTCGCTGACCGGCCCGGACGGGTTGCTCAGGCAGCTGACCACGACGGTGCTGGAGACCGCGCTGGCCGAGGAGATGACCGAGCACCTGGGCTATGAGAAGCACGACCCGGCCGGTGCCGGGACGGGGAACATTCGCGACGGCACCCGGGGCAAGACGGTGCTGACCGAGGCGAGCGGGCAGGTGGAGATCGAGGTGCCCCGGGACCGGGCTGGCACGTTCGACCCGCAGATCGTCAAGAAGCGGCAGCGGTGAGGGAACGGTGTCGATGAGATCGTGCTGTCGCTGTATGCCAAGGGGTTAACGACCGGGGAGATCAGCGCGCATTTCGCCGAGATCTACGGCGCCTCGGTCAGCAAGGAGACGATCAGTCGGATCACCGACAAGGTGATCGAGGAGATGAACGACTGGTCCGTGCGGCCCCTCGACGAGATCTACGCGGCGATCTTCATCGACGCGATCGTGGTCAAGGTCCGCGACGGGCAGGTCGCCAACCGGCCGATCTACGCCGCGATCGGGGTCAGTCTCGACGGCGAACGCGACATCCTTGGGCTGTGGGCCGGCACTGGCGGTGAGGGCGCGAAGTTCTGGATGTCGGTGCTCACCGACCTGCGCAACCGCGGCGTGCGGACGTGTTCTTCCTCGTCTGCGACGGCCTGAAGGGCCTGCCCGAGGTCGTCGGCAACGTCTGGCCGCAGACGATCGTGCAGACCTGCATCATTCACCTGATCCGCACCACCTTCCGGCTCGCCTCCAAACGCGACTGGGACGCGCTCAAACGCGCCGTGAAGCCGATCTACACCGCGGTCAACGCGACCGCGGCCCGCGCCGCGTTCGACGAGCTGGACGAGACCTGGGGTGCGCGTTACCCGGCGATCATCAAGCTTTGGGACAATGCCTGGAACGAGTTCATCCCGTTCCTGGACTACGACCTGGAGATCCGCCGGGTGCTGTGCAGCACG
>DATBRJ010000178.1:0-1669 GCA_036560395.1 Actinomycetes bacterium | reverse complement strand
CCTTCACCCGGCCCATCGCCGATCACATGTTCAAGAACTACGACGGTGTGTTGAAGGTCGACGGCGACGTCGGCAGCAAGAAGGCATATGACCCGCGTACCTGGGGCAAGCTGGCCGAGGCCGGGATGGCCGCGCGCGTCGTGGAGGCCTGCACCGACCTGCGGTCGACTGGTACCAAACTGGGTTAGTGCCGCGCCCGCCGCCGAATGAAACAGGTCGCGGCCGATGGAACCGTCCCCTGCCGCGGTTCCACCTGCCGCGAAGCCTGTCTGATGGAGCATGCCCGAAGATGACCCCACTTGTCTGGCCATTAGATGTCAGTGGCCATAAGATGCCATGGCAATGATCGCAGCCATGATTCGGAGCCGGTCATGACGGACAGGCACGCGCTTGCGCCTTGGGGTGTGGATGAGAGGAGTGAGCGTCTTTACCGGGCTGTCCTTCGTCATCCCCAACGAAATGCGGACGAGCTCGCTCGTATCCTCGACTGGCAACCGGCCGAGGTAACGGAGGCCGCACGGCCGCTCCTGAGGATTCGACTGCTACGTGTCACTGACGACGGCAACTATCTCGCGCCGCCGCCGAACTCAGCGATCGAGAGTCTGGTCTCGGCAGAGCAGCAGCGTCTGCAGCAGCGCCAGGAGCAAGTCCACCAGGCGCGTACAGCGGTGCCTGACTTCACGGCGGAGCATTTGGCGGGCCAGGCTGAGCGATGGACACCCGTGCCCGTCGACGTCGTCTCCGGCGCTGAGGTCGTGGCGGTGATCGAGGACCTGTGCCGGACGACAACCGGCGAGGTCTGCTCATTCGTCCGCCGCAGCCGGAACCCGGCCTTCCCCTACCTCCTTGCGGTGGGTACGCAGATCATGGCGGCTGGCCGCCGGATGCGGACCGTCTATCCACTGAGTGCTCTCGATGACGACGGCGAGCTCGAGGCGATCCGGGTGTGGGTAGGCCGCGGCGAAGAGGCGCGAATCGCGCCGCGGGTGCCAACCCGGATGATCGTGTTCGGCGACGAGGCAGTGCTCGTGGACGCGTCCTACGATCGGGAATCCGACACCGAGATCGTCGTCCGGGCCCCCGCGATCGTGGCGACCTTCCGAGAGCTATTCGACCGGTTATGGACCCAGGCGGTGACGGTGCCCAAGCTCGGGAGTCCGTCAGAAAGCCTCACCCTGCACGCTGGTCCTGGTCACCGCCTCACCGAGGAGGAGCGCAAGCGCACGCTGGAGCTTCTCGCGCTGGGCGGCAAGGATGAGGCGGTCGCGCGGCACCTCGGCGTGTCTTTGCGTACTGTCCGGCGGCGGGTGGCCGACCTCCTCGAGGAGCTGGGGGCGACCACGAGGTTCCAGGCCGGCATGGAGGCGGTACGCCGCGGCTGGATCTGACCGCCGGGTTTGACCCTGACCAAGCTAGTGTCCCGTTAATGAGGTCCTTTGACGGATGCCCGAGGACCGGTGGATGCATGGCAAGGCCGCAGCGAGCCCTCGTAGTGGAGCTACGTGGGCGAGCGAGAACGCGGCCAGGCGCCAGCGGGACCGGGCAGACGCAAAGAGACTTCGTTAACGGGACACTAGGGAGCCGAGATGCCCGCGATCGTGCTCGTCGGCGCACAGTGGGGGGACGAGGGCAAGGGCAAGGCCACGGATCTGCTCGGCGGTGCCGTCGA
>DATBRJ010000177.1:0-18498 GCA_036560395.1 Actinomycetes bacterium | reverse complement strand
ACCCAGGAGATGGCGCAGGACGGCGCCCTACTCTCGGTCGAAGATGACGGTGAGGACGAGAACCGCGAGGAGCGCGGCTATAGGCCAGCTGAGGAGCACGCCGTCGGCGCGCAAGTCAAGCGGACCGTCGAAGGTGGAGCCGTTAGGCGCGCCCCGGTGCGAGTCGATCGGGCCGGGACCGAGCGCCCGGCCCAATCGCCACGCGACCAGCGAGGCGAGGATCCCCCCGGCGGCGAGACCAACCGGCAGTGTCCTTGTCCTGCCCCGGAAGAGCACAAAGGCGATCGTCCCGCAGAGCAGCCCGGCAGCAGCGCCCAAGACCGCGAACCAGCCGTCGGCGGCAACGAAGTCAGACTGCTCCACCTCGCTGAGCACCGCGCCGCCGCCTTGGACCATCCAATGCGCCTTGGGTGCGACCCGCTCCCAGACGATCCCCATCAGCGCCCCGAGCGGCAGCGACGCCAACAAAACAATCATCGCGGCACCCAGGTCGCGGCGGTAGCCCGCGAGCGTCCCCCGCGCCGACCCCGTGCCTTCGGCTGGCGGTCCCGAGGCCCGTGGCGCGGCGGGGAGGCCACCCTCCCGCTGGGGATCCCCGGCCTGCAGCATCCCCATCGATGCTGCGGCCGGCAGGTCCGGTTCTGGCCCGGGCAAACGGGACTCGGCACCGCTGGTGCGCTCGATCGGCCGATGCCCCGCGGGACCTAGGCTCTGCCGGGTCGGCGCCGCTGCGCCGGACTGCACGCCAGCCCGCGCGCCGCTGCGCGGCTCCTCGGCGACGGGGGAGACGCCGGGGTTGTCGGTTCCATGCATTGACCAGACAGTACCTCCCACTACCGACGCGATCGGCGTGCGCCATGCCTGTGGATCAAGGAACGGATCGGTCGGGAGGGCGACGCAGTAAGCGGGACTACCGACGCTGATCGAGCCGAGACCGGTCAGGCGACGCAGCCCCGCGACGCCAGCTGCTCGGTCGGTCGCCGCCACTACTGCTCCCCGCATGTCCAGGCCGGCACGCGCCAGCAGCTCGAGCTCCCGCGGTTCGGCGCCGGTCCTCGTGCCTGCGTTCCCGAGATCGGTCCCGTAGGCGAGTGGAACCCCAGCTCCCACCAGCGCATCGGCGTTCTCCCGCACGGCCGACCCGGGATATGCAGCGAATGCGTGCAGGGTCGACACAACAGTCGTGCCGGCGGCGGCGAGCTTATCGATGAGTGGCTCAGGCAACCGCTCCACCGGAGTGTGGGCAAGCTCGTCCACACCCGCGGCAACCGCCCGTTCCACCATCTCGACCGTCAGCGCATGGGCGATGACCCCAAGGCCGGCTTCGTGGGCCGCGTCGACCACCGCCCGCGTGATCTCCGCTGAAGGAACAGGCTGCCCGGCCGCTGGTTCGAGTGCGAGCTTGATCACCCCGACGCCGACACGGGAAAGGTCGGTGACAATGGCTCGCGCCTGTGCGGGGCTGGTCACGGATATGCCGAAGCCGTCTGCGCCCCAGCTGTTCATCGGATAACCACCCGAGGCGGTCAGGATGGGACCGGCAACCGCGACCGCGGGGCCGCCGGGGGACGCCGACCAACGCAGCGCGGCCTCAAGAGGTGCGCCGAGATCGCGAACCGCGACGACACCTCCCGCCAGCATCTCCTCGAGCCGTCCGAAGGCGAGGTGGACGTGGGTGTCGACAAGGCCAGGACCAACCCAACGGCCCTCGCCGCCGTACAACGGAAGATCGGCTGGAATCGGAAGTTCCGTCGCCGGGCCGGCGGCCGCGACCCAGCCGGCCTGATCGATGATCACGAGGGAGCCTGGCTCAGGCTCTGCGGCGCCACCGCGCCACAGGTCACCCTGGAACACGCAGCCTCGTGCGCGGACCGATGCCGTCGCTTGTCCTCGCTGGTTCATCAGCCGCCGCCCCGTCTCACCATCGCGCCGAGCCTACGTGCGACGACCAGAGAGCCCGGTAGCGCCTCGGAGCGTTCACGAGGCTCTGAGGGCCACCGCCGGCAGAACCTCGGCGGTGGCGCAGCCCTGTCACGCTGTCTTCATTGCCGGCGCCGTCGCGGCGGGCCTCGCCGAGGCGGAAGGCAGTCAGGTCGTCCTCCTCGAGCCCGACAACGATGAAGACCGTCGCCGTCGCGGTGCGGATGAGGTGGACGTCGACGAGGCTGGAAGCGCAAGACGATTCCAGCCTCGACATCCGCGTATGCCCTCTACCAGCGCGGGGGCCTTATGTCCTAGGTGGAAGACTCGCTGTATCAGTCCGCGACCACGCGAAGGGTCGTCGTCGAACCGTCCTTCGTGATCGTGGCCGTGAGACCGATGCCCGCGATGTGACTCAGCACGTCCATGCTGCCTTGGTCGATGGCGTCCGGCGACCGGTCGGCGACGAGCCCGGCGATCCGGTCGAGGTCGATCCAGAGCGCTTCCTGTGCCGAGTCGAGATTCGGCAGCGCCTCCTTGACGGCCGCGTCGGCGATCCCCGGACCGGACTGAACGGCTGACAGGTCGCCCTCGGAAAGGCCCACGAGGAGATCGGAGCCCTCGGCACGCCAGGTGAGCCTGATCGGCGCATCGGAGCGTTCAAGGAGTGCTTGCAGCTTCGCCAGCACCTTTTGCGCCGCCACGGTATCGGTTTCGGCCCGCATTGCGACACCTTGTGGCACGTCGCTGGTGAGGGCGTCGCTGACGACCGTGATCAGCGTCCGCTGGCCGAGCAAGGTTTCCACGTCGTCAGGCAGCCGCAGCCCGGTCTGGCGCTCCAGCCTGTCGAGGCCGCTCTCGACCTCGCGACCGACCGCGGGCTCGGATTGAACGATGCCGAGGAACGACGTGAACGCATCGGCGACAACCTGGTCGAGCCCGGAGATGCCGAGCGCCACCAGAGTGTCGGCCGGAACCGTCGACAGCCACGGGCCGATCGGCTTGGAGCCGGCCTCAGGGACACCGAACGCGGAGGTGCCGATCCCGCGCACGGTCAGGTCGGCATGGCTCGCATTGAAGGTGACGGCGCCTGCCATTCTGCCCTTGAACGTCTCGTCGAGAAGGTCCGCCTGGGCGGCTCGAAGTTGACCGGCAGCGGCGCCGAGCGAGGCGCCGAATGCATCCTTCATCGCGGCCAGGTCCAGCCAGAACGCGGCCACGCCGTCACCGAGCGGCTCGAGGTCGTCCTGGAAAGCGTTCTTGTCGCCGAGGTTTCCCTTGGCCGCCTCGTCCCTGGCAGCGGTCACCGATGCCTCATCAGCAGCTAGCAGCGCGTATCCGTCTGTGAAGACAACTGCTGGACCATCGCCGTCGAAGACCTTGGCGAGTCCGCTCTTGGCCTTGCCCTCGTCCTTGACCTGCAAGACGCCGAGGACCTCTGGCTGCTCACCGCCTCCCGACGGTGGCAAGAACGCGACACCTAGCCGATCGCCGAGCCATGGCGCGATGTCCTTGTCGAAGTCGAGCTGTGCGAGGTTGTTGTCGTTCTCTTGGAGCAGCCTGAAGACGATCTCACGGATGTCGTCGCCCTTGAGCGCGTCGCTGCCGCCAGGGAAGTGCCGGAAGAACCGAAGGGCGGCTACCTTCTGGCCCGCTGCCGGGTCGAGGTCGACTTTGACGAAACCGATCGCATCTGCCGGCACATACTTCTCCGGCTGCGTGCCGCCACCGGACAACAATGTGTACGCGTAGACGCCACCGGCAGCCACCAGAGCGAGGGCAAGCGCACCGATGCCGGCGACCATCCCTGACCGTCGCTTGGAATGACCGGGCTGGGTAGCCAAGACGACTGTTTGCGGTTCATCAACGGAGCCATCAGGGGGTCCGTGGGAGAGGACATCTGCCGCCGGATCAAGTGGGTCGCCTGCGTCGCGGCCGTCGTCGCCTCGCATGGGTGGCAAGTCCGTCATGGAGAAACTCCGCCTCGTTGCGCAGATCCGTAGCTGATCGGCTTGTGGCCGACGCCAAGTGAAGCAGAAACGGCGGACATTTGGGCAACCATCCGGCATCAACGCGGATACGGGCGGCACGCCGAATGCCCAGCGGTCAACCGGTCACCAGACAAGCAGGCCCGAGGAGCGCCTTGAGCTCCCCGATCAGGGCCGAGGACGGTGTGACCCGATAGCCATCCGCCAGCTTGAGGACCTTGCTGCTGTCCACCGCGTCAAGCCGCAGGTGCACCTCGGTCATGCCCGGATGGGTGGCGAGAACCTCCTTGAGTCGCTCGACGACCGGCGGGATGCAGCGGGCGACCGGCATGCGTACCACCACCGGGCCGCGAGGTGCGGCGGACAGGTCGGGCAGCGAAATCTCCATCGCGATGATCTTGGGAACGTCGTCACGCCGGTCTAGCCTGCCGCGCACGACCACGATCACATCCTCGGCGAGGAGGGTGCCATAGAGCTGGTAGGTCGTCGGGAAGATCATGACTTCGATTGCGCCGGCAAGATCCTCCAGGATCGCCAACGCCCATGGCGCGCCCTGCTTCGTGACCTTGCGCTGCAAACCAGAGATCAGTCCGGCGACCGTGACGATGGTGCCATCGGGCCGATCGTCCCCGTCGGTCAGCGTCGCGACGGAACAGTCGGCCGCCTGTGCAAGCACATGTTCGATCCCGAGGAGGGGGTGGTCGGACACATATAGACCGAGCATCTCTCGCTCGAGCGCGAGCAGCGTCGACTTGTCCCACTCCTCGGCCGGAATCGGGATGTCCAGAGCCACCCCGCCGCCGACCTCGTCGGCACCGAACGCACCGAACAAGGTGTCCTGCCCGATGGCTTCGTTGCGCTTGACGTCCACGACCGCGTCGATCGCGCGCTCGTGTACGGCGAGCAGGCCTCGGCGTGAATGCCCGAGCGAGTCGAACGCGCCGGCCTTGATCAGCGACTCGATCGTCTTCTTGTTGCACACGCCGACTGGAACCTTGTCGAGGAAGTCGTAGAAGTCGGTGAAGCGACCGGCCGCCCGGCGGCCTTCGATGATGGCGGTGACGACATTGCTGCCCACGTTGCGGATGGCAGCGAGGCCGAACCTGATGTCCTGGTCGCGGGCAGAGAAGTCACCCGTCGACTCGTTGACGTCAGGCGGCAGCACCTTGATGCCCATCCGTCGGCATTCATTGAGGTAGAGAGCTGACTTGTCCTTGTCGTCGCGCACGCTGGTCAGCAATGCCGCAAGGTATTCGGTCGGGTAGTTGGCCTTGAGATATGCGGTCCAGTAGGAAACAAGGCCGTAGCCGGCTGAATGCGCCTTGTTGAAGGCATAGTCGGAGAACGGAACGAGGATGTCCCACAGCGTCTTGATCGCGCCATCGGAGTAGCCGTTTGCCCGCATGCCTGCAGCGAAGGGGACGTACTCCTTGTCGAGGATCTCCTTTTTCTTCTTGCCCATGGCGCGGCGCAGCAGGTCGGCCTGACCGGGTGAATATCCAGCCAGCTTCTGCGCGGTCGCGATGACCTGCTCCTGGTAGACGATCAAGCCATAGGTGTCGCCCAGGATCTCGGCCAGAGGCTCGGCGAGCTCGCGGTGGATCGGCGTGACCGGCTTCCGATGATTTTTGCGGTCTGCATAGTCATTGTGGGCGTTGGCACCCATCGGCCCGGGCCGGTAGAGCGCACCGACAGCAGAGATGTCTTCGAACGAATCGGGACGCATCGAGCGCAGCAGCGCCCGCATCGGGCCACCCTCGAGCTGGAAGACGCCGAGGGTGTCGCCGTGCGAGAGCAGTTCGTATGTCCGCCGGTCGTCTAGCGGCAGCTCCTCGAGCACCACCGTCTGGCCGCGGTTGGCCTCGATCGCGGCCAGGCAGTCGTCGAGCACGGTGAGATTGCGCAGGCCAAGGAAGTCCATCTTCAGCAGGCCGAGGGACTCGCACGCGCCCATGTCGAACTGGGTGATGATCGCGCCGTCCTGCTCTCGCCGCTGGATCGGGATGACATCCATCAGCGGCTCGCGGGAGAGGATCACACCGGCGGCGTGGACCCCCCACTGGCGCTTGAGCCCCTCCAGTCCGCGCGCCGTATCCACGACCCGCTTGACGTCGGCGTCCGACTCGTAGAGGTGCCGGAACTCGGTGGCCTCCGGATAACGGGGGTGGGTGGTATCGAAGATGCCGGCGAGCGGGATGTCCTTGCCCATGACCGGCGGCGGCATGGCCTTGGTGATCCTGTCGCCGAGGGCGAAGGGATGGCCGAGCACGCGCGACGCATCCTTGATCGCGGCCTTCGCCTTGATCGTCGAGTAGGTGATGATCTGAGCGACGCGCTCCTCCCCGTAGGTCTCGGTGGCGTAGCGGATCATGTCGGCGCGCCGACGCTCGTCGAAGTCGATGTCGATGTCGGGCATCGAGATGCGCTCGGGGTTGAGGAAGCGCTCGAACAGCAGCCCGTGCTCGAGTGGGTCGAGGTCGGTGATGCCCAATGCGTAAGCGATGAGCGCGCCGGCCGCGCTGCCACGGCCCGGCCCGACCCGGATGCCATTCTCCTTGGCGTAACGAACCAGGTCCGCGACCACGAGGAAGTAGCCGGGAAATCCCATCTGGTTGACCACACCGAGCTCGTAGGCCACCTGCTGGCGGTACTGGTCGGGAACACCGGCCGGGAACCGCCTGGCAAGGCCGCGCTCGACCTCCGTGACCAGCCAGCTCTCCTCGGTCTCGCCGTGGGGCACCGGGAAGATCGGCATCAGGTTCCTGCTGGCGAAGACATCGTCGTAGTCAGAGATCCGCTCCGCGACGAGCAGCGTGTTGTCACACGCTTCCGGGAGCTCACTCCAGACGTCGCGCATCTCCTGCGGCGATTTGAGGTAGAAAGCGCTCCCCTCGAACTTGAACCGATTGGGGTCGGCCATCGTGGATGCCGACTGGACGCAGAGCAGGACCTCGTGCGCTTGCGCGTCGCCCGGATAGGTGTAATGCAGGTCGTTGGTCGCGAGCACCGGCAGGTCGAACTCCTTGCGCAAACGCATGAGATCGTCGCGATATTGCCGTTCCACCTGGATGCCGTGATCCATGACCTCGACGTAGAAGTTGTCGCGGCCGAACATGTCGAGCAGCTCGCCGGCAGCAGTACGCGCCGCCTCCCACTGACCCAGCCGGAGTCTGGTGGGAATCTCGCCGCCGGGACATCCGGTCGTCGCGATGAGTCCTGACGCGTGCTTGGCGAGCAGCTCTCGGTCGATCCGAGGCTTGTACCACTGGCCTTCCAGGCTCGCCAGGCTCGACAGCCGGTAGAGGTTGTGTAGGCCCTCCTGAGTCGCGGCGAGCAACGTCATGTGCAGGTAGGCGCCCCGACCGGACACATCACTCTCGCCGCCCTCACCCCACAGCACTGCCCGCCTGAGAAACCTGCTCTCCGGCGAGACGTAGGCCTCCGTGCCGATCACCGGCTTGATGCCGGCTGCCTTGGCTTGCTTGTAGAAGTCGTAGGCGCCGTAGAGGTTGCCGTGGTCGGTCATCGCTAGCGCCGGCATGCCCATCCGTGACGTCTCGCGGACCAGGTCCGTCAGCCTGGCGGCGCCGTCGAGCATCGAATACTCGGTGTGCACGTGGAGGTGCACGAACGAGTCGGGCACGCGACACTCGCCTCCTCGAGCCAGGGGATGCGGGCAGCCTAGTCCGGAATGATGATCCGACTCGCCCCCACACGCCGGTCAACGGCTAGCTTCGGGAGAAACCCAACGGCCGGCGTGCGGGCCGTCGCACCGGGACAGCGAGACGAGCACAACGGGTGGTCACACGGCAGAGCTAAGCACCTGCCACCGACACTTTCAGTCCGGCGCCAGACCGGGGACCGTTCGATCCCGACCCGCCGGAGAAAGACGGCTTGTCTCGGGAAGTCCACCCGCAGCGGCTGCCGGCATCGGAGTATCGCTAGAGGTCCTCCATGGTGATGGCGTCCTCGCCGACCTTGAGGAACTTCGTGTAGCTGGTGACCACGTCGTCCGGCGCCCCCTGCATCACCATGCGACCCTTGTGCAACCAGATCGCTTCGGTGCACATCTCCTTGACGCTGCCGAGGGCATGGCTCACCAGGAAGATCGTCCGATCCTCAGCGCAGAGCTTCTTCATCCGCTCGGACGACTTGTGCCTGAATCTGGCATCTCCGGTGGACAGCGCTTCATCGATGATCAGGACATCAGGGTCCATGTGTACGGCCACAGCGAAAGCGAGCCGGGAGTACATGCCCGAGGAGTAGGTGCGCATCGGGACGTCCATGAAGTCCTCAAGCTCGGCAAAGTCCGCGATCTCCTGGTAACGAGCGTCGACCTCGTCCCGGCTCATCCCCGCCGCGAGCCCACCCAGCACGACATTCTCCCGACCGGTGAGGTTTCTGTTGAAGCCGACGCCGAGGGAGAGCAACGTGCTGACCCTCCCGTGCACCTCGATCCTGCCGCTGGTGGGCGGCAGGATGCCCGCGATCGTGCGCACCAGCGTTGACTTGCCGGCGCCGTTGGCGCCCACGATGCCGAGAACCGAGCCGTGTGGAACGTCGAAGGAGACACCCTTGAGTGCCTCGACCTCGAAGACGCTGCGCTGCCTCGTGAACAGCGTATGGCGCAGTGTTCTGCGACGCTCGACCGTCGTCCGGTAGGTGAGGTGGACATCCTCGACCCGGACGGCGAGAGCTTTAGAGACGGACAGCAAACTCACGCTCCCGGGAGAGGAAGATGTAGCTTCCGACGACCAAGGCCGCGATCGCCCAACATGCGGAGATGAGCAGGTAGAGGGGCTGCGGCTGCACATCTTGGACCATGACCCGGCTCCAGGTGGCCAGGGGGGCGAAGAGCGGATTCGCGAGAACGACGACGTGGTCCAGTGCCGGGGGCAGCCTGTTGAGCAGTTGCTCGGGGAAATAGAGCACGGGCGATAGGTACAGCCAGAGCCGCAGCATGTACGGCAGGAAGTTGGAGACATCCCTGAAGTAGAGATTCAGGGTCGCGAAGAGCATCGCCATTCCGGCCCCGAAGATCGTCAGGAAGACGAAGACCGGCACTCCCCACAACATCGTCCACGACAGCCCGTCGCCTTTGACCAGCCTGAGCGCGAGAAAGACCAGGAGCGTCGGCATGAACCTATAGGCGGCGACGAGCACCGACGACAGCGGCAGCAACGCCTTGGGAAACGCGGTGTTGAGGATCAGACGCCCGCCGCCGACGACCGATCCGGCGCCGCCACGCAGGCACGCGTTGAAGTAGTAGTAAAGGAACAAGCCCGCCATGATGTGAGGCAGGTAGTCGTGCTGACCGCGCCCGCGGCCCAGGATCAACACGAGCATGAAATAAACGAGCGCGAGCAGCAGTGGGTTGAGGATCAACCACAGTTGGCCGAACACGGTGTTCAGATGCTGCGACCGGATCTGGGTCCGGGACAGCTCGACGGCGAAGTGGCGTCGGTCCCACAGGTCCTTCAGGTAGACCCGCAGGTTTGGCAGACCCTTGCGGTAGGGCGTGTGCACGCGGACGATGTCCGCGGTAGCGCGGCCCGTCTCAGTGGCACTCATTCACCCACACCTCTGGACTAATCCTCACTAATTGACGATGTACCTGGGCGGCAGCATGATGCCACAAGTCTTCACAGCGACCGTTCCCCCAGCCGTCGCGTGACCGCTCACCGTACCTTAACAACGGGAGAACAGCGGTATTCGATGCGCCAACGCACCGATGGCAGGGGTTATCGGCTGAGGTCGGCGGTTTCGCTGCGGATGAGGTCGAGCGCATGGGCCAGATCCGGCGGATAGTCGCTGCTGATATCGACCCATTGGCCGCTGACCGGATGCTCGAATCCAAGCCGCACGGCGTGCAGCCACTGCCTGGTCAAGCCGAGCCGCTGGGCGAGGGTCGGGTCAGCGCCATAGGTGAGATCTCCCACACACGGGTGGCGTAGCGCAGCCATGTGGACGCGAATCTGATGGGTGCGTCCGGTCTCCAAGGAGATATCCAGCAGCGACGCGGCCCGATCCGCCTCCAGAGTGTCATAGTGAGTGATCGACGGCTTCCCTCCCGCGACGACCGCCCACTTGTAGTCGTGTGTCGGGTGCCGATCAATCGGAGCGTCGACGGTGCCGCGAAGCGGGTCGGGATGACCCTGGACGAGCGCGTGATACCGCTTGTCGACCTGGCGGCCGCGGAAGGCCTGCTTGAGCGCGGAGTAGGCCCGCTCGGACTTCGCCACCACCATCAAGCCGGAAGTACCGACATCTAGCCGATGCACAACACCCTGCCGCTCCGCAGCCCCGGAGGTGGAGATCCGGTAGCCCCCGGCGGCGAGCCCGCCGATCACGGTCGGACCGGTCCAGCCGGGACTTGAATGAGCCGCCACGCCAGCCGGTTTGTCGACGACGACGATGTCCTCGTCGTCGTACACCACCCGCATACCGGGCACAGGCTCGGCCCGAACCGTGATCGGTGCGGCCGGCGCCGGCAACTCCACCTCGAGCCACGCTCCGGCGCGTACGCGGTCTGACTTCCCGGCCGTCGCACCATCGACCCGTACCCGGCCGCCAGCGGCGAGGTCAGCGGCCTTCGTGCGGGACAGCCCAAACAGGCGTGCTAGTGCCGCGTCGAGGCGCTCGCCCTCCAGCCCTTCTGGGACGGGCACCGTCCGACGGTCGGTCACTGGTCGGGACCGGCGTGGGCAGCAGACTGCGCCGACCCGGCTTGTTCAGCGGGCTCGGGCTGCTGGCGCCCCTCGATGGGTATCCCGCGGGCGGCAAGGATGAACATCAGGATCCCTGCGCCGACGATCGCCGAGTCGGCGAGATTGAACACCGGCCAGTTCGGCAGCTCGATGAAGTCGACGACATGACCGCGAAAGACGCCCGGCGACCGGAAGATCCTGTCGGTCAAGTTGCCGAGGGCTCCGCCGAGCAGGCCACCGAGGGCAATCGCCCACGGCAATGAATACAGCCTCCGCGCAGTCCGCAGGATCGCAAAGATCACGATGACCGCCACGGTCGTGAAGAGGACGGTCATACCGACGCCGATGCTGAATGCGGCCCCGGCATTCCTGGTCAGCCGAAGTGTCAAGAACCCGTCGAGCAGATCGACGGATGTTCGGTTGCTCAACGTCCGTACTGCGACGATCTTGCTTGTCAGGTCGAGGCCGAGCACGATGCCCGCGACAAGCAGGAGCGCGCGCACCTGGGGCCGGCGGCGCTTGGCCGGAGCGCTGACCAGACCTCCCGGTTGTCGATCGGTGTAACCGTGGTCGTCGGGTTGGCGCCCGCTCAGCGACGCTCCTGGCGTTGTTTGCATGACATGCATAGCGTCGCACGTGGGAAGGCCTGCAGGCGCATCTTGCCAACCGGGTTGCCACAGGATTCACAGACGCCGTAGGTCCCGTCGGCGATCTTGGCAACGGCGCGCTCGGCCTGCAACAGCATGTCTCGCTGGTTATTGGTCAGCGACATCTCGTGTTCGCGCTCGAACGTCCGGCTGCCTTGGTCGGCTTGATCATCGCCGGCGCCGTCCCCGCCGTCACGAAGCAGGTCAGCAAGGTCCACCTCGGCTTCTGTGATCTCCAGGTGCAGCTGAGCGATCTCGCCTTCGAGCTCGCTGCGCAGGTCGGTGAGCTCCGCCTCAGTCCAGGGCGCTTCGGTGGCAAGCACGGCCATCGCCGATGCGTCCGCCGGGCGCTCGGCCACAGCGACCGCGGCAGCAGGCTGCCGCGTCGACTGCTTGGTGACCGATTTCCTGGTCGCCGACTTGGTGGCAGGCGCCTTCGCGACGGTCTTCTTCGCCGCGGGCGCCGTACGCGCCGACCTGCTGGTGACCTTTGCCGAAGCCTTGGAGGTGTTCGAGGCGGTCTTGCTCACAACGGCCTTCCTTCGCGTCATGACCTTCGATGAGGTGGCCCTGGCCAGGCTCGCGGCCGGGCTGGTGGGTGAACTCGTGCGGCGTGTGCCGGCCGCCGTGGCAGGCCTCTTGGATCGCGCGGCGGCCGCCGCCGGACGCTTGGCAGTGCCGGCAGCGGCGGCCGAAGCCTTGCCTGTCCCTGCCACTCGAGCTCGCGTGGTGGTGCTGGGACTTCCGGTTGCTCGGGTCCCGCTTGATGATGAGCGGCCGGCAGTCGCCCTCCTGGTGCTCTTGGCGCTGGGCGCCTTCCTCGGTGCCGCCCCGCTGGCTATGGCCCGCCCGGAAGCCGTTGCCTTGCGGCGACGCTCCCCCGTCGTCCTGGCTGCCATGATCGACTACCTCACTCCCCGTGTGATCACAAACACAGGCGGTGGCCGCTGGATAGGGCCACCTCGTGTCCCTTCAACGCGCCGCGCCGCCAGGTTGTGCCCGGAGGAATACCCTCCGCGATGCCGGGCCGAAACCCGGCCTCCCGGCCAATCGGCGGTTTCCGGTGGTTGCGTTGTCACCCGTTCGGACGCCATTAACCATCCGGAGGTTCAGTTCCTTCCCGACCCGATCTTGCGGTAGGCAGCATGCCGCTCGATCAGACGGAACCTGAAGATCGATACAAGCTCTCCGCCCGGGCAATTGCTTCCCCGCCGCGCATGCCTTTGCCGGCTACCCGCGGTCGGCTTCGGAGCGCCGACCGTCGAAATTGCATCGGGCGGCTCGGCGCAGCGGCATAGACTGATCGTGACTGCATGGCATCGATGGGGCGAGTAGGCACGTACGCAGCCGTGAGCGACCCGGGGACGGTGTGAGCCCGGGGGTGTGCATGTGACGAAGATCACCCCGGAGCCGCCGGAAGAAAGGGCCGCCAGGCCTGATTAGAACCGACTGCAGCACCAATGAAGAGGGCAGCGACGCCCGGCGCCAAGGAGGCTCGACCGGGTCGTCGCCACCAAGGAGGGTGGTACCGCGGGGCCGCCGGCACGACCGGGCCTGCCTCGTCCCTCCGCCGGAAACAGCAGGTTCGGGCCAGCCCGGACCAGCCAAGATCGCCGTCGGAGGACCGATGTACCGCCAGGTTTCACCGCAGGTCGACCTGCCTGCCCTTGAGCACGAGGTGCTTGCTTTCTGGCGCGAGGAACGGATCTTCGAACGTTCGATCGAGCAGTCCGCGGGCAGACCGCTCTGGGTTTTCTACGAAGGTCCACCCACCGCCAATGGAATGCCCGGCACGCATCACGTCGAGGCCCGGGTGTTCAAGGATGCCTTCCCGCGCTACCGCACCATGAAGGGCTACCACGTCCCCAGGAAGGCGGGTTGGGACTGCCACGGCCTGCCCGTCGAGCTCGCTGTCGAGAAGGAGCTTGGTTTCTCCGGCAAGCCCGACATCGAAGCCTTCGGTGTCGCCGAGTTCAACGCCCGCTGCAGGGAGTCGGTCCTGCGACACGTCGACGCCTTCGAAGAGATGACCGAGCGGATGGGCTTTTGGGTCGACCTTTCGCAGGCCTACCGAACGATGGATTCGGACTACATCGACTCCGTGTGGTGGTCGCTGAAGGTCATCTTCGACAAGGGCTTGCTGGTTGAGGATTATCGCATCACGCCGTACTGCCCCCGCTGCGGCACGGGGCTGTCCGATCACGAGCTCGGGCAGGAAGACGGCTACGAGACGGTCGTCGACCCGTCTGTCTACGTCCGCTTCCCGCTCACCTCAGGACCGTACGCGGGCAAGGCCTCGCTGCTGGTGTGGACAACGACTCCATGGACCCTGGTGTCCAACACGGCCGTGGCGGGTCACCCGGACGTGACCTACGTTGCGGCCACGGATGGCACAGAAACACTGGTCGTGGCCGAGTCGCTGCCCGAGACCGTGCTCGGCGACGGTTGGCGCGAGGTTGGCCGCTTCAGCGGACGCGAGATGGAGAGGTGGACCTACCAGCCGCCTTTCGCGCTCGTCGATATCCCGGACGCCCACTTCGTCGTTCTCGGGGACTACGTGACGACAGAGGACGGCACTGGACTGGTCCACCAGGCACCGGCTTTCGGACCGGAAGACCTGGCCGTCGCCCGTGAGTACGGGCTGCCTGTGGTCAACCCGATCAGGCCCGACGGCACTTTCGAACCCGACACGCCGCTGGTCGGCGGTCTGTTCTTTAAGAAGGCGGACGAGGTGCTCGTCGCCGACCTGGACGCCCGGGGGCTGATGTACCGCCACCTCGAGTACGAGCACTCCTATCCGCATTGCTGGCGCTGCCACACGCCGCTCCTCTATTACGCCCTACCGAGCTGGTACATCCGCACGACCGAGATCAAGGATCAGCTCCTCGTCGAGAACGAGCGCACCAGCTGGCATCCACAAACGATCAAGTGGGGCCGCTACGGAGACTGGCTGCGCAACAACGTCGACTGGGCGCTCTCACGCAGCCGCTACTGGGGCACGCCGCTGCCGATCTGGCGGTGCCAGGAAGGCCATCTGACCTGCGTGGGCTCGCTCGCCGAGCTGTCGGAGCTGACCGGCACGGATCAGACCGGGCTTGACCCGCATCGTCCCTACATCGACGAGATCACGTTTGGCTGCCCGCGTTGCAAGGCCGAGGGCGTGGACGCGCCCGGCGACGCCACAGCGACCCGGGTACCTGAGGTGATCGACGCGTGGTACGACTCAGGCGCGATGCCCTTCGCCCAGTGGGGCTACCCGTGGCTCGAAGGTTCGCAGCCGCAATTCGAGCAGCACTATCCCGCTCAGTTCATCGCTGAAGCGATCGATCAAACCAGAGGCTGGTTTTACACGCTGATGGCGGTGGGAACGCTCGTCTTCGGGCGGTCGTCGTACGAGAACGTCCTGTGCCTCGGCATGATCCTGGCCGAGGACGGGCGCAAGATGTCCAAGCACCTGGGCAACATCCTCGAGCCGATCCCACTCATGGAGCAGCACGGCGCGGATGCGCTGCGCTGGTTCATGCTTGCCGGCAGTTCGCCGTGGGTAGCGCGGCGGGTCAGTCACGCGACCCTGCAGGAGATCGTGCGCAAGGTCCTGCTGACCTACTGGAACACCGTCTCCTTCCAGACGTTGTACGCCCGGGCCGCCGGATGGACGCCGGCCGAGGGCTCCCCGCCGGCGGCCGAGCGGCCACTGCTTGACCGGTGGGTGCTCTCCGAGCTGCAGACGCTGGTACGCGACGTTGACGCCGCCCTCGACGGCTTCGACAGCTACCGGGCTGGCAAGCTGCTGTCCTCCTTCGTCGACGACCTGTCGAACTGGTACGTCCGCCGGTCGCGACGGCGATTCTGGGATGGCGATCCGGCCGCCTTCGCCACCCTGCACGAGTGCCTGGCCACCGTGACGCTGCTCTTCGCGCCGCTCACTCCGTTCATCGCCGAGCGGGTGTGGCAGGACCTCGTGCGCCCGGTGACCGTCGACGCACCCGAGTCCGTTCACCTCGCGACTTGGCCGATAGCAGACGAGTCGCTCGTCGACCCCGAGCTGTCAACCCAGGTGGCGTTGGCACGTCGGCTGGTCGAGCTGGGTCGCGCAGCCCGCGCGACTTCCGGTGTCAGGACCCGGCAGCCGCTGGGCCGGGCGCTGGTGGGCGCGGTCGGCGTCGCGAAGCTACCGCGCGAACTGCGAGCGCAGATCGCGGACGAGCTGAACGTCGGATCGCTGACCGCGCTCGGCGAGGAAGCCGGATCTGCGGGCGAACTCGTTGACTACGCCGCCAAGGCGAATTTCCGCGCTCTCGGCAAGCGGTTCGGTGCGAGGACCAAGGCAGTGGCCGGGGCGATCGCCGCGGCGGATGCGGCAGGGCTGGCCGCGGCCTTCAGGAATGGTGGATCTGCGCGCGTGGTGGTAGACGGTGAGACCGTAACCCTGTCCCCCGACGAGGTTGTTATCACCGAGACGCCACGCGAAGGCTGGGCGGTCGAATCGGCGAGTGGCGAAACCGTCGCGCTCGACCTGATGGTTACCCCTGTTCTCCGCCGAGCCGGGCTGGCCAGAGAGGTCGTGCGGATCATTCAGGAGGCGCGGAAGTCGGCTGGGCTTGACATAACCGACCGGGTCTCCGTCTGGTGGACGGCGACCTCGGCTGAGACCGCGGAAGCACTCATGGAGCATGGCGGCATGGTGGCCGATGAGGTGCTGGCGACCACCTTCGCCAAGGGGACTCCGCTGTCGGACGACCCGGCGGCCGACGCCCCGCCACAGGAACACCCGGACCTGGGGCTCACCTTCCGCCTCGCCAAGGCCACCGGCTGACCGTCACGGCTGGATCCTCGGGCCGAACGGCCACGGCTGGATCATGCATGTGCACGATCCCCGACGGAGCCACCCATTCTCACCGCGAGCGCGCGCACGCCCGACCAGTGGTATGCCTCCGCGGTGGCGGCTGCCGACCGGCAGCCGCCACGATGAAGCCGGCTAGTCGTTCTCCTCGTCAATGAGGAAGCCGCGCATAGGCTGCGAGCCACTCGCCGGCGGAGGCACCGCTGCGCGCGCTTGCGCACCGGCCGCGACCGGCTGCGGCCCAGAGCGGGCCGGAGCCATTGACTCATCGGCTTGCGCCTCGAGCTGGCGCAGCTGACCCTCGAGGTAGGAGCGCAGGCGGCTGCGGTATTCGCGCTCGAACTGGCGCAGATCCTCGACCTTGCGCTCGAGGATGGAGCGCTGCTGGTCGAGGTTGCCCATCGCCTGGCGGTGCTTCTCCTGCGCATCTCGCTCGAGCGCGTCTGCCCGAGCACGTGCCTCTCGCTCGACCGCCTCCGCCTTGGCGCGAGACTCACTCACGATCTTGTTGGCCTCGGTCCGCGCCTCCGCGATTGCCTGGTCGGCGGTCTGCTGCGCCAACGCGAGCACCCGCGCGGCGCCATCGGGGCCAGGGCCGCTTGGAGCAGGCGGGCCGGGCGGCGTCGGGATGAGGTCGTCCTTGCGCTCGACCGGGAGTGGCACTGGCCCGCCGCCGGCGGCAGCCGCGCGGGTCGCGGCGGCGAGCTTGGCTCGCAGCTCGTCGTTCTCCCTTAGCAGGCGCGTCAGTTCTGCTTCGACGTCGTCGAGGAACTGGTCGACCTCGTCCTCGTCGTAGCCCTCACGGAGCCGAACGGTCGTGAACTGCTTGTTCCGAACGTCCTCGGGCGTCAGCGGCATCTCTTCACCTCAGGCTGATCCAACACGACCGGACAGACCTTACCGTGTCAGAGGCGCTGCGCGAGGGCGATCAGCAGATAGACGATGACGAAAAGCACCAAAAATGACAGATCAAGCGCGATTCCTCCGAAGCGCAGCGGCGGGATGTATCGCCGGAGCAGTTTCAGAGGTGGGTCCGTAACGGAGTACGTGGCCTCCAGCGCGACCAGCATCGGGCCTTTGGGCTCGTACGACCGGGCGAACATGAACACGTAGTCCATGATCAACCTGAAGATCAAGAACAGCAGAAAGATCCACAAGATAACGGTGAGAACTTCCCCGACGGTGCTCATCGGGCATCACCGAGCCAGAACATCCCGCTCCTAGAGTCCGCCTCAGGGCGTGAGACCTATCTCATAGCTCAGCTCTGGTTGAAGAACTCGCCCTCTGCGATCCGCCTCTTGTCCTCGGCGGTGACGTCGACATTAGCAGGGGTGAGCAGGAAGACCTTTGCCGTGACACGCTCGATCCGGCCGTGCAGACCGAAGATCAACCCAGCCGCGAAGTCCACCAGTCGCTTCGCATCGCTGTCCTCCATGTCAGTGAGGTTCATGATGACCGGAGTGCCCTCGCGGAAGTGCTCACCGATCGTGCGCGCCTCGTTGTAGGTCCGTGGATGCAGAGTCGTGATGCGGTAGGTGCTGTCGCCAAGACGCTGCGACACGGCAGTGACCACCGGCCGGCGTTCGGTCACCGTGGCGACCGCACCATGCTGCTCGCCGGTCACACGGTTGTCACTGTGCTCGTCGATGATGTCGTAGTCGTCGAAGCCGTCTTCGTAGCGATCTTCGTCCTCGACCAGGCCGAGGTAAACCGCCATCTTCCTCATGGCGCCGGCCATACTCTTGCCCTTCCTAAGAGCCTGTGTGCGAATCTCGGTTGGCTCACGTGTGTCCGTCCCACCTGGCCAGCTGTGCCGTTCAGCGGAGGCCAGGAGCCCCGCGATGGTGCCTGGCGCCCGCAGACGACCGCCAGCCGAATGCCGTCTCCGGCCAGGCGTTGAGCCCGATGAGATCGCCCCTGTCTCGAGATCGACGCTACCGGACTGGGGGCCGCGAACCGAGCAATGACGTTCCGACACGCACGTGTGTCGCGCCATGGGTGATCGCGTCCTCGAGGTCATTACTCATCCCCGCGCTGATGACGGTCGCGTGAGGGTGGTCCTGTCGGACCGCGGAGGCCACCTCGGCAAGCCGTTCGAATGCGACCGCGGCGGGCCGGTCGAGTGGCGCGATCGCCATCACGCCAGCGAGGTGCAGGCCATCGGCAGCGGCGACGGCGTCGGCAAGGCCGGGTATCGCATCGGGCGGTGCCCCGCCGCGGGGGTCGAGGTCGTCCTCCCCTGCTACTGGCCCGTTTCCGTCGCCACCGAGATCTACTTGGACCAGGCAGCCGATATCGCGTCCGGTAACGGCGGCCGCCCGCGAGAGCGCGGCAACGAGCTTGGGGCGATCGACGGAGTGGACGAGGTCGGTGTAACGCGCGACGGACTTGCA
>DATBRJ010000176.1:0-8561 GCA_036560395.1 Actinomycetes bacterium | reverse complement strand
ATGTCGATGCCGCCCACGCCGTCCTGGTACCACGGCCGCGCCGCGATCGGCATCTACCTGGAGAACCTCTTCGCCAGCTCGTTGGGTGGCGGCCTGCGCCTGCTGCCCACCGCCGCCAACCGGCAACCAGCGGTCGGTGTCTACGCCGCCACCGGCCACGGCCCGACCGCGTACGAGCCATTTGCCATCAAAGTGTTGACCGTCCACAACGGACTTGTCGCGGCTATCACGGGCTTCGTCCACCCTGGACTGTTTCCGCGGTTCGGCCTACCCGGTCGGCTGCCGAACGGCGTTAACGCCTGACCGCTCGGCCGAGTGACCGGGGCGCAGTCGCAGCGGCGACCCACCCCGCCCACGCCGAACGGTCTGTCGGAGATCGTCGCCTACGGCACCGCCGCCACCGTCCGTCCGGCCTGAACGACCGACGTGCCCTAATCGGCGTGGCAGCATGTCCTGATGGACTACTCGGCCGACGCCTACCGCTACGACGCCATGACCTACCGGCGCTGCGGTCGCAGCGGGCTACGACTGCCCGCCGTGTCACTGGGCCTGTGGCACAACTTTGGCCATGACCGGCCGCTGGAAACCCAGCGTGCGATCCTGCGCCGGGCCTTCGACCTCGGCATCACGCACTTTGACCTGGCGAACAACTACGGTCCGCCGTACGGGTCGGCGGAGGAGAACTTCGGCCGGCTGCTCGCGGCCGACTTCCGCCCCTACCGCGACGAGCTGATCCTCTCGACGAAGGCCGGCTACGACATGTGGCCTGGCCCGTACGGCGAGTGGGGCTCCCGCAAGTATCTACTCGCCAGCCTCGACCAGAGCCTGCGGCGGATGGGCGTGGAGTACGTGGACGTGTTCTACTCGCACCGCTTCGACCCGGACACCCCCATGGAGGAGACCCTCGGCGCGCTGCATACGGCGGTACGCCAGGGCAAGGCGCTGCACGTCGGGATCTCCTCCTACTCGGCGGCCAAGACCGCGCAGGCGGCGGCGATCCTGCGCGGGCTGGGCACGCCGCTACTGATCCACCAGCCGTCGTACTCCATGCTCAACCGCTGGATCGAAGACGGTCTGCTCGACGTGCTCGAGCGCGAGGGTGTGGGCTGCATCGGATTCTCGCCGCTCGCCCAGGGGATGCTCACCGACCGGTACCTGCACGGCGTCCCCGCCGGGTCGCGGGCCAGCGAGGGCAGCTCGCTGTCGCCGGACTGGCTGACGGAGGAGAACCTCGCCAAGATCCGGGCGTTGAACGACATCGCAGCCCGCCGCGGGCAGTCATTGGCCCAGATGGCGCTTGCCTGGACGCTGCGCGACCCGAGGATGACCTCCATCGTGATCGGTGCCAGCAGCGTGGCTCAGCTCGAGGCGAACGTGGCCGCGTTGGACAATCGGGCGTTCACCTCGGACGAACTGGCGGAGATCGACAAGTACGCCACCGAGTCCGGCATCAACCTTTGGGCGCGGTCCAGCAGCGCTTGAGCGGGTCATGGCGGAAGGCTCGGGGTCGGCGAGCGGATTATTCGGTTGTGATGGCACGCAGGATGTCTATCTTGGCCGCCCGGCGGGCCGGGAAGATGGCGGCGAGCACCCCCGCGAGGGCGGCGAGAAGCACAAAGATCAGGAGCGTGCCCCCTGGCACGCGGAACTCGGTGACGCCCTGGCTGCGTAGGGCCCGGACCAGGGTCCAGCCGAAGAATGTGCCCACGACCAAACCGAGAACCGCGCCGAGCACGGCGATGATCACCGCCTCCCAGCGGACCATCGACTGCAGCTGTCGCCGTGTCATCCCGACGGCCCGCAGCAGACCGATCTCGCGGATCCGTTCGAGCACCGATAGCGCCAGCGTGTTGATGATGCCGATGAACGCGATGATCACGGCGAGCGCGAGGAGCACGTAGAAGAGTATGAGGATCTGGTTGATCTGGCTGGCCTGGTCGGCCTTGTACTCGGCCTGGTCTTTGATCTGGACGTTGGGGTAGTCGCGGGCCACCCGGCTGACCGCTGCCCGCGAGGCGTCCGGTGACACGCCCGCCTTGGCCTTGACGAGCGCGACGATGTCGAGCTGATCGCTGTAGTGCCGCTGGTAGTCGGTGAGGGCCAACAGGTACGGGCCGTTGAGCTGGTTGTCCTTGTAGATCGCCCGGATCGGCACCTGTGCGGCGCCGCCCACAGGGAATTGCATCCCGATGGTGTCGCCGACCCTCCAGCCGTGCTGCTTGACGACGTCGCTGCGGACGGCCACGCCGCCGCCGGCGAGGTCGCTGAGGCTGCCGGCGGTGGTGTCGGTGCGAACGGTCTTGTCGTATGCGGGCGGGTCGACGCCGAACAGCTGCTGGGTCGTACCGTCCAGTTTGAACACGCCGAGGCGAATGCCGGCGGCGGACTCGATCTCCGGTTGTTGCCGCAGCCGGTTGACCACCTCGGTGCTGAAGCCCTGGCTGCTGTTGGTGGGGCCGGTGAGGATGTAGTCTGCGGCGACGGCCTCGTCGAGGATCTTGGTGACGGACGCCTTGAGCGAGGACGCGAAGATCGTTACCAGGCTGACCAGGGCGAGCCCGATCATCAGCGCGGCCGCGGTGGAGGCGGTGCGGCGCGGGCTGCGCATGGCGTTCTCGCGGGCGAGCCTGCCGGGCTGGCCGGCCCAGTGGGCGAACGGCCAGCCGAGCAGCCGGGCGAGGGGCTTGGAGATCAGTGGGCTCAGTACGCCCACGCCAAGGAAGATCACTACGGCGCCGCCGGCGACGTTGACCAGCCGGTTTCCCCGAGCCGCGAAGAGCCCGAGCAGCAGCAGCGCGATGCCGACGGCGGTGACGAGCGTCCCGACCACGATGCGCCGCCAACTGATCCGAGTCGAGGCGGCTACCGTCTCCTCCTGCAGCGCGGCGACCGGGGGAATGCGGGTGGCCCGCAGGGCCGGCATCAGCGATGCGAGCAGAGTGACGACCACACCGACCACGATGGCGACGACGACCGTACGCGGCTGGATCACAAGGGTGGTCGACGGCAGGTCGACACCGAGCGCGGCGAACACGGCCTTGAGACCCATCGCTACCAGCACGCCCACTCCGAGGCCGACGACGGAGGCGATCGCGCCGATGATCAGGGCCTCAAGAAGCACCATCGTGAGGATCTGGCGCCGGCCGGCACCGACGCAACGCAGCAGGGCGAGCTCGCGGGTTCGCTGGGCAAGGATGATCGAGAACGTGTTCACGATGATGAACGAGCCGACGAAGAGTGCGACGAAAGCGAAGGCGAGCAGGGCGTAGTTGATGAACTTGGTGAACTGGCCCACCGCCTTGGCGGTGTCCTCCGCCAGCTGTTGGCCGGTGAGCACCTCTACGGATGGATCTACCACGGCCCTGACGCGGTCGCGGAGCGCCTGCGTGCTGACGCCGTCGGCGGCGACCACGTCGATCTCGTCGTAGAGTCCCTGGCGGTTGAGCACCCGCTGCGCGGTGGCCAGGTCAAAGCCGGCCAGCGTGGCGCCGGCCAGGTTGTCGGCCGGGCCGAAGCCGAGGATGCCGCTGATGGTGAATTGGCCGGGCGCGCCTTGAAAGAGGATCGTGACCCGGTCGCTGACCGCGAAGCCCTGTTTCTTGGCGGTGTGCGCGTCCACCGCGACCTCGCCAGGCCCGGTCGGCCGGCGGCCCTCCCGCAGGGTGGCGCCGGCCTGGAGCTGCGGGACGGTGCTCAGGGAGACGCCGAGGGTCGGGGCGCCGCCGGTCGTGACCGGCTTGCCGTCCTTGCCGACGAACTGGGCGTAGCCAAAGACACTGCCCTCGGCGGCCGCGACGCCCGGCACGGCGGTCACCGTGTCGAGCAGCGTCGCCGGCATTGGCGCCCGCTGCTCGTTGCCCTCGCTGGAGAACGTGTCCCGGGTGCGCACGGCCACGTCGACGCCCTTGGTGGTCTGCTCGAACAGCTGCGTGAATGTCTTGCTGATGGTGTCTGTGAGCACGTACGTCCCGGCGACGAACCCCACGCCGAGGACGATCGCCAGGGCGGTGAGCGCCAGCCGCAGCTTGTGGGCCGTCAGGCCCCGAAGGGTCACCGTCCACATGGTGTCGTCAGTCTCCCAATCGCTTCATGGAGTCGAGCACCTTATCCGCCGTGGGCTCGAGCATCTCGCGCACGACCCGGCCGTCGGCGAGGAACACCACGCGATCCGCGTACGCGGCAGCGGTCGGATCGTGGGTGACCATCACAATCGTCTGTTCGAACTCATCCACCGACCGGCGCATGAACGTCAGGATCTCGGCGCTGGCCTTCGAGTCGAGGTTTCCGGTGGGCTCGTCGGCAAGGATGATCAATGGGCGGGACACCAGAGCACGGGCGCCCGCGACCCGTTGTTGCTCGCCGCCGGACAGTTCGGCGGGCCGGTGGGCCAGCCTGGGCCGCAGCCCGACCGCATCGATCACCCGGTTATACCACGCGTCTTCCGGTACGTCGCCGGCTATCGCAAGCGGAAGCGTGATGTTCTCAGCGGCCGTGAGCGTGGGCAGCAGGTTGAACGCCTGGAACACGAAGCCGACGCTGGTTCGACGTAGCAGAGTTAGTTGCCGCTCGGATAGCCGGCCCAGCTCAGTGTCGCCGATCCAAACCTCACCGCTGGTGACTCGATCCAGGCCAGCAAGGCATTGCATCAGGGTGGACTTCCCGGAGCCGCTGGGTCCCATTACCGCGGTGAACTGGGCGCGCAGGAAGCCAACGGTGACGTCGTCCAGAGCTAGCACCGCGGTGTCGCCCGACCCGTAGATCTTGCTGACCCCCACTGCCCGCGCCACCTGCGCGCCGCGCGTACCCACCTCGGTGCCGTCGCTCATCCGCTGTCCCTCCAACCGGCGTGGCGCGGCCGCGCACTCCCACTGCCGACCACTGCTGCCGCTGCAGCGCAAGACGACCCCACGTCTTGTTCCGTCGCCGCAACCTGGCCGGCATCGACTGCTCGGTCATCGATCCACGTCGTGCCGCCGCGGCACCGTCGGTTGTGGCCATATTGTGGCCGTGACGAGGAGAGGAGGCCGTCGTGCGCGTTCTGGTCACCGGCGGAACCGGGTTCGTAGGCTCGCACACGGTTGCGGCATTGGCCGCCGAGGGCCATGAGCTGAGACTTCTGGTACGCCGGCCGGAGCGCATCGCACCGGCCTTGCACCCGCTCGGGCTGACGGACCGGGTCGACCACGTCGTAGGCGACGTCACCGACGCCGACTCGATCCGCAACGCGCTTGCCGGGTGTGATGCCGTTGTGCACGCGGCGGCGGTGTTCAGCCTGGACACGCGCGCCGCCGCCGAGACGGCCCGCACCAACCTGAGGGGCACGGAGAATGTTCTGCGTACCGCCGCCGAGCACGGATGCGACCCGATCGGGTATGTGTCGACCACGCTCGCGCTCCTACGCAAGAACGCCACCGTCACCGCCGACTCGCCGGTGTCGGCGGCCCCCGGTGCGTACACGGAATCGAAGAGTGCGAGCGAACGAGTCGCTCGCGGCCTGCAGGACGACGGCGCGCCGGTGGTGTGCGTCTATCCGGGCGGTGTCTACGGCCCGCACGATCCCCACCTATCCGACAACATGCAGCGGCTGCGGGACGTGCTGCGCGGCCTCTATCCGATGTGGCCCGCCGGCGGGATTCACGCCGTCGACGTACGCGACGTCGCCCGGGTCAGCGCCGCCGTCATGCGGCCCGGCGGCGGCCCACGCCGGTTCGTGGTGCCCGGGTCGTTCCTCGATGGGGGTACCTTCTATCGAACGTTGCGGGCGTTGACCGGCCGGCGGCTCCCGATGCTCACCGCGCCGTCGGCCGCGCTGCTTCCGCTCGCCTGGCTGACCGCGCGCGCCCAGCGGTTCGTGCCGTTCCACCTGCCGGCCGATCACGAGGCCCTGGTCGCAAACAGCTACGCGACCCGGTTTGACGACAGCGCTACCCGCACGCTGCTCGGCATCGAGCCACGTCCGCTCGAGGAGACACTGTCCGATGCGGTGTCCTGGCTCCGCCAGGCCGGCCACATCACCGCCCGCCAGGCCGGCCGGCTGCGCGCAGCGTGACAACCGTGCCGGTGCTCGTACTCAGCGGTCCGGTTGGCGCCGGCAAGACCGCCGTCGCCGCCGAGATTGGTGACCTACTGCGTGAGACCAACATTCCTCATGCCATCGTCGACCTCGCGGTCATCGGCTTATGTTGGCCGTCGCCGGCCGATGACCCGTGGAACGAGCGGCTGATTCATCGCAACCTCGCCGCGATGTGGAGTCAGTTTCGCGAGGCCGGCGCGCGCCGGCTCGTGCTGTGCCGGGTACTGGAGGACCGCGGGTTGCTCCGTCATATCCGCGACGCGGTGCCGGGCGCCGACGTCACCGTCGTGCACCTTCACGTACCCCCGGACACCTTGCACCGACGGCTGCGGGCCAGGGAGGCTGGCCGCGACCCGCGCTGGTATCTCGACGCCGCCGCTGGTCTGAGCCGGACGATGCGGCCGCACGAGCTGGCCGATTACGTCGTAGACAACGACGATGCTCGGCCGATGCGGACGGTCGCCGAAGACGTCCTCGCCCGCATCGGCTGGTTGCCGGGTCGGTAGAAGCAACCGGCCGCGCGTCGGTGTGGAAGGATCGTGGCCGCGGCCGCCCAACGGTTCGAGGTCACCGCCCGGTCGGGCGGACGCGGGCGGGTCTTGATCGAAGTCCCGTTCGACCCGGATCAGACATGGCGACCCAAGCGACTCCATCGCATCACCGGAACCATCAATGGCATGCCGGTACGCGGGATCATCGAAGTCCACGGCGAGCACCGCGGGTTCCTGGTTGGGCCGGCATGGCTGCGGGGCGGTGGGATCGAGCCCAGGCGACGCGCTCACGGTCGTCATTGAACCGGAGGGCCCGCAGCGGGATGACCTCGCCGACGACGTCGCCGCGGCGTTGGATGGCAACCCGGACGCGGGGGAGTTCTTCGATTCGGTCGCCCAGTTCTGCGGTCGCGGGTACCTGCGGTGGATAGAGGCGACGAAGCGGCGCCCGGATCAGCGTGCCGAGCGGATCGCAGAAATGATTCAGCTGCTGGCCACGGGGACAAAGCAACGTCCGCAATGACCGCTGCGAGGTGTAAGGCCCAGTGGGTGTGACGTTCGGGCGAGGAATAGTCAAGACCTGTGGATTGGCGTGCCACGATGAGCTGGCAAGATCAGTTGCAGGAAGGGGACGAAGTTGTCGGAGCGATCAGGAACCCTCGCTGACGATCCGTTCAGTGGTCGGCACCCAACCAGTCACGAACGGCTGACGGGACCGCCCTGGGATGCGTCGTACCACGACGGCCCTGCGCCTTGGGATATTGGCCAGCCGCAGCCGGCAATAGTGCGTTTGGCGTCCGAAGGCGGATTCGCCGGAGCGGTGCTCGATGCGGGCTGCGGGACCGGCGAGAACGCTCTTTACGTCGCCTTGCTGGGATTGTCGGTTCTGGGCGTGGACGTGGCCGAGACGGCACTGGCGATCGCGCGAGAGAAGGCCGACGACCGTGGGATCGAGGTTGAGTTCGCTGCGGCTGACGCATTCCAGCTGGAGCGTTTGGGGCGCAGGTTTGAGACGGTGTTGGACAGCGGACTGTTCCACACCTTCGACGGCGACGAGCGACCAGGATACGTGGCGAGTCTAGCGTCGGTGACCGAGCACGATGGAACCCTGTATGTGTTGTGCTTCAGTGACGATGGTCCCGATACTGGCCCGCACCCCATCAGTCAGGAAGAGCTGAGAGCGGCGTTCAACCCCAGCAATGGATGGAATGTGGCCGCCATCGGACCGGACCGGATTTAGACGAGATACCACGACGACGGCGCTCCGGCGTGGTTGGCGACAATCAAACGGATCTAGACTGCGGGACTCGTCGGCCCGGTGAGCGCCTCGCGGCTCGTGAGTCGGTAGGCAGCGACGACCCACGGGTCGACCCGAGCAGGTGCGACTACTGCGAACAGTTTCAACAGCCGACCGTCGCACCGGCACGTACCTGCGGGTTCTGTGGCAACCCGCTCCAGGATCCTTTCAGCGCCTGAGCCGATCACGATCATGCGGGTTCGGCGACGATGGAGGAGGATACCGAGCGGATCCACAAGAGGGGGTTGGCATGGCCGTTCATGAGGTGCGCGTCGACCGGTCGAAGACGCTAGGGGAGGAGCCGTCGACGGGTCACAACCGGTGGCATCCGGACATCCCGCCGATCGTGACCTGCGAGCCCGGTGACGAGGTGGTCCTCGAGACTCGAGATGCCTTTGACGGGCAGATGGGGCCGAACGCCACCCTGGAAACGGTGGCCGCGCCGAATCTGGACGTGGTGCACCCACTGACCGGCCCGGTGTACGTCGACGGTGCGGAGCCAGGCGACCTGCTCGAGGTCGAGATCCTCGAGGTGGTGCCGGACAGTTACGGCTACACGGTGCAGGTGCCGGGGTTCGGGTTTCTTCGCGACGTGTTTACGGAGCCGTTCATGGTTCGGTGGGCCATCGCCGATGGGTGGGCGACCTCCGACGACCTGCCCGGCGTGCGCATCCCGGGTGCGCCATTCATGGGGACCATC
>DATBRJ010000175.1:0-4594 GCA_036560395.1 Actinomycetes bacterium | reverse complement strand
CCGTCCACCCCGGCAGATGTCATCGGCCTGATGGCCGCCGCGATCCGCAGCGACGACCCGGTTGTCTTCTTCGAGCACAAGGGGCTGTTCGCCAGCAAGGGCGAGGTCGCGCCGCCGGATCACCTCGTCGAGCTCGGTCAGGCCACTATCCGGCGCCCAGGCAGTGACCTGACCATCGCCGCTCTCGCCTCCACGGTGCCGGTTGCGCTCGCCGCGGCCGACGAGCTCACTCACGACGGCATCTCGGCCGAGGTCATCGACCTGCGCTGCTTGGTGCCGCTCGACGTCGAAACCGTCATGCGATCACTTGAGCACACATCGAAGCTGCTGGTCGTCGAGGAGAACCCGTACCAAGGCGGCTGGGGCGGAACGCTCGTGTCCATCGTTTCCGACGAGGGATTCGAGCTGCTTGACGCCCCAATCAAGCGGGTCGCGTCGGCGAACGTCCCGCTGCCCTTCGCCGACGTTCTCGAAGAGCAGGTCATCCCCACCGTCGAGAAGGTGGTCGAGGCCACGAACGGCCTCGCCGCCTACTGATCCCTCTCTGCCAGGCAAAGGAGCTGCAGGCATGGGTACGAAGACACTTATCCGCGGCGGCACAGTCATCACCATGGACCCTGAGCTTGGTGACCTGCCGCGGGGCGACATCCTCATCGAGGACGGGAAGATCGCCGGGATCGAACAACACATCGATGCCGACGCGGAGGTGGTCGACGCTAGCGGCCGGATTGCCATTCCCGGGTTCGTCGACACTCACCGGCACACCTGGGAAGCCGCGATCCGCGGATGCGCGCCGAACGCCACCCTCGACGACTATTTCGTTGAAGTGCTCGACACCTTCGCGCCGGCCTACCGCGCGGCCGACGTTTACGCGAGCAATCTTGCCGGCTCGCTGGAATGCCTGAACGCGGGCATCACGACCCTGGTGGACTGGTCGCACATCAACAACACGCCCGAGCACGCCGACGCCGCCATCCGCGGCCTGCAGGAAACCGGGATCCGCGCCCAGTACGCCTATGGCAGCGCGAACACGTCGCTGTCGGACTACTGGTTCGAGAGCAAGATCGCCATTCCGGCCGAAGACGTTCGACGGGTGCGAGAGACCTACTTCTCCTCGGACGACGGGCTGCTCACCATGGGTCTCGCCACCCGCGGTCCCGGGTTCTGCGTCGAGGACGTCGTACGCGCCGAATGGAGCCTGGCCCGCGAGCTCGGCATTCCGATCACCGTCCACGTCGCGATGGGCCGGGTAGCCGGCCGGTTCGGCATGATCAAGCAACTGAGCGACTACGGTCTGCTGGGGCCGGACACGACCTACATCCACTGCTGCTACTTCAGCGAGGAGGAGTGGCGGCTGGTCGCCGAGAGCGGCGGAAGCATCTCCATCGCCCCGCAGGTCGAGGTCCAGATGGGCCACGGCTGGCCGCCGGTGATGAAGGCGATCGAGTACGGCCTCCCGCCCAGCCTTTCCATCGACGTCGTAACGACCGCTCCCGGCGACATGTTCACCGAGATGCGCAGCGCGTTCGGCACGGAGCGGGCACGGGTCAATGCCGAATGCTGGCAGGCCGACACCCCCGTACCCGACACCATGCTCACTGCCCGCCAGATGCTCGAGATGGCAACGATCAACGGCGCAAGAGTCGCCGGACTCGACGACCGCACCGGATCGCTCACTCCCGGCAAGCGGGCAGACGTCGCCCTCATCGACGCGCGTGCGCTCAACGTCGCCCCGGTGATCGACCCGGTCGCGGCCGTCACCCTGTGCGCCGACGTGTCCAACGTCGAAACGGTCATGGTCGACGGGCAGATCCGCAAGCGCGACGGCAAGCTCGTCGGTGACGTCGACCGAGCCAGGAACCTCGTTGAGGCGGCACGGGACTACCTCCTCGCCGAGACCGCGAAGCGCAAGGGTGCGGCCACCTGATGACCGCGTCGCGGCACCTGGTCCGGCGCGGCGCGGATGCGGCCTTCGTGAAACCTGACGGATGGGCCGCGGGCGCGACGGGGTACCGGCGGTGGTCGGTCGTGGGCGAGGACGACGGTGCAGCGCACACTGGCTTCGGCATCTGTGAGCTCGAACCGGGCGGGTGGTTGCCGATGCACCTCCACTCGTTCGAGGAGAGCTTTCATGTGCTGGACGGCACCGCGATCGTCCAGGCCGCGGAGGGCTCGGTCGTCCTCGGACCGGGTGACTACGGTGTGATCCCGGTGGGTGTCCCGCACACCTGGAGCAGCGAGGACGACGTGACGGTCCGGTGGGCAGAGATGCAAGGCCCGCAGCCGCGAAGACGGTTCGATGAGGACACCTTCGTGGTGCCGTCGGCGTCTGCTTCCGCGCCGATCGTGCTCGACGTACGCGATCCGCGGACGCGCAGCTTCGGCAACATCACCCGGGATCACATGGATGCGACCAAGCAGAGCCAGGGCATGCTGGCGGTCTCGGCGAGCATGCGCACCGCCCTGCTGGTCTATAGCGGGATCACCGTCAAGATGATGGTCGACAGCGATCTCGGCGCTCAGCTGACGACCATGTTCATGGTGCAGTACGAGCCCGTCGGCCTTATCGGGCCGCACGACCACCCCTTTGAGGAGACCTACCTGATCCTCGAGGGTGCCGTCGACGCTCAGCTCGACGGTGAGCACTATCGGCTGAACGCGGGGGACGTCGCCTGGGCGGGGGTGGGCTGCGTCCACAGCTTCACGAACCCCGCGGACGTCCCGGTGCGGTGGCTCGAGACACAGGCACCACAGCCACCCGCGCGTCACTCCTACCGGTTTGCCCGCGACTGGGACTACCTGCGTGGCGTGCTGGCAGACGGAAAGACTGGAGGATCGGGTGGCTGACCAACGCACCTTGGTGGTGATTGGGGGCACCGCCGGTATCGGCAAGGAGATTGCCCGCCGGGCGGCGGCGCGTGGGGACGAGGTCATCCTCACCGGACGTGCCGTCGAGCGCGCGCAGTCTGTCGCTGCCGAGCTCGGCGGGCGAACCCGTGGTCTCACCGTGGAACTCTCCCGCCCGCACGAGCTGGCCGACCGGCTCTCAGGCATCGAGCACGTGGACCATCTCGTCCTCTCGGCGATCGACAGGGACGAGAACACCGCGGCTGACTATGACATCGATCGGGCCATCGCCTTGGTGACCCTGAAGCTCGTCGGCTATACGGAGGTCGTCCACGTCCTGCACAAGCGGATGGGCGAGGACGGGTCGATCGTCGTGTTCGGCGGCATGGCGGCGATGCGGCCATATCCGGGATCGACGACAGTCTCGACCGTCAACGGCGGAGTGATGGGTCTCGTCCACAGCCTTGCCGTCGAGCTCGCGCCCATCCGGGTCAACGCGATCCATCCGGGGATCGTCGGCGACAGTCCGTACTGGAGCGGCAAGCCACCAGAGGTGCTCGAGCGGTATCGGTCACGTACGCCGACTGGAAGGCTCGCCACGATGGACGATATCGCCCACGCCGTCGAGTTCCTCTTGCGGAACGCGGCGGTCAACGGTGTGAATCTCGATGTCAACGGCGGCACGCTATTGCTGTGAATACACAGAGGGAGACCGTCGCGGTCGTCGGGACGGGTCGGATGGGTACGGCGATGACCGGCCGGCTGCGGTCTGGCGGCGCCGACGTCATCGTCTACAACCGCACCAGAGAGCGGGCCGAAAAGGCTGCATTCCAGACCGGTGCTGATGTGGCTGACACCGCCCGGGAGGCGGCGAGTTCAGCGGGCACGGTCATCGTGTCGCTCGCCGACGACCGCGCGGTCGACGAGGCGTACACCGGTAACGAGGGGATCATTGCCGGGCTGAATCCCGGCACAGTGGTCGCCGACACCAGCACGATTGATCCGGAGACCGCGCGGCGGATAGCGCACCTCGTGGAGGAGGCTGGAGCGGGCCATCTTGACTCCCCCGTCTCTGGCAGTGTCTCCGTAGTCGAGCGCGGTGAGCTCACCATCATGGCCGGCGGGCGGGGCGATGACCTGGACGCCGCCCGGCCGGTCCTCGATGTGCTTGCTAGCCGCATCTTCCACATGGGTGACCACGGCAGTGGCGCGGCTATGAAGCTGGCGGTCAACGCTGTCGTGGGTGCCCTCAACCTCGCCGTCGCAGAAGCGCTCGTGCTCGCGGAAAAGGCCGGCATCGAGCGGTCCACGGCCTATGAGGTCTTCGCATCGAGCGTGGTGGCGGCACCCTACGTGCTCTACAAGCGCGACGCGTTCGAGCAACCGGAGGAAACGCCGGTCGCGTTCAGCCTGAACCTGGTCGCGAAGGACCTCGACCTCATTCTGGAGTTGGCCCGGCGGGTGGGTGCGTCGATGGAGCAGGCGGCGGCGAACCGCGAGGCGGTGCGCCGGGCACTTGCTGCCGGGTTCGGCGATGCTGACATCAGCGCGATTGCGGAGTACCTCCGCCACCAGAAGTGACGCGCCCGGTGACGTTCACCACCCGGCCGACGCTGCGCGGCACGTTCGGGATGGTCTCCTCGACGCACTGGCTGGCCTCACAATCCGCCATGGCGGTGCTCGAGGGCGGAGGGAACGCGTTCGATGCCGCGGTGGCTGCCGGATTCGTCCTCCATGTCGTCGAGCC
>DATBRJ010000174.1:0-6754 GCA_036560395.1 Actinomycetes bacterium | reverse complement strand
CTGGAGAAGTACGGCCGCGATCTCACCGCGGAGGCGCGAGCGGGCAAGGTAGACCCGGTCATTGGGCGAGACAGCGAGATCCGCCGGGTTGTCCAGGTGCTGTCCCGCCGGACGAAGAACAACCCGGTCCTCATCGGTGAGCCTGGTGTCGGCAAGACGGCGGTCGTCGAGGGCTTGGCCCAGCGGATCATCGCCGGCGACGTCCCTGAATCGTTGCGCGGCAAGCGCCTGGTGGCGCTCGACCTCAGCGCGATGGTCGCGGGGGCGAAATACCGCGGCGAGTTCGAAGAGCGGCTGAAGGCCGTACTCAACGAGATCAGGGAATCCGACGGGCAGATCGTCACCTTCATCGATGAGCTGCATACGGTCGTCGGCGCCGGAGCAACAGGCGAATCCGCGATGGACGCGAGCAACATGCTCAAGCCGATGTTGGCTCGCGGGGAACTGCGCATGGTGGGCGCCACCACGCTCGACGAATATCGCGAACGGATCGAGAAGGACCCGGCCTTGGAACGCCGGTTCCAGCAGGTCCTCATCGGCGAGCCATCCGTCGAGGACACCATCGCCATCCTGCGCGGGCTCAAGGGCAGGTATGAGGCCCACCACGAGGTCCAGATCGCCGACTCGGCTCTCGTGGCCGCCGCGACCCTGTCCGATCGCTACATCACCGCGCGCTTCCTCCCGGACAAGGCGATCGACCTGATCGACGAGGCGGCCTCCCGACTGCGAATGGAAATCGATTCGCGTCCCGTCGAGATCGACGAGCTGCAGCGTGCCGTCGATCGACTGCGGATGGAGGAGCTCGCGGTTGGCAAGGAGTCCGATCCGGCCTCCCTGGAACGGCTCACCAGGCTGCGCAAGGATCTTGCCGACAAGCAAGAACAGCTCGCCGCGCTTACCGGCCGTTGGGAGCGGGAGAAGGCAGGTCTCAACCGGGTCGGTGAGCTCAAGAAGCGGTTGGATGACCTGCGCGGGCAGGCCGAACGTGCCGAACGGGACGGCGACTGGGAGACCGCGGCCCGGCTGCTCTACGCCGAGGTCCCGGCGGCCGAGCGCGAGCTTGCGGAGGCCACTGCCGCCACCGACGACGACGCTGCGGTGGCGCCCATGGTCAAGGAGGAGGTCGGCCCCGACGACGTCGCCGACGTCGTGGCGGCGTGGACCGGAATCCCGGCCGGACGGCTGCTCGAGGGGGAGACGGCGAAGCTGTTGCGGATGGAGGACGAGCTCGCCCACCGAGTCGTCGGGCAGGACGAGGCGGTACGCGCCGTGTCGGACGCCGTGCGCCGAGCCCGTTCAGGTGTCGCGGATCCCGACCGGCCAACCGGTTCCTTCCTCTTCCTCGGCCCGACCGGCGTGGGCAAGACCGAGCTCGCCAAGGCGCTTGCCGACTTCCTCTTCGACGACGAGCGCGCGATGGTACGCATCGACATGAGCGAGTACTCCGAGAAGCATTCGGTCGCGCGGCTGGTCGGTGCGCCGCCCGGCTATGTCGGCTACGAGGAAGGCGGTCAGCTCACCGAGGCGGTTCGCCGCCGCCCGTACACCGTCGTTCTGCTCGATGAGGTCGAGAAGGCCCACTCAGAGGCCTTCGACATTCTCCTCCAGGTGCTTGACGATGGGAGGCTCACCGATGGACAGGGCCGCACGGTCGACTTCCGCAATACGATCCTGATCCTGACCTCCAACCTCGGCTCCCAGCACTTGACGGACCCGAGCTTCGACGACGCGGCCCGCGAGGATCTCGTCCTCTCCGTCGTCCGGCAGTCGTTCAAGCCGGAGTTCCTCAACCGGCTCGACGACATCGTGGTCTTTCATGCACTCGAGATCGAGGAGCTGACAGCGATCGTTGACCTGCAGGTCGCCCGGCTCGTTCGCCGGCTGGCCGAGCGCAGGCTGGCACTCGACGTCACCTCCGCGGCACGGGAGTGGCTGGCGCTGACCGGCTACGACCCGATCTATGGCGCTCGGCCGTTGCGACGGCTCATCCAGACCGCGATCGGTGACCAGCTCGCACGCGCTTTGCTGTCGGGCGAGGTCAAGGATGGCGACACGGTTATCGTCGATCTCAACCCCGCGAAAGACTCTCTCGACATCCGTTCCGGCCCGCAGCCGCCCTAGCGTCAGGAACCCCGCTCGGCCGGACCCCTTACCGTGGGGCGACCGGACGCATAGGTTGTGTGCCGTACGGGTCCGTTCGGTGGTGCTTTCCTCCCTGTATGGCTACGTCACCATGTGATCCCGACTTGCACGGTGCGGCGTGCCAGCAGTGGCGAGCGCCGTCGTGCGCGGCTTCTTTACTGCGGCTCGCTGGGAGGGCGCATGGTCCAGATCAGCGTCATGGTCGACGGCGTCAGGCACGAGGACGATGTCGAACCCCGTCTCCTTCTCGTGCACTACCTGCGGGACCGGCTAGGGAAGACCGGTACGCCGATCGGCTGCGACACGTCCAACTGCGGCACGTGCACCGTGCTGCTCGACGGCTCGAGCGTGAAGAGTTGTACGGTCCTCGCTGCCCAAGCGGACGGTGCGGCGATCACAACGATCCAAGGGCTGTCGACCGACGGCCAGTGGCATCCGGTCCAGCAGGCCTTCCATGAATGCCACGCCCTCCAGTGTGGTTACTGCACGCCGGGGATGATTCTTGCGTCGGTCGATCTGCTGAGCCGCAATCCGGACCCGAGCGACGAGCAGATCAGGGAGGGCCTGGAAGGCAATCTCTGCCGCTGCACCGGTTACCACAACATCGTCGAGGCGGTGCGGACGGCCGGGACCGCGATGCGGGCCAGGTCGGACGGCGGATCGGCGACCACGGGAGTACCAGAGGGGGTGTCGGCATGACCGAGGTAGCCGACCGTCCGGCGGCTGCGGTTGGCCAGCCGATGCTGCGCAAGGAAGACGCACGGCTGTTGACCGGCCAGACGACATGGACGGACAACATCCAGCTGCCAGGCATGCTCTACTGCGCGATCCTGCGCAGCCCCCTGGCACACGCTCGCATCACTCGCATTGACGTCTCGGCGGCGAAGGAGCGCCCGGGGGTGGTGGCCGCGTTCAGCGGTGCCGACCTCGCCGATTCCTGGTCGACGCTGCCGACGGCCTGGACCGTGTCAGCGGACATGAAGAGCCCACCCCACCTGCCGCTGGCGACCGACAAGGCCCGCCATGCGGGTGACGGCGTCGCTCTGGTCGTCGCGACGGACCGCTACGCCGCCGCCGACGCGCTGGACGCGATCGAGGTGGACTATGACCCGCTGCTGGCGGTCGTCGATATGACGGCGGCTCAGCAGGACAGCTCGACGCTCGTCCACGACGACGTACCGAACAACCGTTGCTTCACCTATCGGGAGGACTGGGGCGACCACGAGGCGACGAAGCAGGGAGACGTGCTGACGATCAGCCGGCGCTTTATCAACCAGCGGCTGATCCCGAATGCGATGGAGCCCCGCTCGGTCGTCGCGACGGCGACCCCGGCCACCGGTGAGGTCACCGTGTGGAGCGCCACCCAGGTCCCGCACTTCGTCCGCGTCTTCCTCTCGCTGAACACGGGATGGCCGGAGCAGAAGATCCGGATCATCGCTCCCGACGTAGGCGGCGGCTTCGGGTCGAAGCTCGATGTGTACGCGGAGGACGTCATCATTCCGGTCCTCGCGCACAAGCTCGGCAGGCCGGTGAAGTGGACCGAGTCGCGCAGCGAGGGTTATCTCGCGACGATCCACGGCCGTGACCTGATCCAGGACGTGGAGATGACGGTCACCAGGGACGGCGTGGTCAGAGGGCTCAAGGTCGATCTGACGGTCAACATGGGGGCGTATCTTCAGCTGCTCACCCCCAGCATTCCGCTGCTCGGGCGTTACATGTACCCAGGCATCTACAAGTTCGTGGCGCACACCCTCACCTGCCAGGGGATCTTCACCAACAAGACGCCGACGGACGCCTACCGCGGCGCGGGTCGGCCGGAGGCCACATTCGTCATCGAACGGATCATGGACGAGGCTGCCGCCGAGCTCGGCATGGACCCGATCGAGTTCCGGCGGCGGAACTGGATCACCAAGAGCGAGTTCCCGTACACGACGATTGCCGGGCTCGAATACGACAGCGGCGACTACGAGGCAGCCACCGAGCGGGCACTGGCGCTGCTGGAATACGACAAGCTGCGCACCGAGCAGGCCGAGCGGCGGCAGCGCGGAGACACCGTTCAGATCGGCATCGGCACATCGACGTACACCGAGATGTGTGGGCTCGCGCCGTCCCGCTGGCTCGGCGAAACCGGGTACGTGGCCGGCGGCTGGGAGGCCGCCGCCATCCGGGTCCTCCCGACTGGGCGGGCCGAGGTCGTCGTCGGGACGTCCCCGCACGGGCAAAGCCACGCGACCACCTTCGCCCAGCTCGCCAGCGACGAGCTCGGCATACCGTTCGACGACATCGACGTGATCTACGGGGACACGCAGGCCGCGCCGATCGGACTGGACACCTACGGTTCGCGGTCGCTCGCCGTTTGCGGTGTCGCGATACAGAAGGCGGCCCAACGGGTCGTCGAGAAAGCGCGGCAGCTGGCAGCACACCTGCTCGAGGCGGACCCCGGTGACGTGGAGTTCGACGCCGGGGCGTTCAGGGTGCGCGGGGCGCCCGAGTCCCAGAAGTCGATCCAGGAGCTCGCTTTCGCTGCTTTCTCGGCGCACAGCATGCCCGAAGGTGTCGAGCCCATCCTCAGCGCGGACGCGGTCCACGACCCGGATGTCTTCTCCATCCCGCACGGAACACACCTGTGCGCGGCAGAGGTGGACACCGAAACCGGGGCGGTGAGGCTGCGGTCCTACGTCGCGGTCGATGACGTCGGCGTTGTGGTCAATCCGGACATCGTCGATGGCCAAGTCCACGGCGGTGTTGCCCAGGGCGTCGCCCAGGCGCTCTATGAGGAAGCGGTCTACGACGACGACGGCAACCTGGTCAGCGGCACGATGGTCGACTATCTCGTCCCGGCCGCGCCTGACCTGCCGCCGTGGACGCTCGACCGTACGATCACACCGTCCACCACGAACTCGCTCGGCGTGAAAGGGGTGGGAGAAACGGGCACGATCGCGTCGACTCCGGCGGTAGTGAACGCCGTGATCGATGCCGTGCGGCACCTCGGTGTCACCGACATCAGGATGCCCTGCTCGCCCGAGCGGGTATGGCGAGCGATCAAGGATGCACGCGGCGCGACCCCGGGAGGTGCCGCATGATTCCCCCCGCCTTTGACTACGTACGTCCCACCTCCGTCGACGAGGCGATCGCGGCCCTCGCGGCCGGCGACGAGGCAAAGGTCCTCGCCGGTGGCCAATCGCTGCTGCCGTTGCTACGGCTGCGGCTGTCCTTCCCTTCGGTCCTCGTCGACCTCGGTCGGCTGAACGAGCTTCGGGGCGTACGGGAGGAAGCCGGCGAGCTGGTCGTCGGGGCGATGACGACGCACGCCGAGGTGGCGTCCTCGGACCTCGTCAGATCGCGTTGCGGGCTCCTTGCCGCTGCCGCCGCAACCATCGGCGATCCGGCGGTACGCCACCGCGGCACGTTCGGTGGCTCGCTGGCGCATGCCGACCCCGCCGGGGACCTGCCCGCGATCGCGGTCGCGCTGGACGCGACTCTGGTCGCGGCCGGCCCGTCCGGCAGGCGGTCCATCCCCGCGCGTGACTTCTTCGCCGATTACCTGTCAACCGCGCTCCAACCCGATGAGGTCCTTGTCGAGGTTCGGGTTCCCGTCCTCGGCGAAGGTTGGGGCTACCGGTACGAGAAGTTTCGCCGGGTTGTGCAGGCGTGGACCATCGTCGGGGTGGCCGCGGCGGTCCGTCGCTCTGACGGTCAGATCGCCGAGGCCAGAATCGGTCTGGCCAACATGGGTTCGACACCGGTCAGGGCGGCTGCGGTGGAGCAGGCACTGGCCGGGGTGGCGGTGTCGGACTCCGCGGCGATCGGCCGGGCAGCCGACCAGGCCGCGGTCGGCGCCTCCGCACCGAGCGACCTGCACGCCAAGTCCGACTACCGGGAGCACTTGGCACGCGCGCTGACGAGGCGCGCGGTGACCGCGGCCGCCGGCCCGGCGTCCTGAGCGCTCCTGGATCGCATGAAGGGCACCTTCACCCCATAAGTTGGGGTGAAGGTGCCCTTCTTATTGCCCGGGTTCGTGTGAGAGTGCCCCTCGTGCAACCGTGGCCACATTCGGGTTGAATCGAGGAGATCCCTAAGGTCTTACCGTGACGCGAGGAGGCGGCAGGCCCCGGCCTCGACGAAGGCCTGCATGCTTGCGAGAGTGGGGAGCCAGCTGTGGAGTTCGAACACGAGTTCACCGTTCCGGTTTCGGTCGATGAGGCCTGGAAAACACTGCTTGACGTCGAACGCATTGCCCCCTGTATGCCTGGCGCCACCCTCGAGAGCTTCGACGGCGACAACATGACCGGCGCAGTGAAGGTCAAGGTCGGGCCGATCATGATGACATATCAGGGGACGGCCCGGTTCGAGGAGAAGGACGAGTCGCAGCATCTGGCGATGATCAGCGGTTCAGGACGGGAGACGCGCGGTACCGGTACGGCTCGCGCGACAGTCCGTACTCAGCTGCACGACGAAGGCGACTACACCAGAGTCGTGGTAAGCACCTCGTTGAGCGTGACCGGCCGCCCGGCACAGTTCGGCCGTGGTGTCATGCAGGAGGTGGGCGGCAAGCTGATCGGGCAATTCGCCCAGTGTCTTGCCACCGAGGTGCTCGGGAAGTCCTCGCGCC
>DATBRJ010000173.1:0-15249 GCA_036560395.1 Actinomycetes bacterium | reverse complement strand
CCGCGGCGAACCAGTTGCCCATCGCGTACATCGCGCCCTTGCCGTCCAGGAACGCCTGCTGGGTGGCCGCGTAGTCGCGGGACACGTCGTGCTTGTCGATGTAGCCCTTGGCGGCGAGATCGGCGAGCTTGGCTGCGCCTGTCCTGAAGTCTGGGTCGCTGAACTTGACCTTGCCCGCTCGCCGGTCGTGCATCCAGTTCGGGTTCTTCGCATACACGTCGGTCGCGAGGATGCCGGCGAACGTCGGGCCGAGTGCGTCATGGACACCGCCGACCACGAACGGTGTGATCTTCTGGGCCTTCAGCTTCGCCGCGTCGCCGAGAAGCTCGGCGTAGCTCTTGGGCGGCGCGCTGATACCGGCCTTCGCGAAGAGGTCCTTGTTGTAGTAGACCACCGGGATGGTCTGGGTGTTGGCGGGAAGCTGATAGACCTTGCCGTTGACCGCACCGTTGGTCGGATACATGAAGTCTTTCAGCTCGTTCGGCGACCAGGCGTAGAGGTTTCCCGCCTCAGCGAAGCCGGCCGGTGAAACGGCGATCATGACATCGGGGAACTGCCCCGAGGTCAGCAGCTGCTTGGCATAGGTCGTCCGGTCCTGGTCGGGTGAGACGATCTTCTTGACGCTGATGTCCGGGTTCTTGTCGGTGACTCGTTTGATCGCCGCGTCCCAGTACTGCGCGTTGAGGTTCGGTGTTTCGAAGACGAGGAAGGTGATCTCTTTTTTGCCCTTACTCGCAGAGCTCGAGTCGTCGTCGCCGACCGAGCAGGCGCTCAGGCCGGTCGCCGCGGTGAGTACCGCCGCCGCGAGCGCGATGCGCTTTCTCATTGAGCCAACCTTTCCGTTGCCCGCCGGCAGCGCCAGGCCGGAGAATAGGCAGGGGCTTACGCCCGCTTCAGCCGTGGATTACATCGGATGTCTAAGCGTCTGTCAACCTTCCAGCGGGAGTTTTGACCGTATCGAGAGTTGATTCATTGGATGTGTAGTCGACTAGAGCGTTCGGATAGTGCTATACATCGGATGACTTGCCCTGCCGCCGATGGGACACGATGGACGCTCGCATCATCGCGCTGGACACCTTCGACGTACGTTTCCCCACGTCGTTGCAGTTCGACGGATCGGACGCCATGCACCCCGACCCGGACTACTCAGTGGCATACGTCGTCCTGCGCACCGACGCGACCGGCAGGAACGCGGCAGAGGGACACGGCTTTTGCTTCACCCTGGGCCGCGGGACGGAGATCGTCGCTGCCGCGATCGAAGCACTGCGGCCCTTCGTTGTGGGGCGTGACCTGGACACCGTCTTCGGTGACCTCGGCAGCTTCGCCCGCCTGGTAGTCGGCGACCCCCAGCTGCGCTGGCTGGGCCCGGAGAAGGGGGTCATTCACATGGCGGCGTCGGCGGTTATCAACGCGGTCTGGGATCTCTATGCGAAGATCCGGGGCGAGCCGCTGTGGCACGTCCTCTCGGCAATGACAGCTGAGCAGATCGTGTCGCTGGTCGACTTCCGCTACCTCACCGACGCACTGACCCCAGGGGAGGCGCTCGAGCTGCTCCGGAGGGCCGAGCCGGGCCGGGCCCGTCGAAAGGAGTTGCTCCGCGCCGAAGGCTATCCGGCCTACACCACATCCCCGGGTTGGCTCGGCTACGAGGACGCGAAGCTCGCCGAGCTTGCCCGAGCCGCCGTCGCCGCCGGTTTCAGCCAGATCAAGTTGAAAGTTGGCGCCGACCTGGAGGATGACGTCCGCCGGTGCCGGATCGCCCGCGACGCTGTCGGCCCCGACGTTCGGATCGCGCTCGACGCGAACCAGGTGTGGTCGGTAGACGAGGCGATCGCCTGGCTGGAGGCGCTAGCAGAGTTCTCGCCATATTGGATCGAGGAGCCGACCAGTACCGACGACGTCCTCGGTCACGCCACGATCCGGCGAGCGATCGAACCGATCAAGGTCGCAACCGGCGAGCAAGTCGCCAACCGGATCATGTTCAAGCAGCTCCTGCAGGCCGCGGCAGTCGACGTCATACAGATCGACGCCTGTCGGGTCGGCGGTGTGAACGAGAACATCGCGATCTTGCTGCTAGCAGCGAAGTACGAGGTCCCGGTCTCCCCACACGCCGGCGGGGTCGGGTTGTGCGAGCTTGTCCAGCATCTGGCCATGTTCGACTACATCGCAGTTTCTGGGAGCGACCGCGACCGGGCCATCGAGTACGTTGACCACCTGCACGAGCATTTCGTCGACCCGGTCCAGCTGCGCGACGGACGCTACCTCCCCCCGACCGCGCCGGGATTCAGCGCCGCGATGTGGCCCGATTCAGTTGCCCGGTTCAGCTATCCAGCCGGTGAGATCTGGGCTGCGGGCGCCGACCGGACATGGCCCACTGAAGCCGCCGCACCTGTGCCGCCCGCCTGACCTGCCGGTCCGGGGAAGGGAGCCGCCTATGCCGGACGCCGACTTCGCCGGACTCGCCGCAGTGGTTACCGGAGGCGCATCAGGGATCGGACTAGCCACGGCGCGGCTGCTTGCCGCTCGCGGCGCGCAGGTCGCGTGCCTTGACCTGAACGCGGACAGCGTCCCAGCTCCGCTCCTCGCGGTCCGTTGTGACGTCACTGACGATCGGTCCGTACGAGCGGCCGTCGCGAACGCGGTCGAGCAAATTGGGCGACTCGACCTCGTAGTGAACAACGCGGGCATCGGTGCGGTCGGCGACGTCGCCGCCAACGAGGACGCAGAGTGGCACCGCGTGCTCGACGTGAATGTGGTCGGAGTGATGCGGGTAACCAGAGCAGCCCTTCCTCACCTCCGGCGGTCACCGTGCGCGGCAGTGGTGAACACGTGCTCGATCGCGTCCTGGGCAGGGTTGCCGCAGCGGGCTCTCTACTCGGCGAGCAAAGGGGCGCTCTATGCGCTGACCCTTGCCATGGCCGCCGACCATGTGCGGGAGGGGATCCGGGTCAACGCCGTCGCGCCAGGCACCGTCGACACGCCGTGGGTGGACCGGCTGCTCGAAAAGGCGGCCGATCCTCCGGCAGCACGCGCGGCGCTCGCGGCTCGCCAGCCCATCGGCCGCATGGTCTCAGCCGAGGAGGTGGCGGCGGCGATCGCATACCTGGGCAGCCCGCACTCCGCCTCCACCACCGGCACCGTGCTGGCCGTCGACGGCGGGATGTACGGCCTACGCCTCCCCCATGAGGAGCGGTAAATGCGGTCGGCGCGCCTCGGCCAGTCAGCCGTCGAGGTAACCAGCCTCGGGTTCGGTGCCGCCGAGATCGGGAACCTCCACCGCGAGGTCTCGCAGACAGACGCCGCCGAGGCGGTCGATGCCGCCTGGACCGCGGGCGTCAGGTATTTCGATACCGCGCCCCACTATGGGCTCGGCCTCTCCGAACGCAGACTCGGTGCCGCGCTCGTCGCCCATCCCCGCGATACCTTCGTCGTGTCGACGAAGGTCGGCCGGCTGCTCGAGCCGGCCGAGCCGCACGGCGATGACCTTGCCGAGGGGTTCGCTGTCCCGGCCGACAGCCGTCGCGTGTGGAACTTTACAGCAGCCGGCGTGCGCGGGTCGTTCGAGGCGTCACTCGAGCGGCTCGGTCTTGACCACGTCGACGTTCTCTTGATCCACGACCCGGACGAACACATGGAACAGGCGCTGTCCACCGGCTTTCCCGCTCTTGCCGACCTGCGGCGCGAGCGGACGGTCCGTGCGATCGGTGTCGGAACCAAGCGGGCCGATGTAGCCGCACGGTTCGTCCGCGAGACCGACGTCGACGTTGTCCTGGTGGCTGGCCGCTACACGCTGCTGGAGCAGCCGGCACTGGACGACCTGCTGCCGCTCTGTGTCGAGCGTGGCGTCTCCGTGCTCGCCGCAGGTGTGTTCAACAGCGGACTGCTCGCCGAGCACGAGGTGCCAGAGGCCGCCTTGTACGAGTACGCGAAGGCTCCATCGGGGCTGATGGCAAGGGCTAGGAAGCTCGCTCTGATCTGCGCCCGCCACGACGTCTCGCTGCCACAGGCCGCCCTCGCATTTCCGCTCTGCCATCCGGCGGTCGCATCGGTGGTCGTCGGCGTACACAATCCGGACCAGATGCGCGCGGACGCCCGGTTGTTCGCCCAGCCGGTTCCGGCCGACTTGTGGGCAGAGCTGCGCGAGGAAGGGTTGATCCGCGCTGACGCGCCCGTACCAGCTGAACCAACCGGACGGTGAGATGGCGTTTCAGACGGTCGACGTGCTGGAGGTGGACCCGGAGCGGGGCCGTTTGTACGAGCACGGATGGCAAAGCTGGAGCCCGACGACGGACTACCCGGTCACGGCGACGTCGTATCGGCCGACCACGCCCCGCATGGACACGATGGCCTACCGGCCGGGCAAGTCAGCTCCTCGCTTCGGCTTTCAGGGCGAAGGGCTGCTTGCTGTCGATCCTGGAGACGGATCGATCCGGCTCTATGCTGCGCCTGGTCCGGAGGTGGTGCCGTCGATCCGGGGCACGTATGCGGACGGAAGGTTCCGGATTAGCGCCGACGCCCCCGTCGAGGCGAGCACGTACGCCGGCCCGCTCCAGGTCGCCCTCGGCAGCTGGGCGGACGGCTACGCGGCTGCCGCGGGTGTCCGAACCCTTCGGACAGCTCCCGCCGGGTGGTGCACCTGGTACCACTATTACGGGCAAGTCAGCGAGGCGGACGTCGACGAAAACATCGCGGCGATCAATGATGCGGCGCTGCCGGTCGATGTCGTGCAGATCGACGACGGCTGGCAGGCCGGGATCGGCGACTGGCTCGCGTACTCGGCTCGCTTCACCGCGTTGCCCGACCTGATCGCACGCATCGCAGACGCCGGGTTGCGCGCCGGCATCTGGATCGCCCCGTTCCTGGTCGGCGCCGGGAGCGCGCTAGTCAGAAGCCATTCCGAGTGGCTGGTCGGCGGCGCCGACTCGCCCACTGACGCGGGGCATAACTGGGGACAGGATCTATACGCGCTCGACCTGACCCATGACGGAGCCGCCGCCTACCTGAGCTCCGCCTTGTCTCGCCTGGTGGAGCTCGGTGTGGACTACTTCAAGCTCGACTTCCTCTACGCGGCTGCGCTCGATGGCGACCGCGCGGACGGGTCACGAGCGCTGACCGCCTACCGTCGAGGCCTGACCCTGATCAGGGAGATCGTTGGCGAGGAGGCCTACCTGCTGGGCTCAGGCGCGCCGATCCTGCCCAGCGTCGGGCTGGTGGACGCGATGCGGGTGTCGGCAGACATCGCCGCGCACTACGAACCCGCGGACGGCGATCCTTCCCGGCCATCGCAATACGGCGCCGCCCTGTCCACGATCGGGCGCGCCTTTCAGCACGGTCGGTTCTGGGTAAACGACCCGGACTGCCTGCTCGCTCGGCCTGGCGTCGAGCGACGGGAGGACTGGGCGGGCGTCGTCGAGCGGTACGGAGGGCTGCGCTGCAGCGGCGATCGGATCGCCGAGCTGGACGACTGGGGACTGTCGACCGCGAGGAACTTGCTGTCGAGTGTGCCGCCACCGATACCCTTCGCGTCCGGATAACCGACCCTGTCTCCGCCTCTCGGGTTAGAGCGCCCGGCGCAGCCAGTCCTCGACACCGGACACGTGAACGGTCGCCCAGGCGCGCGCCACCTCCGGCTCCCTAGCCGCGATCGCCTGGTAGATGGCACGGTGCTGCTCAAGCGTGTGAGCGCCGGCCCCTTCCTGCGTCAATCCGCGCCAGACCCTGGCCCGGAGCGTGGGCGCAGACAGGCTGTCGAGCAAGGATGCGAGAGCAGAGTTTCCTGAACCGGCGGCGATCGTCCGGTGGAACTCCAGATCCGCGGCGATGAGACCTGGAATATCGCTGGCGTCGTCGACCGACCCCAACAGCTCGCCCAGCTTGGTGATCTCGTCGTCGGTCATTGCGGTCGCCGCCATTGCGGTCGCCGCAGGCTCGAGGACGCGCCGGACCTCGAGCAACTGGAGCACGCTGTCGTCGCGGTGGAAGTCGATGACGAAGCCGACAGTGTCCAGCAGGATCTCGGGTTTGAGACTGGTCACGTAGGTGCCGTCGCCTTGCCGCACGTCGAGGACCCGGATGAGTGCCAGTGCCCGGACGGCTTCCCGAAGCGAGTTGCGGGACAGGCCAAGGCGAGCCGCCAGGTCGTCTTCCTTCGGCAGGCGGTCGCCCGGCTTCAGCTCGCCAGAGACGATCATCTCTTTGATGCGTTCGATCGCCTCGTCGGTCAGCGCCATATCGATCAGGATAGGCGGCACTATCGCTGCGCCGCGCCGTCCGTGCACGTCCGCTCGATCCTCAAGGCCCGGACGTAGGCAACGGTCGCCGTGGCGACAGCGGTAAGGCAGCTACCGTCCTGGACGGCTATCGCCTGCGCCCACAGCTACACCTGGCCGACCCATGCGGGCTATTTCTATGAGCCGATGGTCTAAGGATCGCCGGCAGAGAAGTGACACGATCGCTGACCAACGAGGGATGCCGACAGTCGGCCGGGTGGATCGCCATCTCCGGCTACGGCACAGACTGGCAACGTAGCATCGACGCGCCGGGGAACGCGCAGGTCAAACGAAGAAGGCGACCAGAACGCAAAAGCCCTCCGGAGCCGTGTGCGCAGGTTCGAATCCTGTCGGGGGCACACTGTCGGGGGCACTCGCCAGACCCTGAGTGGGCTCTTTCGAACCAGTGCTGTTGATGGTACGTACGGATCCAATCGCCCGATGGCTGGAGCCAGGCGCGAGCGCACTTGTCCGACTCGTCGGCGGTCGAAGGATGATCCCTAACTAACTCTCTCAATTGGTGGCCTCGGATCTGCGAGCTTCGGCGTGACCGGGAATACGAGAGCGAGGTTGTGTTCCGTGCTTCGGGAGATCCCATATAGGCCTCGTCCCCGCAGCGATCCGCGTAGCCGAGAGTACCGACGCTGCCCTGTTGCGGCGGGTGGCAAGTGACTTGGGAGACACGCTGATTCGGCTATCCGGCTGCCTCCGCGGGGACGGCCCGTTGCCCCTCGACCGTCGCCGCGGCATCGTCGTTCGAGGCAGCAACAGCGGGAACAGGAGGCACTACCCGACCGATCTGCCCCGCAGCGCTACCGATGTGGCCCGCGCTCAGGGTCGAATCTTGCGAGGCTGTCCGCCAGGGACGGTCCCACTCAGGGTGCCCTGTAGCGCAGGTGGAACTTCTTCGTCCTCGCCGTGAGCCCAGCGGAGTTAGTGCCCTCGGCATGCACGTCCCAGGACGCCTCGTAGGACACGCAGGCCGAGTAGCCAACCGGCGCCTGTTCGGGCAGAGAGTCGTTGCACCTGCGTCTGCGTGAATTCAGTTGGGCGTCGGCCCTCCGTCCAGGAACTGCGCGAGCAGATCTTCGACGCGTTCCTCTCGACCGCTTCGACGGTGGCTCTCCCAATCCTCACGCGACATTAGGCCACTGACCAGCTCAAGCGCCTCCTCGAGCTCTTCGTTGAGATAGGGGTTGGGCATCTCGAGGCGCTCTCTCATGGCCTCCTCCGCTCCGAACAGGTGCGCGGCGGGCACGGGATTCCCCTGACGGATGAGGATGTTCATCGCCGTGTTGGCGAAAGCCATGGTGAGGCTCGGGCTGACCAGCGTCACGACGGTGTCGACCAAGCCATGGGCAAGCTCGCTCGCCTCTTCAACGCGGCCGGCGACCACAAGCGAGTAGGCCAGATTCTGGCCTTGGACCGCAGCCTCGTGGACGTCACCAATGTCCTCGAGGACGGTCAGTGACTCCTTCATAAGCGTTTCGGCGCGATCGAAGTGGCCCAGTTCCTCCTCCACGCCGCCGAGGTTGCCCAACACCCTTGCCAACCGTCCCTTGTCATCGATCTGGCGGTGCAGGTCCAGAGCCTCCTCAAGTGTGGCGCGGGCGGCCTCAACCTGTCCCATCTGGGCCTGAGCGGTACCTAGCAGGCTCATCGCGAACGCGATGCCGGCGTGGTCGTCTAGCATCCTGGCCATTTCAAGGCTTCTCGTAGCGACCTCGTGGGCACGCTCGGTCTCGCCTTGCATGATGAGCAGGTTCCCCAACCCCCTCAGACAAGCGGCGAGGTCCTTCGACGGTGCCGCGCCCGCCTGCGCGACAACGTGTTCATGCCAGCGGCGACCCTCGGCGACGTAACCGCCCAGCAGCCAGACCCAGCCAAGGGCCGCGCAGAGGCGAAGGCCGGTCGCAAGGTCACCGACGGCCTCCTCGTGGTCTCCAAACGGCACCGCCCAGCCGAGCGCAGCGCGGAAGTTGTCGAGCTCGGTCTCGGCCATTTCGAGGGCTGTCGCGTGCATAGACTCCCGCATCGCTTGGAGCTTCTCGGCCACGCCTGCGTAGTACGCGGCGTGCGAGCTGCGGGCCCCCTCCGCTTCACCGGCGGCCCGCAGCTCGTCGCCGGCGTAACGGCCGATCGTCTCCAGAAGAGAGACCCTGGTGCCTCCGTCCGGACCCTCTGAGATGGTGACCAGGTTGGCGTCGTTGAGTTCCGCGACGGCATCGAGTGGGTCGACGGAGTCGGCCTTCCCCGAGGGCACGCAGGCGACTGCGGCGACCGCATCGAGGTCTGCGCCGCCCGAGAAGAGGGCGAGCCGACGGAAGACGCGGCGATGTGCCGGGCTGAGCAGGTGGTAGGACCATGCGATGGTCTCGCGGAGCGTCCGCTGTCGCTGGGGTGTCACGCTGCTCGTCGAGGCGATATCGAGGGCCTGGTCGATGCGGCCCAACAGTGCCTTGGTGCTGAGCACCCTGACGCGGGTGGCGCAAAGCTCGATGGCGAGAGGCAGCCCGTCCAGACGGCGGCAGATGGCCACCACGTCGCTGACGTTGCCGATCGTGAGCGTGAACCCGGGTTGCACGGCCCGGGCGCGTTGCACGAAGAGCTGCACGGCTCCAGAGCTCTGGGCTGCGGACAGCGTCACGTCGTCCGGCAACGCCAGCGGGGTCACTGCGTGATGATGTTCGGCGATGAGCCCAAGCGGTCGCCGCGACGTCACGATGATGGCGACGTGGGCCGCCGCTTCGAGGACCTGGGAAACGACCTTGTCAGCGCCCTCTACCTGCTCCAGGTTGTCAAGGACGAGCAGCAGCGAGCGGCGCGCCAGGTGCGCCACGAGACGCCCAGGGGTGCGCCCCCGCGTCGGGACGTCCAGCACCTCGGCGATCGACGTCCACATCACCTGTTCGGTGACCACCGCCGCAAGCGGCACGAAGAACACACCGTCGGGGAACTCGGTCGTAAGCCGAGCGGCCGCCGAGATGGCGAGCCGTGTCTTGCCGGCACCACCCGGCCCGGTGAGTGTCAGCAGTCGGACGTCCGGCGACCGGAGCATCTCCGTCAGCCGCGCCAGGTCAGGATCTCGGCCGAGCAACGGAGTCGCCGGGACAGGCAAGCTCGTCGCCGTTCCGAGAGTTCGGAGTGGGGGAAAATCCTCTTGAAGACCCGCGACGGTCAGCTGGTACAGACGCTCGGGTTCGGAGATGTCCTTTAGGTGGTGCGCGCCGAGGTCACGCATCGAGATCCCCGCGGGGAGCTCGGCGCGGGCGAGATCGCCAGTCACCGCGGAAATCACCACCTGACCGCCGTGCGCCGACGCGGCGATACGCGCGGCCCGGTGCACGTCCATCCCCCAGTAGTGGCCCTCGTGAAGGCCGGGTGAGCCGGTGTGGATGCCCATTCGCACGCGCAGTCGCTCACCGCCCGGCCAGCGATGGCCTTCAAGACGCCGCTGGGCCTCTGCAGCCGCCTTCACCGCTCCGCTAGCTGTAGGGAACACAACGAAGAAGCTGTCTCCCTCGGTAGCCATCTCCGTACCGGCATTCGCTGCCCACACGCTCCCAAGGCTGCGGCGGTGACCGTCCAGCGCCTCGACGTAACTTGGCCCCAGCCGGATGAGCAGCAGCGTGGAACCCTCGATGTCGGAGAACAACATCGAGACCATCCCCGACGGCAGGTTCCTCATTCGGGATCGCGGCTGACCAGCATGTCGACAGCCTCCCAGAACGGCGGAGGACCCTGACTTGACCTTGGGTAGCTAACCTCTAATCTTCGCCGCGATGCTTCACGTGCTCGTAGCGCCGACCGAACCCGCTTGCAGGTCATCGAAGTTGGCGCGGGCGACGACGGTCAAGCCAGCGCGACGGCGACCCGTTTGGTCGCCGTCAGTGTTCCACGGGCGGTGCCGAGGTAGGTGCCAGAGGTCGGGGCCACGTCGGTGTAGTCGCGCCCGGTAGCGACGGTCAGGTAGTCCCTACCGGCACGGCGGCCGCTGGACGGGTCGAAGGCCACCGCTCGGGCACCGGCAGCGTCGGCCACGATGGCCTCCACCCAGGCGTGCGTGCCGCCCTCGCCGAGCAGGTGCCCGGAGACGTAGCGGGCCGGCACTCCGATGGCCCGGCAGAGTGCGATCATGACATGGGCGGCGTCCTGGCAGACCCCGCGTCCGCCTGCGAGCGCCTCGGCAGCGGTGGTGGCGACGGAGGTCACCCCGTACGCGTAGGTGATCGCCTCGTGCACGTATGCGCAAAACCGCTCGGCGGTGGCCAGTCTGTCCGGGCCGGCCATCGTCGCCGCCTGCTCCCGGATCGCCGGGTCGGCGGCGGTCAGCCGGGTCGGCCGGAGCAGCCGCGGGTCGGTGAGCGCGGCGGCCGGCAGGAGCACGTCGGAGCCCGGCCCGGCCCGCTCGACGACTGCCACAACCACGAACTCGACCTGGTCTGGTACCAGCGGTACGCGGGATCGGGTGACCGTGTTGCCGGCGGCGTCCCGGCGGTGGGTGGTCCGGGCATCGGCGGCGGAGACGGTGATCGAGTGCAGCCGCCGGCGCTGGTCACCGTGCCGGCGTGGCGGCACCACGACCAGCCGGTGGTTCAGGTCGCGTACCGGTGCTTCATAGGTGTAGCGAAAGCACTGGTGCAGCGCGTAAGTCAGCCGGTCGGCGTCCTGCAGCTCGTGGCGCGATGGGAGCTGGAGCGGGGCGTGCGGTAGCACGTCGGCCACCCGTGTCATGCCGTCTCCTCGGCCCAGACCTGCATGCTCCGCAGCACCGGGCCGCCGAAGGTTGTGACCATCGCGACGTCCACCGCGTCGCGGCCCCGGCCGATCAGTACACGGCCCTTGCGGGCCGCGTTGTTGCGGGGGTCGAAGGTCCACCACCTGCCGCCGAGGTAGACCTCCATCCAGGCGGCGAAGTCCATCGGCTCGGGCGCCGGCGGGACGTCCATCTCAGGGAGGTAGCCGAAGACGTAGCGAGCCGGGATCGAGAGTGCCCGGCAAAGGCTGATCGCGACATGGGCGAAGTCGCGGCAGACGCCGCAGCCGGCAGCGTAGGCGTCCGCCGCGGTGGTCGACGGGACGCTGCTGCCGTAGTCGAAACGCAGGTGGCCGTGGACGTGGTCGCAGATCGCCCGCACCCGCCGGTAGCCCGGCTTCTCGCCGCCGAACAGCCGCCACGCCTCATCCCCGAGGACGTCGGGCAAGCAGTACCGGCTGGCTAGCGTGTAGATCAGCACGTCGTCCGGCAGCTGCGCGGCGGGCATCTCGGCGGCGTCGAGGTCCATGTCCTCGGTCGCGTCTGGAACCGTCACGATAGCGTCGTAACGCAGCGTCATGTCGCCTGCCGGCAAGTTGATTCGCTGGCAGTCGTTGCCGTACAGGTCGGTGTAGCCGTGTCGGTCGGCCGTGGGGACGGTTTCCCAGCCCTGCCGGAGCACCGTCGCAGGCGCAGCCCCTGATGGCTGGACCTGGAAGATCGCGGCGGTCTCGACGTCCGCGGTGTATTGGAACTCACACCCCACCTGGACCTGCCGTGTCACGGCTGCCATTCCCGCATGCTAAACCGTCATTGTTTCCCAACCGTAACGACTAGTGGCCGAAACAGATCGGTGGTACGACTCCTCGCATGGGAGGGCTTCTCGACGGGTATCCGCGCGGCCCAGCCTACGACGAGATGTTCGCGGCGGACGGGCTGCCGCACGCGCACATGCGGGCGCTGTACGACGCCTTGCAGACGCTCACCGGCGACGACCTGGCACAGCGGGCGGCCGCCCGGGATCGCAGCTTCCGCGACCAGGGTGTCACCTTCTCCCATGCCGGCGAGGAGTGGGTCTTCCCGCTCGACCTGATCCCGCGGCTGATCCCGACGGCCGAGTGGGAACTTATCGAGGCGGGTGTCATACAGCGGGTACGCGCGCTGGAGGCGTTCCTGGCCGACGTCTATGGGCCGGCCGAGGTGGTGCGGGACGGGGTCGTGCCACGCTCGTTGCTCACCACATCGGCCAGCTTCTGCCGGCCGGCGCACGGCATCCGCCCGCCGAACGGCGTGCGGGTCCACCTCGCCGGGATCGACCTCGTTCGCGACCAGGCGGGTGTCATGCGCGTGCTCGAGGACAACCTGCGGGTGCCCTCCGGCATGTCCTACGTGGTGGAGAACCGGCGAACCATGGCGCGCGTCTTCCCCGGCCTGTTCCTTGAACAGTGGGTGCGGCCGGTCGCCTCCTACCCGGGGCGGCTCCTCGACGCGTTGCGACGATCGGCGCCGGCAGGTGTCGAACAACCCACTGTCGTGCTGCTTACCCCCGGTGTGCACAACGCGGCCTATTTCGAGCACGCCTTCCTGGCCCGCAAGATGGGCATCGAGCTGGTCGAGGGCCGGGACCTGTTCTGCCACGAGCACGTCCTGTACATGCGCGGCATGGGGGGGCAGCAGCGAGTGGACGTGGTCTACCGACGCGTCAACGACGACTTCCTCGACCCGGTGCACTTCCGGCCCGACTCCGTCGTGGGGTGCCCGGGCATTCTGAACGCAGCCCGCGTCGGCAACGTCACGATCGCCAACGCGATCGGCAACGGCGTCGCCGACGACAAGCTTGTATACACCTACGTCCCGGCGCTCATCGAGTACTACCTCGGCGAGCGGCCGCTGCTGCCCAACGTTGCGACCTACCGGCTCGATGATCCGGATGTCCGGTCGGAGTGCCTGGCCCGGCTCGACCAGCTGGTGGTGAAACCGGTGGAGGGCTCCGGCGGCACCGGCATCGTCATCGGGCCACACTCCTCCGACGCCGAGCTCGCCGCCGTGCGCGAGCGCGTGCTGGCCGAGCCGCGAGCGTGGATCGCGCAGGAGCTTGTGCTGCTGTCGACCTCGCCGGCGCAGCTAGGCGACCGGCTGCTGCCCCGGCACGTCGACCTGCGGCCGTTCGCGGTCAACGATGGCGAGCAGATCCGGGTGCTGCCCGGCGGACTGACCCGGGTGGCGCTGCGGGAGGGAAGCCTGATCGTCAACTCCAGCCAGGGCGGTGGCTCGAAGGACACCTGGGTGCTCACCTCGCGGCCGCCGCGGGCGCCGGAAGCGGACGGGCCGCCGGCGTTCCCTGCGCAGGCGGTGCGGGGGACCGTCCCCGACCGTGGCCCCCGCGACGGCCAGCCGCAACAGTGATGGGGCCAGCATGCTGAGTCGGGTCGCCGAGGCGCTGTTCTGGATCGGCCGCTACGTCGAACGGGCCGAGGACACCGCCCGGCTGCTCGACGTGCACTTCCACGAGGTGCTCGAAGACCCGAGCGTGGACGAGGCAGGCGCCTGCGCGGTCCTGTTGACCGTGATGGGGGTCCCGGACGACACCGCACAGCGGCACCGGGACAGCCGGGCCCTGCTGGAGTTGCTCGGCTACGACGAGGCAACCCCCAACTCGATCGTTGGCGCGCTGATCGCCGCCCGGCAGAACGCACGTGGCGCGCGGGAGGCGCTCTCGGCGGAGATCTGGGAGTGCCTGAACTCCACCCACAACTCCCTCCCGACCCGGGTGGCGGCCGCCCGCGACTTCGGCCCGGCGCCGTTCTTCTCCTACGTCCGCGAGCGCGCGGCCACCTTCGCCGGCTACGCCGAGGCGAGCATGAGCCGGGACGCGAGTCACGACGTGCTCGTCCTCGGCCGCAGTCTGGAACGGGTGGACATGACCGCGCGCCTGCTCGCGACCCGGATCGGCGCCGGACGAGACGGCGAGGGCTGGACCTCCACCCTGCGAGCGTGCTCCGCCCACGACGCCTACCTGCGTACCTACCAGCAGGGTGTCGAGGCTCCCCGGGTGCTGGAGTTCCTGCTGGTGGATCGGCTCTTCCCGCGGTCGGTCTTCCACGCTCTCAGCGCCGGGGAGCATGCGCTGGCCCGGCTCGACCCCGCGTCCGGGCGGTCCGCGCTGGACGAGCCCGCCCGCCGGGCGATCGGCCGCGCCCGCACCGATCTGGAGTTCCTGTCCGCCGCCAACCTCCTCGACGACCTGCCGGACCGGCTGCACAGACTGCAACGGACCGTGTCGACGGTCAGCGAAGAGGTGACCCGGCGATTGTTCGCCGGGTCCGCACCGCTGCAGTGGAGCCCTGAGGAGCCCGCCGGATGAGCTGGCGGATCGCGGTCCGGCACCGCACGGGCTACCGGTACGCCGGACCGGTGCAGGCGTCGTATAACGAAGCGCGGCTAACCCCGCCGAGCCTCGACGGGCAGCGCACCCTGCAGGCTGCCCTCGCCATCACACCCGCGGTCCGGCCGCTGCGCTACGTCGACTACTGGGGCACGACGGTGGACGCGTTCGACATTCATGTCCCGCACACCGAGCTTGTCGTGCTGGCCACGTCGACGGTGGAGACCGCCCGGCCGCGGCCGGTGCCGACCGGCGCCAGCTGGAGCGACCTGGCCGACTCGGCGGTCCAGGACCGCTTTGCCGAGCTGCTCGCCGTATCGGCGTACGTCCCGGCAGAGCCTGAGCTCGCCGAGGTCGGGCGGTCCCTGCGCGCTGGGTCGACGCCGGTGCAGGCCGGGCTGCGCGCCGCCGCGTGGACCCACGAGACGCTGCGCTATGAGCGCGGCGCGACGCACGTGCATACGTCATCGGCCGAGGCCCGCGCCGCCGGGAAGGGGGTGTGCCAGGACTTCGCGCACGTCACGCTGGCCCTGCTGCGCGCGGTCGGTCTGCCCGCGCGCTACGTCTCCGGCTACCTGCACCCTGCGGTGGAAGCCGAGGTCGGGGAGACGACCGCCGGCGAGAGCCACGCCTGGGTGGAGTTCTGGGCCGGTGACTGGGTCGCGGTCGACCCGACCAGCATCGCCGACGTGGGTAGCCGACACGTGCTGCTGGCCCGCGGCCGCGACTACGCCGACGTACGGCCGCTGTCCGGCATCTACTCCGGCCCAGCAGCCGAGCTTTTCGGCGTCACTGTCGAGGTCACCCGGCTCGGATGATCGAGATGCAGGCGACGGATC
>DATBRJ010000172.1:0-2303 GCA_036560395.1 Actinomycetes bacterium | reverse complement strand
GTCTGGAAGTAGATCTCGCCGTAGCCGACGTTCGCCACTCCGCGCTTGCAATCCTCGAACGCCGCTTGCGCGGCATCCATCCCCGGGGTCACGGAGATCATCGAGAAGTGCGGGTAGCGCTCACCTTCGGCCGCGGTGAAGGTCGGCAGCGCCGCAAGGGCGGCATTGAACTTCACCACCGGCGAGCGCACCTGCCAGTCGCCGATCCGCTGCCGGACCGGGGTATCCACGCGGTCGGACGGGATCAGGCCGACTGCTCGCTTGGGATCGGCGTTGGAGATGACGTTGGCGGCCGTGATGAAATCGCCGCCCTCGAGGCGCACTCCCTCGCCGGGCAGGATTTCGGTGACCGGCGTTCCCGTGCACAGCACTACCCCGGCGTCGCGGGCCGCAGCGCCGATCGCGAAGCTCACCTGACCCATGCCGCCCTCGACATAGGCCCAGACCGGACCCTGGCCTTCGGTGTCCCCCTGGTAGTGCATCAGCTTCACCGATGCCGTTCCCCAGTCGTACGGGCCGGCGTACGCGCCGATCACACCCTGCCCGTACAGCGCATTCTTCAGCCGTTCATCGGTGAGGTAGTGGTCGAGCACCTCGGCGATCGAGGCGTTGAAGAGGATGTCGATCAGCCACTTGTCATGGCCAAGCAGCTCCTCCAGCTCGGCCCGGCTGGGCGACGGTCCCTCCCACGCGTCACGCGCACCAGTACGCAGCCTGCGCCGCAAGACGTCGAAGATCTCTTCATAGGCGAAGTAGCCGTCCACGTCTCGCTGCGACAGGCCGAGTGCCCGCAGCGAGTGCAGCGTCTTCGCATTGTCGAGCCATTGCCCGAAACTGGTCCCATCCTCGAACGGTGCCCATAGGTTCGGATCGGCGACGAAGACCTTCAGCCCGTGTTCGTAGAGATCTAGCTCGTCGATGACTCGCTGGTCGAGCAGGCCGAGGACGTAGGCGCAGGGCGACATCACAAAGCCAGGATCGGAGAATGGCTGCTCCAGCGTGCAGGCGCCGCCAAGCCGTTCGCGCCGCTCCAGGACGAGGACCCGCCTCCCGGCCCTGGCGAGGTAGGCGGCGCACGTGAGCCCGTTGTGTCCACCGCCGACCACGACGTCGTCCCACTGTTGCGCTGCGAGCTCAGAGATCGGGGCAGGCAGTCCCACCTGACCGAGCCGTGCCGCGATGTCGTTCATCGGCCACCTTCCCTTCTCGGCAGAGCAGTGCTGGCACCCCCGACGATCGTGGGAGAGCGGGACCGGCCGTGTCAAGAACTGACTGGTCGTTCAACCAGTCAACGGCTACCACGATCCCGGGTGTCGATCTAGTGTCGCGTGTCCGGGACCGGGCCAACGCAAAGAGACTTTGGACACGCGACACTGGGTGGCCTCAAGACCCGCTGGTTTCGCCGTGCTCAGAACAGCGGGCCGTCCACGCGGTCGGTGTGACCTGTACGATCATCCGCCGGCGGCAGTATGCGCAGTAGCGTGGTGGCTCGAGCTCACGGGCTCTTCGGCATTCGTCGTGGCTTCCTGCGCCGATCACCTCACCACACCGGTCGCAGTAGGTCACGCACGTAGGGTACGGCCATGAGCCTGCGCCCCGGCCTCACCGCCAGCGCCTCCTTCGACGTCACAGATGCCGACACCGCGATCGCCCTGGGAAGCGGTCTGGTGCCTGTGGTCGCCACGCCACGGCTGCTCGCCTGGTGCGAAGCCGTGACCGTCCAGGCCATCGCGGCCGGTCTGGACGAAGGGAGGACAAGCGTCGGCAGCCGCGTGCAGCTCGATCATCTGCGTGCCACCCCCGTCGGCGGCCGCCTGACCGTCAATGCGCAGCTCATCCACGCCGACGGCCGGTTGCTGAAGTTCGAGGTCACGGCGCTCGACGAGTCGGCGGCCGTCGTCGCCCACGGACAGATCACCCGGGTCGTCGTTGATCGAGCGCGCTTCCTGGCAAGGCTGGGTGGCGGAGGGTCGGCTAAATGAGCGGCCCAGGAACGAGGCCGGCTAGCACGTTCGCTGGACACCGACAGCAACGGGCGGCCCGATCAGATACCGGTCGTGGTGCGCGGGTAGATGACGTCCGGATCGGTGATCACATTGATCAGATAGGGGAGGTCGGCAGCGAAGGCGCGATCGAGCGCGGGCCCGATGTCTGAGGGTGCGGTGACGAGCTCGCCCGCTCCGCCGAGAGCGGAGACGACCGAGTCGTAGCGGGTCTGCGGAGCGAGATCTGCCGCGACGTCGTACCCGTAGAGGAAGCGCATCGGGTGCTTCTCCAGGCCCCAGCACCCGTTGTTGCCGACG
>DATBRJ010000171.1:0-11222 GCA_036560395.1 Actinomycetes bacterium | reverse complement strand
TGCGACGACTCCCGGAGGCGGTGTTCGGCGTGCTGATGTCGGCCGACCCGGCGGTCGCCGCGCTGGTCGGCTTCGTGGTGCTCGACCAGGACCTCGGTGCGCGCGAGCTGCTCGCGATCGCGATGGTGGTCGTGGCCAGCGTCGGGGCGGCTAGCCTCAGTCACCGATGACGATCTGGCCGGCAAGCCACCGCGGGCTGCGGGCGCTCTCCGGGCGCGAGACCGCCCGGCCCATCTACTCCTCGATGGCTCTGCCAATCCGCCGAAGGTGCCGTCGGAAGGTGTAGGACGGATCGGCTGCACGTTGCGCGAGGTAGTCGTCGAAGGCGGTCTGCTGCCGCAGCCACTGACCCGATCGGATCCTGTGGGCCTGCTCGCGTTCGGTCTGCCAAATCTCGTGGGCGGTCGCCAGCACCTCCGCGGCGCGCCCTGCGGTCACGAACAGCACGCCGTCGTCGTCGCCGACGACGATGTCCTGGGCCGTCACCTCGTGCGGCCCAAATCGGGCGCTGGCCAGTGCCCCGGGCTCCCGCTCATCCAGCCGCACCGGGCCCGGTGGGTAGCTGCCGTAGCTGAAGACCGGCAGACCGATCTCCACCAACTCTGGGGTGTCGCGGTGGAGGCCCCAGACCGCCAGCGCCGCTACCCCGGCCGCCTGAGCCTCCAGCACCGCCAGGTCGCCGACACACGCCTCGTCAACGCGTCCGCCGTTGTCGATGACCAAGACGTCGCCCTGGTCAGCCCGCCCGAATGCCTCCAGAAAGACGTCCACGCTGCCGTAGTGGCGGGCCGGCAACGCACGTCCGGCGATTCGCTGTCCCGGCACGACCGCGCCGATCCCTGGCGGGGCTGCTCGCAGCGGCACGCCGAGCCGTACGCAGGCATCGGCCACCAGCGGTGTGGACAACTCGGCGAAAGCCTCAAGCATCGACCTCTCCCTGACTCGGCCCCGTCACTGCGCCGAGGTGCGGACGCAACGAGCGGCGCCGCGATCCTATCGACGGTCAGCTCCGCACCCGCCGGCTCCCAGATCGCCCGTCGAGCGGTCGGTGGCTATTTGGAGACTTCTCGTCCCGACCCGGTCGACGCGCACTCGGTTGCCATGGTCACGCTGCGGCCAGGGCCGTGCCCGGACCCACGCCATCAACCGGTTGCATCGGCTGCTGCAGGAGGCAGCGCGCGGACCCATCCCGCGACGTCGTCAGGCCGCGCGGCGGTGTTCGGTAAGAACCTCACCGATCACGTGCCGGGCGTTGGCCGCCAGCGTGGGATTCGTGCGGTGATAGTAAGGAAGCTGGATGAGCGCTATGGAAAGCGCCCAGCCGCGTCCTCGTTCCCAGGTCGCGTCATCGACACCGAGGGCCGCGCGGAAGGCGCTCCTCACATCCGCGCCCAGAAGGTTCCAGGCGACGATCAGGTCGCAGGCTGGATCGCCGAGGCCAAGGCAGCCGAAGTCGATGACGGCGCTCAGCCGGCCGTCCGCGATCAGAAGGTTTCCGGGTGACAGGTCCGCATGAACCCAGACCGGGGCGCCGAGCCAAATGGGAGCGCGCAGCGCCTTCTCCCATGCCGCGGTTACGCCACCAGTGTCGATGGTTCCCTGCAGAGCATTGATGGCGGTACGGGTTGGAGCGTCCCGTTCTTCGAGAGGTTCGCCGCGGTCGGCCGCCGGGCCGCCTGCGGGATCTATTCCATGGAGGGCGGCGATGAACTGCGCTAGCCGCGTTGCCAGCGAGCAGGGATCGGCGATGCGCGCCAGTGATGGATTCTCACCGTCCAGCCAGCGGTAGACGGACCATGGCCAAGGGTAGCCATGCGCTGGTTCGCCCTTCCCGAGTGGCTGGGGAATCGCCAGCGGTAGCTGTGGGGCGAGTCTCGGTAGCCAGTGGTGCTCCTTCGCCACCTCACTGACCGCCGAACGGATGCGAGGGAGACGAACCGCCTTGTCGTCCCCGAGTCGATAGAGCGCGTTGTCCGTCCCCGCCGAGGGAACCGGCTTGATAGGAAGCTCTTCCCATTCGGGGAACTGTTCGGCCACCAATCGGCGCACGAGAACGGCATCGATGTCTCTCTCGTCGGCGTGCATTTTCTGACCGGACAAGGAGACCCCTCGATGGACCAAGCACGTCAGCGGAACGGCACTCAGTGGATCGTGGTCGACGAAGAGATCCGCGGGCAACCGATTTCCGCTGCGGCGCGCCGAACCCCACCCTCGTCACTGCAGGCTTGGAACGTCCGTCTCCGTGTCGTGAGTCAGCATCGTGGGATGGGCTTGCTGTAGGTCGTGTTGCTCGGTGTTGCGACGTAGTAGTCGGAGACCCATGTCCCATCATCGAGCTTGTCCCACACACTCGTCGTACCAACCTTGGTGCCGGCCTTCTGGCACACAACCCAGGCCAGCGCGCCGTTCGGCAGCGTGCCGACAAGCCCGTACGAAGTGCCTGGTCCGCTGCGCTTGTTCAGCCCGCCCGGCGAGCTGACCTGGTAGGGATACCGACACCGTTGCAGCGGCGCACTGTAACCGGTGTTCGACGGCGTACCCACGTAGTAGTCGGTGACGTAGCTGCCGTCCGTCAGCTTGTCCCACACGCTCGTGGTTGCGACCTTGGACCCTGGCGCCTGGCAAACCACCTTGACCGTCGCGCCTGGGAGGTATGACTTCACGACGGGGTACGAGGTGGACGGCCCGGTGCGGGCGTTAAGGCTGGTGCTGCTCGTCACCTGATATGCGTAGGACACCGTCGCGACTGGAGCGTCGAAGCGGTCGTTGTCGATGTTGAGGGTGACGCCGCCATAGGTCTCGTCGTGATCGCCGCGGTACTGCTTCCCGCGTTGATGGACGGCCCACTGGCTGTTGGAGATGCCTGGCCAGCCGGTGAGCGACGAGCTGCCGTCCCACCGGGCGATCCAGAGCGCGTCCGGACGTGCGTACGAGGTCGAGGTGTATGCCTCTGAGAGGTGCTTCGCGCCCGAGTTGAGATGAGCGTAGACCCCGGAGACATATCCCTGACGGTGCAGCTCCTTGGTCCATGACGACAGGTAGCGCAGGACTGCGGCGCGGCAGGTCGTGCTGGTCGCGTCGTAGTGCTCCATGTCGCCATAGATCGCGCTGCCGGGCAGGATCCCGAGCGCCTTTGCCTTCGACACCGCATCAGCGGCCGACGCCGTACCCTGCGCCGCCGCGTCGGCCGGCGTGATCTCAACTGCGTTCGCACGGAAGGTGCACGGCGCCTGCCGACCCATGTATATCGGAACCAGTCGCCAGCCGAGCTTGGACACGGCACTCACCCAGCTCGCGGTGAGCTGCGGCTGGCTGCAGGATCGGTTCGGCCCGCCGATGTAGATCCCCACGGCCCGGTAAGGGGAGGCCAGCCATGCCTGCATCTGCGTCAGCGACGGCGCGGTGCAGGTATCGAACGCGAGACCAGAGTAACGCGTTGTGGCCGCCCCGGCCGGATAGCTGACTGTGGTGGCCAGCTCCGCTGCCGCGGGACCGGTCATCACCAAACCCAAGCCGAGGGTCAACGCGGTGAGCGCAAAGAACGTGTAACCGCGGCGGTAGCTCATGGCGCCTCCCCCTCGTGCGGGCCGCTGCAGTCAGAGTGCACGACGGGGCGCGGCCAGGCTAGGGCTGTTATGCCCGATGTGATCGCGACGATGGTCGGTAGTCGTCGCGAAGAAGTCGTCGAGTCATGTCTCTTTCTGCTTGCCGAGCGAGCAGAATACGAAGCGCAGGAGGCTCGGCGCCGCGCTCCACGCCGTTCTCCGTGACAGTCGTCGTCGGCTCGGCGAACTCGGTCAGCGCCCCGTCGCCCCAGCAGTTCAACAAATCGATCTACAACTTCATCTCGTGGTCCGACGGCGGGCCGCAGAGCCACACGATCACCGCGCCCGCGGTGAACACCACCTACACCGCCACGTACCGCAAGCGCTGACGGCCTGTTGGCCCGACGATGCCACCAGCCTCTCGAGATGCCTGCCTGCGAGGATGAGCCGGTGGTCTTCGATGTGCACTTGGTTGACGGAACGTACGAGCTGTTCCGGTATCACTACGCGCCGAACAACCGGGACGCGACGTTGGGGGCAACGAGGGGGGTCGTCGGCTCATGTCTGCAGCTTCTGGAAGGCGGCGCCACCCATGTCGGGGTCGCCACTGATCATGTTATCGAGTCGTTCCGTAATGATCTGTGGCCGACCTACAAGGATGGCTCGGGTGTCGATCCCGCGTTGAAGGCACAGTTCCCGCTGGTTGAGGAGGCGCTGGCCGCCGCCGGGTTCACTGTGTGGCCGCTGGTCGAGGTCGAGGCCGACGACGGTCTGGCTACGGCAGCACGCATGGCCGATCGCGACGACCGGGTCGACCGGGTGATCATCTGCACCCCGGACAAGGACCTGGGTCAGTGCGTCGGCGGCAAGGTGGTGCAGTGGGACCGTCGCCAGGACAAATGGTTCGACGCCGACGGAGTCCGCGCCAAGTTCGGTGTGCAGCCGGACTCGATCCCCGACTACCTCGCACTCGTCGGTGACACCGCGGACGGCTACCCGGGACTTCCGGGCTGGGGCGCCAAGTCCGCAGCGGCCGTTCTGGCGGAGTACGGCCATCTGGAGAACATCCCGGCCGCGGCCGACGACTGGGCGGTGAGCGTCCGGGGCGGCGGCGCGCTGGCCGTGACGCTGCAGGACCGCTTTGCCGATGCCCTGCTGTTCCGCCGCATCGCCACCGCGGACCTGGACGCACCGGTCAGCGACTCCGTCGACGACCTCGAATGGACAGGTCCAACGGACGCGTTCGCCGTTATCGCCGAACGCATCGGTGGTCCCCAGCTGGACACCCGCGCCCGAAAGATCGCCGCAGACCGCTCACGCTGACAGCTACCATGATGTGGGCGGGATGAGCCGGCGTGTCGGCTCGCACGGCTCGGGTTCTTGATCGTTAGGCGCCGATGTCGGCGCTTCGAGGGAGCACCGTCCATGGCCACTGTGAGCCTCACGCTGGCAGGCTTGCCACCATGGCCACCCCTGGGTGCGGGCCTGAAAGAATGATGTTCGCTAGGGCTCGGAGGCTGGCATGTCGAAACGTACTGGATGGGTCATTGGCGGTGTTGCGGCAGTTGTTCTATTCCTGCTGTTGCCGGGCTGGCTGAAGGTCCTTGCCATCGTCGCCCTCGTTGGTATTCCTATTGCCGGATATCTCATGCTGGACCCATCCCAGCGCCGCCGTCTCCGTGAACGCAGGCGTCGCCAGATCGGCCCTTGAGTATCGCCAGTGATTCATGGCCACCGGTGATCATCGTGGCGTGTCCCCGTCCAGCCGCCACCGGATGATGGCGAACCCGTAGGAGAGTGCCTTCTCCAATTTGCCTCGGTCGATGTGACTGTCAGGATCGATGAAGGGCACGAACGACGTGACACCCGCGCTCTGTCATGGAGGGAGTTCACGGCCGCTGCCCACGCATGGTCGAGCCACTTGCGGCGATGAGTGTTCGCTTCTTTGTCGTCTCATTGTGTGTAGTCCCGGCGATGTGGCGTGGATGGAGGCGGTTGTCGTGGCTCTGACGGATGAGGTAGCGGGCACGGCCGAGGAGCCGGCGGTGGCCCGCTTCGAAGGCCGGCCTGCAGTGGCCGCGTTCTTTGTCGAGCTGTTCGGGGTAGGGAATCCCGGCGATTGGCGATTGATGCCGACCCGGGCAAATGGACAGCCGGCTGCCGCCAACTATGTCCGCGCCTGGGGTGAGCGGGAGTTCCGGGCTACCACCCTGGACGTACTGCGGATCGAGAACGGTCGGCTGATCGAGATCACCACCTTCGATGCCCGCACCTTCCCGGCATTCGGACTGCCGCTCACGTGGACCGGCTCTGAGCTGACGCAATGACCGGGCCGATAGGCGACGGCGAGCGGCTCGACCTGCTCGGCCGGCCCTTGCCCCCCTGTCTTGAGGTGCGCGTCGTCGTGCTCCCGCCGGGCGATCGCCTGGGTTACGAGCCGGCCGTCTGGCGGGGTGCGCTCCTCGAGGTCGACTGCGGCGAGATCGACATTGAGTTCCGCACCGGAGTTGGCGGCAGGTTTGGTGCCGGCACCCTCTTCTGGCTAGACGGACTGGCCCCGCAGGCGCTGTACAACCGTGGGCACCAGCCGGCCGTCCTGGTGGCGGTATCCCGCAGGCGTCATCCTCGCGACGAAGACCAGACCCCAGCGAGCGGGCAATGAGGAAACCCCCACGTCCTAGGCTCTACTCCGGCCTTGGCGCGAGTTCAGGATCGCGCATGCCCCAGAGAGCGCCGGAGTTCATCAGATGAACGTGGTGATCGGCGTCGATGTCGCAACCACCGGCGCCCGCGCAGTCGCCGTCGATGAGGCGGGCAACGTCGTTGCTGCTGGTACGTCTGAATATCCCCTTCTCACGCCTCGGCCGCAGTGGGCCGAGCAGGATCCGGCGGACTGGTGGCGAGCGACCCGCAAGGTGCTCGCGGCGGTCTCCGGCGAATGCCGGAAAGCCCACCGAGAGGTTGTCGGGATTGGTCTCACCGGACAGATGCATGGGTCGGTCTTCCTCGACTCCAGCGGCGAGGTGATCCGGCCGGCGCTGCTATGGAATGACCAGCGGACCGGCGCACAATGCGAGGAGATCACCGACCGCGTCGGCGCGAGCCACCTCGTTCAGATCACCGGCAACCCCGCCCTCACCGGGTTCCAGGCTCCGAAGGTCCTGTGGCTGCGTGACGAGGAACCGGCCAACTTCGATCGCCTGGCCGCTGTGCTGCTGCCAAAGGACTACATCCGCTGGCGCCTCACCGGCCAGTTCGCGACCGATGCCTCGGACGCGGCCGGCACGCTCTTCCTCGACCTTCGACGGCGGGCCTGGTCCCGCGAGGTGCTTGATGCCCTCGAGCTGCCAGTCGAGTGGTTGCCACCCGTCTTCGAGAGCCCGCAGCCGGCGGGTGCGGTGATGAACACGGTCGCCGCGGATCTCGGGCTGGCACCGGAGATCCCGGTGGCGGCCGGCGGTGGTGACAACGCGGCGGCGGCAATCGGGACCGCGATCACTCGGGCCGGGTTGATGTCGAGTTCGATCGGGACCAGCGGGGTGCTCTTCAGTCACGCCGACGATGCAGCCGTCGACCCGTCCGGCCGGCTCCACACCTTCGCCCATTCGGTGCCGGGCCGTTATTGCTTGCTCGCTGTCACACTGTCGGCCGGCGGGTCGTTGCGGTGGTGGCGGGAACAAACAGGAATCGGGTACGACCAACTGGTTGCCGAGGCCGAGAGTGTGCGGGCAGGCAGTGATGGCCTGGTGTTCCTGCCCTACCTCACCGGTGACCGCACGCCGCACCTCGACCCCGGCGCGAACGGGGCGTTCCTCGGCTTGACGGCGCGGCACACCCGCGGCCACCTGACCCGGGCCGTCATGGAGGGCGTGCTGTTCAGCCTCCGCGACGGCCTGGAGATCATGCGCGGCCTCGGCAAGGAGCCCACACAGATCCGGGCGATCGGGGGAGGAGCAAGGTCACCCCTGTGGCGGCAGCTCCAGGCAGACATCTACGGCGCGACGGTCCACCAGCTGGCGGTCGAAGAGGGGGCGGCATATGGCGCTGCCCTGCTCGGCCATGTTGCAGCAGGAACCTTCGCTGGTGTGGACGAGGCCACATCGGTCATCCGAACGCTTGATGAGACTGCCGAACCCAATCCGAAGCATGTCGGCGTCTACGAGGAGACCTACGAGGTTTATCGGTCGCTGTACGCGACGTTGCGTGAGGACATGCACCGGCTGGATGCCCTCGCCGGCAGTTAACGCTCGCTCGCCCCGAATGGGCGCAGGTCGTGGACACAAAGGACCTTCCGTCTCGAGGAAGCCCCGATCGCTCCACGACACCGCCCCAGCGTGCGCTGCCGGCTTCGGCGGCCGGCCCGTGGTCGAGGGTGATGCGGCCGATCTGAGCGAGAAACCGGGGCAATAGCCTTGGAGCCGCCCCCTTCGGGTCAGGCTTGGTCGGGAGCTTCCTCGCTGTCCAGAGGTCGCATATTCCCTCACGGTTTCGGCATCATCAATGTCGAGCATCCCTTCGCCTGAGGTCTCGCCTGAGGCTTTGGGCGGGATGGTGGTCGTCTGGCCGCTGGCCAAGCCGTAACGGGGAGGTGCCGACATGGGCCGCTATGCGGAAGCGTTCCGTCGAAGTGTCACGGATCCGGAGGGGTTCTGGGGCGATGCCGCCAAAGCGATCGTCTGGTATCGGCAGCCGTCGGTCGTGCTTGATGCCTCGAAGGAGCCGTTCTACCGCTGGTTCACCGACGGCGTACTCAACACCTGCTTCAACGCACTCGACCGGCATGTAGCCGCAGGACGGGCCGACCAGGCGGCCGTGATCTACGACAGTCCCGTGACCGCAACCAAGCGGACTCTCACCTATCGGGAACTGCTGGATGAGGTGGCCCGGTTCGCCGGTGTGCTGCGCGGCCTCGACGTGGCCGCCGGTGACCGCGTGGTCATCTACATGCCGATGGTGCCCGAGGCGATGGTGGCGATGCTGGCCTGCGCTCGCATCGGCGCGGTGCACTCCGTGGTGTTCGGCGGATTCGCCGCGAACGAGCTGGCGCTGCGCATCGATGACGCGGCCCCGAAGGTGATCGTTTCGGCCTCTTGTGGGATCGAGGTCGCGCGCGTCGTGGAGTACAAGCCGATCCTCGATCGGGCGATCGAACTGTCTGATCACAAGCCGGAGGCCTGCGTAATCCTGCAACGTCCGCAGGCGACAGCCACGCTGGTTGCGGGCCGGGACCTGGACTGGGCGGAGGCCATCGCCGATGCCGAGCCGACCGAGTGCGTGCCGGTGGCAGCGACCGACCCGTTGTACATCCTTTACACGTCGGGCACCACGGCGAAGCCGAAGGGCGTGGTCCGCGACAACGGCGGACATGCCGTCGCGCTCCGCTGGAGCATGGAGTTCATCTACGACGCCCAGCCGGGGGAGGTCTATTGGGCGGCCTCGGACATCGGCTGGGTAGTCGGGCACTCTTACATCGTCTACGCCCCGCTTCTTACCGGCTGCACGACGCTGCTGTACGAAGGCAAGCCGGTGGGAACCCCGGATGCGGGCGCGTTCTGGCGGGTGATCTCCGAGCACAGCGTGAAGACGCTGTTCACAGCCCCTACCGCGTTCCGGGCGATTCGCCGGGAGGACCCGGCCGGTGAGCGGGTGCGGGAGTACGACCTGTCGGGCCTTCGATACCTGTTCCTGGCCGGCGAGCGGCTCGATCCCGAGACCTACCACTGGGCCAGGGATCAGCTCGGCATCCCCGTCATCGACCACTGGTGGCAAACCGAAACCGGGTGGCCGATCGCGGCGAACCTGATGGGTCTCGAGCCGGTGCCGACCAAGCCCGGATCTGCCACCTTCCCAGTGCCCGGCTATGACGTGCGGGTACTGGACCAAGCCGCCGCCGAGGTGGCGCCGGGCGTCGACGGGGAGATCGCGATCCGGCTGCCGCTGCCACCGGGATGTCTGCCAACGCTGTGGGGTGACGATCAGCGCTTTGTGTCCTCATACCTGTCGCGGTATCCCGGCTACTACGTCACCGGAGACGGCGGACAGCGAGACACCGACGGCTATCTGCACGTGATGGGCCGGATCGACGACGTGATCAATGTCGCCGGTCACCGGCTGTCCACGGGAGCGCTGGAACAGGCGTTGGCGAGCCATCCCGCGGTGGCCGAATGCGCGGTGATCGGTATCCACGACGAGCTCAAGGGTCAGCGACTGCGTGGTTTCGTGGTGCTCAAGGCGGGCAGCGACATCGACGACAGCAGGCTGCAGGCGGAGCTGATTCAGCTCGTTCGCGATCAGATAGGCCCGGTTGCCGCTTTCCGCGACATCGACATCGTCCCTGCTTTGCCAAAGACCCGATCCGGCAAGATCCTGCGCAAGACAATGCGCGGAATAGCCGCCGGCAAAGACGAGCCGGTGCCTTCAACCATCGACGATATCGCCGTGCTGGACGCCCTGCGGGCGCTGCTACGGCCGGTCGACTAACCAGGTCGGTCAGGGCGGTCGAGGCTGAGGAGATCGACCGTCCTGATGACCAGCGAGACTCCGCGTGCGGGTCGCAGTGCGGGCGCCGGTTCTGCACCCGCTGCCGTAGGGTCGCTGATATGGCTGATGCTGTGGTGATCCCCGGTCGGTTGTACGGGCCGGCGGCACCTTTGTTGATGTACTGCGGCGACGTGGCTGAGCGGCGAGGGGCGACGGTGCACAGGTACTCCTGGTCGGAGGAGCGCCGAAGCCGTTCGAGCCGGAGGTGGAGGCGTGGGTACAGAACGAGGTCGCCCCGCTGGTCGATGCGATTGGCGGCGCCCCGTTGTTGATCGCAAAATCGTTGGGTACGAACGCGGCGGCGTTGGCCGCCGAGCGATCACTGCCGGCGGTGTGGCTCACGCCGTTGCTGACGGTTCCGTGGGTGGTGGCCGCACTGGAGAGGACGACCGCGCCATTTCTGCTGGTGGGTGGGACCGCCGATCCGGCCTGGGATAGCACACTGGCCCGTCGGCTGTCACGGCATGTGTTCACGGTCGAGGGCGCGGACCACGGCATGTACATGCCAGGCCCGCTTCCCGACTCCATTGAGGTGCTCGGCCACGTTGTGGTCGCCGTGGAGAAATTCCTCGACACGATCGAGTGGGCGACGGCGACCTGACTGGCCATTCTTGCTCCCAAGCCCGAGTCATCATGTGACCGACCAGGGCGAGTGGCCGCGCAGGCGGGCGCCGCGGTGCGCAGCTTCCGGGTGCGGCACCAGTTCGCGCACGGCGATGTGGTCTGCACGGTGGTGGACTGGAAATGGCTCCGGTCGACAGCTTGCTGACCGTCGTGGAAGTCCTGGAGATCAGGGACGCGCAGATCGTCAGTACGAACTGACCGCGGCCCGCAAGGCAGCCACCTCAGCGTCATCGGGTAGCGCCGCGTGCAGGGCGCGGGTGAGCCGGATGGCGTCACTGGACAGGTCGGCACGGGCATCCCGTGCTTTGGCACTCAGGCGGCGATGCAGTCGTCTTCTGGCCAGTCCACTCCGTTGAACGGCAGCGGGAACGGGTTAGCGGCCAGTGCCTGGTCGAAGGTCGGGAACCATGGACAGGCGAAGCCAAACCGGACCCAACGGACCCAGAGAACCTGCGTTCCTCCTCCGCTTGTGACGATCAGCTCCTGCAGCGCGGCAAACGTGGAGCCGTCAGC
>DATBRJ010000170.1:0-4907 GCA_036560395.1 Actinomycetes bacterium | reverse complement strand
CAGCGCCTCTCGTACCAGTCCGATATCGAGCATCTCGAGATAGCGCAATCCACCATGGATGAGCTTGCTCGATCGCGACGAGGTGCCCGACGACCAGTCACGGGCCTCCACGAGCGCAGTGTCCAACCCGCGGGTGACGGCGTCCACAGCCGTCCCTGCCCCGACCACGCCGCCACCGATGACGAGCACGTCGAACTCACGCCCGTCGCCCATCGCGGCGAGCGCCGACTCACGCTCAGTTGGTCCGAGCGGGGCGGACACATCGCCTCCCACCTGTTCCAGACGCTTCGTCCATCCTCGCCCAGCCGTCCTGGCGATCTCTGCCGACCCACTGGGTCGAGGAGTGTTGCACTAGCGAGCTATAACGATATATCGTTGACCAGTCAATTACAGTCAGAGAGTTACCAGGAGATGTTCTCATGCGTACAGGACGCGGAAAGAGCCGCGGTACCTGGGGTGGTCATCACCACTTCGGCGGTCGCCCTGGCCCCTGGTTCGACTTCGGTTTTCCGTTCGGCGGGCGACCGCCCTTCGGTGGGAGGCCGAGGGTGAGGCGAGGCGATGTCCGGGCTGCGGTGTTGGCCTTGCTCGCCGAGGAGCCGCGCAACGGCTACCAGCTCATCCAGGAGCTCAGCGAGCGCACCAAGGGGATGTGGCGACCCAGCCCCGGGTCGGTCTACCCGACGCTGCAGCAGCTCGAGGACGAAGGCCTCGTGGAGACAGTCGAGGGTGGAGCGACCGGCCGGCGGCAATACCAGCTCACCGAGGCGGGCCGCGCATATGCGCAGGAGCACGCCGATGAGCTGGCGGCTCCATGGCAGGCCTTCGACCAAGCCGTCAACGACGAGGCGTTCGAGCTTTTCCACTTGATGCGGCAGCTCGGCATGGCGGTCGGGCAGCTTGCCCACGTTGCAACCCCGGCGCAGGTCGAGCAGGCCAAGACAGTCCTCACGGACGCGAGGCGCGGGCTCTACCGCATCCTCGCCGAGGACGCTCCGGCCGACGAGCCCGCCGCCCCCGGTGGCGAAAGCGAGCCGACCGAGTTGTGATCATGCCGCAGCTCGAGGCCGGATCCGACGCGCCTGGATCTCGGGGCCGGATCTAGCGCCTGATCCGACCCGCCGGGATCTCGCGGCCGGATCTCGGGGTCGGGTATGACACGCCAGATCTAGCCCGTTCTGGCGGGCCGGATCGAAGGAAGGGCATCTTGTACCAGGATTCCTGGAGCAAGGTGCCCTTCTGCAGTCCGCAAGCTGCGGAATGGTCCCTTCCGTGGGCGCGCGGCCGCGGTATGACCCGGGCCTCCTCAGTGCCCCAGTGGAAGCACGGTCACCTCGACCCGCTGGAACTCCTTGAGGTCGGAATACCCGGTCGTCGCCATCGCCCGCCGCAACGCACCGAAGAGATTCATCGAACCGTCGGGGGCCGTCGATGGGCCGAGCAAGATCTGTTCCAGGGTCCCGGCGGTTCCTACCCGCATCCGCAGGCCGCGCGGCAGCTCAGGATGGTGCGCCTCCGATCCCCAGTGCCAGCCGCGGCCGGGTGCCTCGACCGCGCGAGCCAGCGGCGACCCCATCATCACCGCATCAGCGCCGCAGGCGATCGCCTTGGTGACGTGCCCGCTCGTCGTCATGCCACCGTCGGCGATCACATGCACATAACGCCCGCCGGACTCGTCCATGTAGTCCCGGCGCGCGGCAGCAACGTCGGCGACCGCGGTGGCCATTGGCACGGCTACGCCGAGCACGTCGCGGGTGGTGTGCGCCGATCCCCCGCCGAATCCGACCAGGACACCGGCCGCACCCGTCCGCATCAGGTGCAGGGCGGCCTGGTACGTCGCGCAACCCCCAACGATGACCGGCACATCGAGTTCATAGATGAACTGTTTGAGGTTGAGCGGCTCTGCCCGTCCCGACACGTGCTCGGCCGACACCGTCGTGCCGCGGATCACGAACAGGTCGACTCCGGCGTCGACCACCGTCTTCCACAGCTGGGCGGTTCGCTGTGGCGACAAGGCAGCGGCAACAGTGAGTCCGGCGTCACGGATCTCGGCGATCCTGGCGGTGATCAGCCCCTCCTTGATCGGCTCGGCGTAGATCTCCTGCATCCGGCCGATCGCGGTGGCGTCGTCCAGCGCTGCGATCTCGGCGAACAGCGGCTCAGGGTCCTCGTACCGGGCCCAGAGTCCCTCGAGATTGAGCACACCGAGCCCGCCCAGCCGACCGATCGCGATCGCGGAAGCCGGTGACACGACGGAGTCCATCGGCGGCACCATCAGCGGAAGGTCAAACCTGTATGCGTCGATCTGCCAGGCGATCGACACCTCCTCTGGATCGCGCGTACGCCGTGAGGGCACCACCGCCACGTCGTCGAACGCGTACGCCGCTCGCCCTCGTTTCCCCCGCCCGATCTCTACCTCAGCCACGCGCTTCGCCTCCTCCTGTGCCGATCGGTCACGCCTCGCCCGAAGGCGGCCCGAAGGGGCGTGCCTCGTGGTGTCGTCCAGCATGGCCGGGTTGGGGAAAGCGCCTCATGCGCCCGGTGGGCCGGGACGGAATCACTCGTGGCCGCTATCGCGCTCGGACAGCCTCCACAGGAACCTACCGGCCCGCGTAGTTGGGCGCCTCGGTTGTCATCTGGATGTCGTGCGGGTGGCTCTCCCGCAGCCCGGCGGAGGTGATGCGGATGAACCGCCCATCGCGCTGGAGCTCGCCGATGCTCGATGCGCCGGAGTAGCCCATTGCCGCCCGCAGCCCTCCGATGAGCTGGTGGGCGACGGCGGCGAGCGGGCCGCGGTAGGGCACCTGACCCTCGATGCCCTCCGGCACCAGCTTGTCGTCGGAGAGGAGGTCGTCCTGCGCGTAGCGGTCCCTGGAGTACGATCGCCCGCTGCCGCGCGACTGCATCGCGCCGATCGACCCCATTCCGCGGTAGGACTTGAACTGCTTGCCGTTGATGAACAACAACTCGCCAGGAGACTCCTCGCAGCCGGCGAACAGCGATCCCACCATGACAGCGTCGGCCCCGGCGACGATGGCCTTCGCGATGTCGCCGGAATATTGCAGCCCGCCGTCACCGATCACCGGTACCCCGGCGGGTCGGGCGACCGCAGCCGCCTCGGAGATCGCTGTGACCTGCGGGACGCCGACGCCGGCTACCACTCGGGTCGTACAGATCGAGCCCGGGCCGACGCCGACCTTTATGCCGTCGGCACCGGCGTCGATCAACGCTTGGGCACCCTCCCTGGTAGCGACATTCCCACCGACGACCTGGACCGAGCCACCGGACGTGAGGCGGGCGACCATCTCGAGGACACCGCGGGAGTGACCGTGCGCCGTGTCGACGACCAGCACGTCCACACCGGCCTCGACGAGGGCCATGGCTCGCTTGTACGACTCCTCGCCAACGCCGACGGCGGCACCCACCATCAATCGGCCGCCGGGATCCTTGGTCGCGTCGGGAAACTGCTCGCTCTTGACGAAGTCCTTGACGGTGATCAGCCCGTGCAGCTTGTCGTGCTCGTCGACGAGCGGCAGCTTCTCCACCTTGTGGGAGCGGAGCAACGCAATCGCCTCGGCACCGCTGATCCCAACACCGCCCGTGACCAGCGGCATCGGGGTCATGACATCGCGGACCTGGCGGCTGCGATCGGTCTCGAAGCGCAAGTCACGGTTGGTGACGATGCCGAGCAGTCGCCCCTCGCGATCCACCACAGGAACGCCCGAAATGCGGTAGCGCGCGCAGAGCGCGTCCGCCTCGCTGACCGGTGCGTCCGGGCCGATCGTCACCGGATGACTGATCATCCCGGCCTCGGAGCGCTTGACCAGATCGACCTGCTGCACCTGCTCATCGATCGGCAGGTTGCGGTGAATAACACCCAGCCCGCCTTGGCGGGCCATGGCGATCGCCATGCGCGCCTCGGTGACCATGTCCATGGCCGCGGATATCAGGGGAATCCGCAACGTGATGCCGCGGGTAAGCCGGGTCGCCGTGTCGGCCTCGCTCGGAACCACGTCAGATTCTCTGGGCACCAGCAGGACGTCATCGAAGGTCAGCCCCAGCATGCCGAGCATGTTCTCGGCACCCGTGGCTGAGCGATCGGGAGCCATCTGCCTCCTCCTCGAGGTGCGCCCCCTGGTGCCAAGGTGTGTGCAACGTCCGGGGGACGGTCTTCGGTGGGGACACAATCCTATCGGCCGACTCGCACGCCGCCGGGGTGCAGCGGCTCGGCCGGGCAGAGCACCTGTCGACTTCGCGGGTTCGGTCCGACCTCCCGGCTGGCTCCGCCGTGATGACGGTGCCCCCTCACCCCAACCGGGGGAAATGAGGCGCACGCCCACCCGTGAGGACGGGTCAGGGTGCCCCCATGCGGAAATGGCCCGGCGGCTTATGGAACGGTCATGGGTGCGGCTTGCTCCGCGGGCTCGCGCGACTCTGCCTGGTCGGCCGTCGGCTTCTGAACGCCCTTGTGTTGCCCTTGAGACCCGGGCGGCAGCTTCCCCCTCGCCACCTTCGCCGACGGAGTGGCAGCGGCGGGACCGCCCACTCCCAGTGTGGATTCGTCGGAATCCTGCGTCGGGCTCTTCCCGTGCGGGGCATGATCATTGGCGTCGGGTGAAGGAGACGGCGTCGGATCAGGCGACGGGGTGGGAGATGGATCAGCCGGGTCGCTGGGTTCAGGGGTCGGCTCGCTCGTCGGGGTGGCTCCGTCGTCGTGCTTCTCCTGGCCTTGGCCCTGATTGGTGCCGTTGCCCTTTCCGTTGCCAGTGGCCTCGCTGTCGGCCGGCTGACTCGCCTCGCCGCCGTAGGTTCCGGCGGGGACAAGCGGCGATGGCGACGAGGTGACGACCGGAGCCGGCGGCGGCACGGCCGCGTCCACCAGCGATTCGAGCGCCTTGACCTGCTCG
>DATBRJ010000169.1:0-5358 GCA_036560395.1 Actinomycetes bacterium | reverse complement strand
CCTGGCCGATCAGCACGGCCCGGTGCACGTCGTAGGCGCCGAAGTACGCCAACGTGCCGTGCCGGTCGTACTCGAACTCCACCCGAGCCGCCCGCCCCGGCGCTGGCCCCAGCGGCGATGGCGCGAGAGCGCCTGCAACTGGCTCTTCTCATCGGCGCAGATCACATACTCGTCCTCGCCGAGCGGGACTCCGGCCCAGATGCGCTGGTACAAGTCGAGCACCCGGGCGGCCTTGGTCGCGAAGTCCGGATCCCGAGGAAAGATCCACGAACGGTGCTGCCACGGCTTGATCGCGTCCTCGGCCAGCCAGCGGCGCACAGTGGACGCCGACACCGACACCGCCAGACCCTCGGCCACCGCCTGCGTGGCCAGCTCCGCCGAACTCCACCGCGACAACGGCACCACCCGCGCAGTCGGCGGTTCACACGCCATCGCCTTGACCCCGGCGACCACCTCGGCGGCGAACGTGCGAGGCCGGCCCGACCGCCCGCGGTCCGTAAGTCCGTCGATGCCTTCGGTGACGAACCGCTTACGCCACTTGCTGACCGTATCCACACCCACGCCCAGCCAAGCCGCGATCGCCACGTTCGGCAACCGATCCGCAGCCAGCAACACGATCCTCGCCCGCGTCACCACCGCGAACGGCGCCGTGTAACTGTGCCCGCGCTCGGCAAGAACCGCCCGGTCCACATTGGACAACACCACGACAGGCGTGGTCCTCTCGAAGATGTCAGGGGTGATCGCGTCGAGTCTTGGCGCGGGCGGCACGGCCCCCTGCCGACTCCTGGTCCCGTAGCATGGCCAGGGCCTTTTCGATCAGCCGTATGCGCGTCTCGGCCTTCTTCGCCCTCTCGATAGCGAGCACGTGCTCCCGCTTGCGGCCGTGGGACAGGTGGTCGTAGGCGGTGCGGGCGACCGGATCGGCGTCCAGGGCGCGGGCGAAGTCCGCGGGCTCTACCACAACACGGGGCTCGGCATCGATTTCCACCTCGACCTCGACCTCGTCGCCGGTCACGACACCGGCGGCTTTTCGGTTGGCGTTGCTAAGGCCGAGCAGGTGGCGGCCACGCATGATGGCCACCCGGCTCTTCCACGAATGCCCGTTGATCGTGATGGTCACCGCCGGCCGCTTGCCTCCACCGAGCGCCTCCACAACCTCGGGAGGAACCTCCAAGCCTCGCATGGGCTCCGGAGGCTCGACGTAGGATCGAAACTTCATAATCTGCTCCTGCCAACGTGTGTCAGCTCGCCGTGCACCTGCGCTGCGCCGCCCGGCTCAGAGCGGTGCGTCGTCCCACGCCAACCCGTCCGGGTCGCTGAAGGGCCCGGCATCGCTGCCAATCGTGAGCCGGTGCGATCCGGCGTCGTCGGCAGCCGCCGGCGTCCGTGGCGAGTGCACGGCGGCCGTAGAGCGCCAACTTGACGGGACTCGACCGAGTGGCGAACTCGACGTACTTGCGGCCAAAGCTCGTCGCCACGGCGAAGCCGCGGGCAACGTGGAACCGCTTGCTCGCTACTCCGCGTAGGGCTGGTTCTTTCCCCGGGCGCTGTAGCCAACGCTCCAGATGTAGCCGTCCGGGTCCGCGAACGCACCGCCGTACCCGCCCCACGCCTGGGTGGCGGGGGGCTTGAGGATCGTGGCGCCGGCCTTCTCGGCCTCCGCGATGATCTCGTCGACCCGCGCCTCGCTGCGGACCACGTGGGTGAGGACCATCCCGCTGAAGCCGCTACCCTCCGGGCTCGTGCCCACCTCAGCGGCCAGGCCGTCGCGGCCGTAGAAGCCGACGAGCGAGCCGCCGTGCGGCTCGAAGAACACCGAGACGCCGTAGTCCCGCTGGACCTTCCAGCCGAGACCCTCCGTGTAAAACCGCTTGGACCGGTCCATGTCCTCGACACCGAGAAGGATCGAGCTCACGTGCGCTTCCATGCCCTGTCTCCTTTGCGGCTCGATGGTGATGCACACGACGGTCACGCTACGTGCGGCTCGGTGGCCCATGCTTCTCGATTCCTGATCGGTTTGGTCACCTGTTCCCCGCGCACTCACGGCACCCCCCACGGGGCAGGGTGGATCAAGACGTCGAGGCAGACGACCGCGTCGAAGAAGCCCAGGCAAGAGTCGAGCCCGGTGGCGTCGTATTGAAAGCCCGCTCATCGGCACGACCGAGCGGAACGCGGCAGATGAGGATGTTCCTGTGCTGAGAAGCGGCGGCTGCAGAGTCTCGTCACCGGGCGGGGCGCAGTGGCGCGGTGGCCGGGTCGGACACTGCGGCTGCGTCGCGTGGCGGGTTGAACGGCCGCGGCCGCCAGCCGGCCGGACGGCCGGACGGCCGCCCGACCCCGTGGTCCGGGCGGCCGTCCGGCGTCGTGGCGGTGTCACTCGCAGAACACCTGCACCTTGGTGCCGGGCTCGTCGACATCGACGGTGAGCTCATCGAGCTGTTCGATGAGGTCCTCTATGTGCTGCGGCTTGAGCTGAGTGAGGTCGATCGGTATCCCCGACTCGTGCAGCTTCGTGTTGACCTGGGTAAGCGCCTGCGGGGGGATAAGGCTGGTGAGCCGGACCCCGGCGCGCAGGAGTTGTAGCGGGATCCGGACGTTGACCCGGCTTGGCCCGTCGCCGCCGGAGTCGTCCTCCGAGTTCACCACCACGCGCAGGTACTTGGGTGGGGGTTTCGGGCGGGGAGCGGCTCCCGGCGGCGACTCGGGCTGTTCTCGTTCGAGGGCGTCGATCAGCCGCTCGGCCTCGTCCGCGGTGATCTTGCCCTCGGCTAGCATCTGCAGGATCTGGTGCCGCTGCTCGTTCATGGTTGCTCGCTCCTTGCCCTCTGACTCACCTGACGCTGACCAGCACGGCCGTTCGGCCGTCCTCAATCTCGAACCGGGTGCCGGGCAGCGCCCACAGCAGTCGCCCGGTGCCGCGCAGCGCGCCCACCAGGCTCACCCGGAAGACGAGGCAGGCGACCAGTCCGGCCAGCACGACGAGTAGCAGCAGCGGTGACAGCACCAGCAGTACCGGCAGGACAGGGATGTACAGCCGCAGCCAGCGGCCGTTGGGACGGCGATGGCGTACCGTCACCAGGTGCGGGATCACCGGGTTCTCTCCAGCTCGGCCAGCGCCTCCTGGACGCTGATCTCCTCCCGCCGCAGGCGGTCAACGACGTCGGCGCCGGTGGGCGCCGGGTCGGTGTCGACGAAGTCGAGGTGCTTGGCGATCCGGTTCAGCCGGGATTTGATCGTCGGGTAGCTCACCCCGAAGATCCGCTCCATCTCCTTGATCGAACCGTGCGACCGTACGAACGCGGCCACGAACACCTGGTCGTCGATGCTCAGCTGAGCCAGCTGTGGCGGCTCGAACTGGCCCTCGACCGCGACGCCGCTGCCGGCGAGGCGGACCCGCTCGACCACGAACGGCTGTCCGCGGGTCAGGTCCGTCAGTTCCTGCCAGTCCACCCTCGGCTCCCTTACTCTCGGCGACCCGCTCGCTATTCATTTGTATCTTGATTTTTCTAAGATGTCAACGCGTGAATCTTGACTTTTCTGATTTGATCTTCAACGGCCGGACCGGTGGCTCCCGTCGTCCGCGATCCGCCGTGTGCCCGTGGTGGCCAGCGATGCAGTCGTCCCAGCCAGCATGTCGTCGATGTACCCGCGGTCCGGCAGGCGGGCAGTACGCCGACAAAGCCCTCCATCCCTTGGTGCGCGTTCGCCGAAGGCCCGACGTACACCCGCCGGGTCGTCGCCGGGGCGCACGTCAGACGCCACCAGGTACGCGGCCCGGGCTGTATCGGCCGGTCTCATGACGTCGAGGAATCGCGTGCTCCACGCCCGGGTCCGTTGCCCTGTCACCGACTTCCGACCCATCAGCGCGAGAACACTCATCCCGGCGCGGTCGTGTGCGGCTGAACGCGTCCGGTCAGCGGCTACTTCTTGAATAGACCTACGGCTCCGGCCCGGCCAGGCTGGGTCGAGGTGACCGGCGGGACGCTCTCTGTAGCGGCTGCCCACCCAAGTGAGTGTGGCTTCTCATCTGGCGTGCGGCTCGTCGGTCACCGTGGCCGGGGAGTGGCTCAAGAGGGGTTTGCCCAGCTCGAAGTAGCGCTGCCCTCCTCGCCGATAGCAGCGGTGTCGGATCGAGGAGGAGACGTGGGACGTGTGATCATCGGGATGGATCCGCACAAGCGGTCAGCGACGATCGAGGTCATCGACGAGCGGGAGAAGGTCATCGCCCAGGGCCGGTTCGCAACCGACACGGCCGGCTACCAGGCGATGCTGAAGGTCGGCCGCCGCTATGCGCAGCGGGTGTGGGCGGTGGAGGGCTGCAACGGCATCGGACGGCACATCGCCCAACGCCTGGTCGCCGACGGCGAACCGGTGCTGGACGTACCGGCGAAGCTGTCCGCGCGGGCCCGGGTGTTCGCCACCGGCCAGGGCCGCAAGACCGACCCGGTCGACGCCCACAGTGTGGCGGTGGCCGCCCTGCGCAGCCCCGGGCTGCGGCAGGTCACGGTGGACGACGCGACGGTCGCGTTGCGGCTGCTGGCCGATCGCCGCGACGGGCTGGGCCGGGCGCGCACCGACATCGTCTGCCGGCTGCACGCCCTGCTGCTGGAACTGGTGCCCGGCGGGGCGAAGAAGGACCTGTCCGCTCCGCAGGCCCGCGCGCTGCTGAACGCGGTCCGCCCCCGCGACATCGTCGGGCGCACCCGGCGGCAGCTCGCCTCGGATCTGATCACCGAACTCGCCGTGATCGACAAGAAGATCAAGGCCGCGGACCGGCAGCTGACCGACCTGGTCGACGCCACCGGCAGCACCCTGCAAGACCTGCACGGTATCGGCCCGTCCGGTGCTGCCCGGCTGATCGGCGACATCGCCGACATCACCCGGTTCGCCGACCGCGGCCACTTCGCCTCCTGGAACGGCAGCGCACCCCTGGACGCCTCCTCCGGCGAGCACACCCGCCACCGGCTGTCGCGGGCCGGCAACCGGCGCATCAACCGGGTCCTGCACATCATGGCCGTCGTCCAACTGCGCCACGACACCGAAGGCCGCGCCTACTACCGCCGCAAACTCGCCGCCGGAAAGACATCGATGGAAGCCATGCGCTGCCTCATTGGGGAAGTATCGGCGTCGCGATCCGTTTGGGTCGTGGCTCCTCGGTCGCGCCGGGGGACGGCCTCGTTGCCGGGCCGCTGTGACGGCCAGTTTTAGTGCTGCCGCCCCTGGCGCGCCGAGGCCCCGTGACCGGCGCTTAGGGACATGCCCGACCGAGGGCCGAACAATGAGGAACCGGCAGAGGGCCTCGACACCGTGGAGTCAACCACCGACTCCCCTCTGGAGGCCAGCAGTGAAGTACGTCGG
>DATBRJ010000168.1:0-8026 GCA_036560395.1 Actinomycetes bacterium | reverse complement strand
CCTTTGTTGTCAGCAACGAGCAACCTGCTCGAGGGTATGGCCGTCATGAGTGATGGGACGACGCTTCGGCTCTGGCCGAAGCGTCACCGTGCGAGCCCACGGGTCGCCGGCATCTCATTGGCGTCGGCCAGCGACCGAGACATTCGGCCGGTGCCGAATCGTTGCCTGCAATGACGCGGCCTGGGAGATTTCGACCTGTTGCCCGGCCAGAAGCTGGAGTCACCGCCGGCCGCTTTTAGTATCGGCCGAACAGAGCGAGCGTCAGTACCGTCCGCTCCGGGCCGGCTAACCACGGAGAACCAGTGTTCCAACCATCTGCCGATCCATTGGGTCATCCGGATCGCAGCAGCGAGTCTGGCCCGCCGAATCCGGACTCGAATCCGTGACCCACAACGTTGGCACCGGCCCCGGGGAGATCACACCAGACGGCTGCGCCGTCGACTTCTACGCGCTGCTGCCGCCCATGGGCGAGCCGTCGATCGTGCACTCCGCCGTGCCCGAGGGCGCGGCAATCCTCGAGCTGGGCTGCGGCACCGGTCGGATCCTTCGGCCCTTGGCCGACCTCGGGCACCCGGTACTGGGCGTGGACGAGTCTCCGGCGATGCTGGCTCACCTCACGGACCTGCCCACCGCCTGCTCACCGATCGAGACGCTGCGGTTGCACTGCACGTTCGACGCCGTCTTGCTGGCCAGCACGATGCTCAACACCAACCCGAGACAGCGGCGCGACTTCCTTGCCACCTGCCGCCGGCACGTCGACCCGCACGGCGTCGTCGTGATCCAGCAGTCCACCCCGAGCTGGTTCGACGCGGTCGCGCCGTCCGAAGTGGAGCACGATGGTATCCGGCGGGTTGTCCAATCGGTACGCCGAGACGGTCCGCGGGTGGACGTCGTGGTCGCCTACCATGTCGGCGACCGGACCTGGACGCATGAGTGGGACAGCTACCGGATCAGCGAGGAGGAACTCGCGGAGGATCTCGCCTCGGCTGGCCTGCGCCTTGATCGGTGGCTCACCGATGACCACGCCTGGTTCACCGCCGGCCCGGTCGCCGTCCCATCACACTGACCCACCCAGGCGAAGCCTCCTCCGGGAGGATCATCGGCCACCGGCTCAACCGCTTCGGCGACCGTCAACTCGACCACGTCACCGCCGCGGTGGGAGTGACGTTCACCTAAGGAGGCGTTGAGGAAGGTCGCCGCGGCTTCCGCGGACGCAGCCAGCAGAGCACCGGCGGAGGTGCCCTTGCTCAGGCCGTGACGAAGGGCTGGTTTAGGTGGGAGGTGGCGAGCAGCGCGCGGTTGGCCTTGGCGTGCTTGAGGAGGGTACGGCGTGTGTGCGCTGCCTGTGCCTGATCGAACTCGAACTGGTACACGACGTCGGGATTAACCAGCTGCACGGCGTGGACGAGGACGTCGCCGGTGATGAAGATCTGCTGTCTGCCCGAGTCGACAAGCACCGACTGATGGCCGACGGTGTGCCCGGGTGTGGGGGTCGCCGTTACCGTGTCTCCTGAACCCCGTGCTCCACCGCGGAGGCGCGTGCGTCCGCTCAGCGCGTTCAGCTGCCCGGAGTCCAGTAGAGGCTGCACTGCGTAGTTCCAGATGGTGCGATCGGGGTCTTGGCGCAGCTGGTCCAGCTCGGCTTGTTGTACCAGATACACCGCTCCCGGGAACGACGGCGCCCGATCGCGTATGACCCAGCCGATGTGGTCCTCATGGAGGTGGCTAAGGACGACGAAGTCCACGTCGTCGACACCGATGCCGGCTGCGGTCAGCGCATCGGGCAGCACTCCAGGCACCGGTGCCCACGCCGAGGCGGGACTGTCCGCTGGACCGACGCCCGTGTCGACGAGAGTGACGTGCCCGCCAGGCCGCCGGATAGCGAAGCAGTGGAAATCCAGGTGCCACAGGCCGTCGTCGCCGAAGGCCTCTGGATCTACGATCCGTGCCCGCGCGAAGTCCTCATCGGTTCCGTTGGGGAAAGCACGAGTCCAGGACTCAGAGAACGGTCCGGAGGCTCAAGCAACGCGACCACCTCCAGAGTCCCCGCGCGCGCCGTGATCGCCGACGTTGTACGTGCTGTCGCCGGTGTGCTGAACATCGCGCCTCCGCCCAGCCAGGCACCAGCTCCGAACGCTGCGGCGCCGCCAAGGAACGTACGTCGAGAAAGGGTTGGCATCCCTGGGTTCGGTTGTGTCATATCAGCTCACCGCCTCCGTCGCTGGCGGATCCGCTCGACCACACGTCGTGCGTGCCATCCGCCGTGCCACGATTTGAGCAGCGGATTTGCAGAACCATCAATGTTTCGGCTTCGGCCGAACCGGCGTTGCGATGTCGAGCGGTTAACGCCCTGCGCAGACTTGAAGCAAGAGTCAAGGATCGAGGTATTCGCGACGGGCACCGGTCATACAGCGAGGGATCTTCGCGCGCGAGGTCAGACTGTCTGTTCGTTCCAGCAGACCTGGCGGTCGGCGAGGGTCGTGCCAAGCGCGGTCCGGCTGTAGAACACGCGGCGTCCGTGCCGACGGCTGGAAAGCAGTCCTGCAGCCGTCAGCACTGATAGGTGTTCGTTGACAGTTCCAGGAGAGAGCGACAGCTGCGTAGACAGGCTCGATGTGGTCACGGGGACGCCCGCGGAGTCCAGGATCATTGCACGTGTTCGGCCGAGGAGGGCAGTTAGGCTGTCTGGCCGCGTTGTGGGTTCGCGTTCCCAGAGCAAGGCAGCACCGCGACACCCATAGCTGATCTCCGGTATGCCGTGATTGACGCCCACCGCGATGCGGGGCCACCTGAAGACCGAAGGCACCAGCCACACACCCAGTCCGGTACCCGCGTTCACCGCGCTGTGCCCGGGAAGGTCGATGAGGATCCGATGGTCGACATATCGGATCTGGTCATGCAGGCCGGCCATCGCTGCGGTGACTCCGCCAGCCGCCAACGTTGCCGAACGGTGCGCAATATCAGCCTCGGTGATTATCTGAGCCCGTTCCCAGATTGGCTCCAGGACTTGCTGCCAATACCCGGCGAGGGCAGCGCCGACCTCTTCCATTAGCCGTTCGGCGGTCATGGCGACCCAGCGAGGAGAGTGCTGACGCAGCACCCGAAGATCATCCTCGGCGGTGGCGATGTCGCCGTGGGCGACGGCACGCAGTTGCGTCAGCGGATCCGCAGGCCTTGCCGACGGAGGGGGCTCGAGGATACGAGCGATCCATTTCGCCGGCTCGACCAGCGCCAGCAGCAGCTCAAGATCGAACGTCGGTACCGATGGCACTCGCGTCCTCAGACGGGCTGCGTGCAAGGAGTGCGTCCGGGGATGCCGCAGCACCCGCAGGCTGGCCACGGTCTCGTTAACCGCGCAGCTGGTGAACCGTATCGCGGCGACATCGTCGACCCCCAGCGTCACCTCGATCATCGACGCCGACCTCGCACCTCGCCCCGATCGACCGATATTCGCATTTTGGGAACGCTAGCCGTCTCGGCCAGCTAGCTGAACGATTCGGCCCTCGCCGAATCATCGGCGGCGTACGCCGGACCGCCCCAGCTTGCCGCACGGTCTCGGACCTGATGGCTCGTGCGAAGCCTGTGCGACATGGATTCGGTCGAAGCCGAATCGTTTTCTCAATCGCTGCGACCGGGACACACTGCACGGCCCGGCCTGGTCCGCCCGAGCAGGAAAGGGACCTACCGAAAGCCCCACGCCCGCTCGTGCTCGTCAGTCCCCCCGACGCACCGAACCGTCGGATGTCGAGACGAGCGGGCGTGGCTCCCTGGCTCGACCCGGTCGCCGCGGCGAGGATCTCGCTCGCCTGTTTTACGAGGGCCTTGCGTTCGGGGTGCCGGCCCGGTACCCACCGGAGCCTCAACGCACCACCGACGGCGACCACGCGTAGGCGATGTACACGGCGGGAGACCCGGTTCCGTCGGCAGGCACTACCCACACGTCGGTCTCCGCGCTGCCTTCGCGGGGAAGCCCGTACAGGATCCGATCGCCGTCCAGCCACTCCACCTGATCGTCGACACTGCGGGACGCGGCCAGCTCGACGTCGCGCCCGGTGGTCAGGTCGAGCACGTGCAACCGCCACCGCACCAGGCCGACCCGGTGCTTGTAGGCGATCCGGCTCGCGTCCGGGGACACGGAGGGACACTCGGCGTTCTCCCGGATCGTGCGCAGCACTCGAGCCGCCAGGCTGCCCTCGACCAGCCACGTTTTTCCTCGGCTGGCGGCGGTGGCAAAGAAGCGATCCGAGTCGACGAACGTAACCCCCCACACGTTCAGGTCGACCGATCGGTACGGCTTGCCATCGCGGATGACGCGGAAGTCCTCCAGGTTCGCCAGCAACCGGCCGGTCAGCGCCTTTCGCACAGTGGTCAGCGTGGAGAACCCGGACTGCAGGTAGGAGTGGCCGGCCACGAACACGGTCACCGCGAAGAGATTGCTGTCCGGCGACAGCCGGGCCCGGCTCGGGCCGCCACTCAGCGTGACCTTTGTGACCGGGGACAGGGCGGCGTTGAGCGTGACGGCGTGGTAGGTCGGGACCACTCCGCCGTCAGTGGTCAGGCATAGCCCCCGCTCGCGGGTTGCGTACACCCGCTCGCATGACACCGGCCCGACGGCGCGGGGTCCGTCGGGTCTGTCAAGGGGGACCACGGCGAGGCGACCGTACGTGGGGCCAAACGCCGTGCTGCGGAACACGACGTGTGGGGCACTCCGCACGGTGCCGAACTGAAGGACCTGGTCCTGGGCCGACGCGGCCGTCGGGCGGCGCTGCGACTTGGCCTGCTGGGTGCCGCGAATGACGGTACCGACCGCGAGGGCCAGCGCCAGACCGCAAACCACGATGAACGTCACGACCCTGGATCGGCTCATCCGCGCACCCACGCAACATCAGCCCGGCCGCCGGAATGGCGACCGCGAGCAAAACGCTGATGCCGAGGAGTGCCGCGTCCCTGCCGTACCACGACCATGCCGCCCCGAAAGCGAGCCCGGCCAGCAGCCGGCCGGCGGCAACCACTGTCTGCGCCAGCGCAATTCCGCTTGCCTGCAGATGCGCCGGTGACAGCGCCGCAGCCGCAGCAGCTAGGACACCATCGGTGGCCGCGTAGTAGCAGCCGAGCAGCGCGAGGCAGGCCACGACGGCGAGTGTTCCGGTCGTCACGCCGTACGCGATGAGGTAGGACCCAAGCAGGGCGACATGCCCGCTGATGAAGACGGCGAGGCGCCCCCAGCGATCGGCCAGCCGGCCAAACGGGATGGCCAGCAGCAGATAGACGAGGGCGGTGCCGGCGAACAGCAGCGGGAAGTACTTCGCCGCGAAGTCCTCGCGGCGTTGCAGCGCGAGATAAAGAAATCCGTCCCCGATAGTCAGCATGCTCAGCACCGCGGCCACCGCGAGCAGCCGGCGCAGCCCCGGCCGGACGGCTAACCCGGCAACTACTCGCAGCGACGGGCGCGCCGCCGGCTGCCGCTGCGTGCGAAGGTTGGGAACGAGCAGGACCAGGATCGCCAGGCCGATGACGGCAGCGGCGAAGCTGAGCACGAAGATGTGATCGAAACCGTTCGGTATCGAAGCCAGCACCGCGAACGCGATAAGCGGCCCGGCCAGGGCACCGGTCGTGTCCAGAGCTCGATGAACCCCAAACGCTCGGCCCAGCGCGCCCGGATCGGCACTCGCCGCGATCAGCGCGTCGCGTGGCGCGGTACGAATGCCCTTCCGGTCCGGTCCACGGCGACCACTAGACCCAGCGTCGCGCCGCTGGCGACCGGGAGCAGCGCAAGCTTGCACCCGGCCGAGAGACCGTAGCCGGCCACCGCCACCGCCTTCGGTCGTCCGGTCCCATCCGCGGCCATCCCGCCGCCGACCCGAACGAACGTCGACACGCCCTGGTAGAGCCCGTCCACCAAGCCGTAGGCAAGCGGGCTGAGGGCGAGCTGCGCCGTCGCAAACAGCGGTAGGACCGCGGCGACCATCTCGGACGAAATATCGGTGAACAGGCTGGTGAGGCCGAGCAGAATGATGGTGCTGGAGATCGTGCGCCGACCCGCCGCGGCTGGATCGGCGCGTGCCGTCCGCCAGTCGCGGACCGAGACATACATGGTGAGCCAGCCCCCCTGCCCTCTCGCCACCCCCAGCGCGGGCGAACGCGATGGCCACCACGGTGTAAACAGCAGATGACCGGTGCCAGCCGCCCTATCCGGGGGAGCTTAACTCAGCTCGTCGCCGGCATGGCAGACGGTCCGAGGAGGCAGGCGGGACAGCCTTGGAAGGCGACGATCTCCCTGGCTGGGCGTTGGGCGCTGACGACTGGGCGGCCCGTTCGTCGCTATCCCTTCAGCCAGCCGTCCTCGCCAAGATCTCGACTGTGGCGTAGGTGGACTTCCAGTAGGTGTTCTTGACCACGATGGCTTGCAGGGTCGTGGCTGGGGGTTGGAACCTGGTCGCTGTCGGAATCTTGGTGTTGGTCTCCACAGCTTGACTGTTTGGAGGAAAGATCGTCAGGCCGACAGTCGCAACGATCACGACGGCGATGAGAATGCGGAGCCTCATGCCGCCCGCCTTCCTGATCTTGTCCGGCCAGACCCGGGAGATCATAGCGAGGTCGTCGATCGGAGTGCCAGGCTTACGCGGGATCGCTGGACTGTCGGAGGCTGACTGGGCGGTAGCTCTGTCCCGGATCTCCTAGCCGTGATCACTCTCGGACCGCGCCGACGGGTGCGTCTTTGGGTTCGCGCGTTCTACTCGCGATCGGGGCGCGGCGGTTAGCGTCCTCGAGCACTCGCTTGAGCCTGGTGAGGTCGGCCGCCACAGCATCCGTATCAGCCCTAAAGTCCTCGTCACTCAGGCCCGGGCGGCGGCGTAGCGTGAACACCACCTCACAGCTGCTTCCGTCAGCGATCACCCTCATCGGGTTATAGACAATCTCACCTGAGGGCATTGTGACGTAGTGATCGAGGACACCGTATTCATTGCGCTGGACGAATGCGAAGCCGACGCGCCCCTCTGAGGTTTCTACAAACCATCGCTCATCGATCTCTTCGACGGAACTCCCAAGTCCCGGCGCCCACTGCGGCAGGTTCGCTGGGTCGGAGGCGTACCCGTAAACCTCGTCTGCGTGACGGTCAATCCACTCGCTGATATGCCTGGATTCCGAAGTCATGCTGCCACCATGCCAGCTGCAGCGGGCCTCGGAATTGTACGAAACGGACAGACGCAGGCGTCGCTAGCCGCGATCCGGCAGGGGGACTTCATCGGCGGAGCTGGATACCCAGGTCATATCCTCAGGATTTCGACCGAGAAACCCACGGTCGCCGGAGCGCACTTAACGACCGGTTGGGGGTAGTCCATTAGCGTGAGAAATGCGCGTCGACTTCACCGTAAGGGGGCTGCGATGGCGATGGCAGCTCGTGCGGCTGTCGGTGGTGGCCTGCTCGCTGTGCTCATCCTGGCCCTACCGGCGAACGTCGCCCACGCGCAGGAGCGCAAGGAGATCAAGATGACGCTCTCGCCAGGCACCGTAACCCCCGCAGACACGGTGCGCATTACGGCCGAGTGCGGCACCTCCGAGGCGACCGCGACATCGCTGGCCTTCCCCGACCAGACCTTGAGGTCGTCCACCTCGGGGACGGTCGAGGGTGAAGCCACGGTCGACCCGGACACCCCACCTGGCACGTATGCGGTCAACGTGCAATGCACGAACGAAAACTTTGGAGAGGCCCAGCTCGTCGTCGTCAAGAACACGGGTGTGCAGACTGGTGACGGCAGCTCGTTGGACCGGCGGAGCGCTGCCCTCACCGCCATTGGAGCCGGCCTCTTGACGGTGGCCGCCGTCGGCCTGGGGGCTCTCGCCTGGCGGCGCAGACGCCCTACCCGCTCGTAGCCGACCAGCATTAGGTGGTCTCGCCGATATGTCCGCCGATTCTGCGCCTCTAGGGCCGACTCCGAACGAGCAGACGCCCACGATGGCCCGACAGGTCGGCGGTCGGTATTCCAGCCGGCGTGGTGGGGCGGGACAACCTCGGCTCGTCCTG
>DATBRJ010000167.1:0-3286 GCA_036560395.1 Actinomycetes bacterium | reverse complement strand
GAGCGGTCCACCGGCCTCGCGCGCAAGCTTGACATAGAAGGGGATGTCCTCCGTCATGTCCGCGGACCAGTCGTCGTAGCGACTCGTGAACGCCTCGTCCCAGCTCATGGGCTGATGTTATGGGCCGTCACCCTCAGCCGCCCTGACGTCTTGAATGACTGCGGCGTCTTCAACGGCCACCGACGTCCGCGAATGCCCCGAGGTCCGAAGGCACTGACGTCCTCGGTGGGCCAGCGTCGAATTCAATGGTCTGACGATGCCATTGATTGGTTACCGCGTCGCTCCCCGCCGGTCCGCGCCGGGCATGCGCAGGAGCGAGAAATCCGGGTATATACGCAGAGTATACGCTCAGTGTATGCTCACCTCATGAGCGTTCCCCTCACCCTCCTTGGCCTGCTCGAGCGCGAGCCCAGCCACGGATACGACCTCAAGCGCGACTACGACGCCTACTTCGGCCGGAGCCGCCCGCTGCCTTTCGGCCAGGTCTACGCGACGCTGGGCCGTCTCGCCCGCGACGGCAAGGTGGTGATCAGCGACGTGGCGCCGGGCGAGGGTCCGGACCGCAAACGGTATGTCATCACTGAGCGAGGAGCGACCGAGGTCGAGACGTGGCTCACGGAACCGGTGGAGCCGGAGCCGCACCAGCAGACCGTGCTGTTCGCCAAGGTCGTGTTGGCACTAATGCTGGGTCGCCCCGCCGCGGAGTACCTCGACACCCAACGAGCGGCTCACTTGCAGCGGATGCGGGAACTGACCGCGATCAAGCGGACCGGCAGCCTGGTCGACGCGCTCCTCGCCGACCATGCCCTGTTCCACCTCGAAGCCGACCTGCGATGGATCGACCTCACCACGGCGCGGCTGGAGGCCTTGGCGGAGGCGATCCGGTCATGAACGGGATGAACATCGCCGCGGAACTGCCCGAGCCGCGCCGCGTCATCGAGGCGCGTGACGTCGTCCTGTCGTTCGGCGAGACCCCGGCGTTGCGGGGCGCAAACATGTCGGCAGCTCCGGGCGAGATCTTGGCCGTCATGGGTCCGAGCGGATCGGGAAAATCCACTCTGCTGTACTGCCTGGCCGGCATCCTCGTACCCGCATCCGGCGAAGTCTGGTACGACGGCGGCCGGGTGGACATGCTGGCAGAACCGCAGCGGAGCATGTTGCGGCGCGCCCACTTCGGCTTTGTCTTCCAGTTCGGTCAGCTCGTCCCAGAGCTGACCGCCGAGGAGAACGTGGCTCTGCCGCTGCTGCTCGGTGGTGCTCGCCGCCTGGAAGCGTTGACGAAGGCACGTGCCTGGCTGGAGCGCCTTGGTCTGAACGACCTAGGAGAACGTAGGTCCGGAGAGCTGTCCGGAGGGCAGGCTCAACGTGTCGCACTGGCCCGCGCCCTGGTCGCCGACCCAAAGGTCCTGTTCGCCGACGAGCCGACCGGGTCGCTCGACTCCCTTGCCGGTGAGCATGTCATGAACCTGCTGGTTGTCGCGGCCCGCGAAGAAGGCACAACGGTCATCCTCGTGACGCACGAGCCCCGGGTGGCCGCATATGCGGATCGCGAGGTCATCGTCCGCGACGGGCGAGTGACAGCATTCGCGCCGGATCGGATCGCATCGTGATTCGCCTCGGTCTCCGTCTCGCCGTGGCCGGCGGCAGGGAGGCCGTGGCGCGCCTCGCGATTATCGCGATCGCCGTGGCGATCGGAGTCGGCCTGCTGCTGGCCACGCTTGCCGGCATCAGCGCCGTCAACGCGCAGAACGCGCGGTACGCGTGGCTGAACACCGGCATAGGGGCGGAGCAATCGAGGGCCGTAGAGACCAATGCGTACGCACCTGACCCTTTGTGGTGGCTGGTCCGCGGCGACTACTTCGACCGTCAGACGATCGGCCGAGTTGACGTCGCCGCCACCGGACCGCACTCGCCTGTCCCACCGGGCATCCCCCACCTACCTGGGCCGGGCCAGTTCTACGCCTCACCCAAGCTGAGCGCCCTCCTGGCATCAACACCGGCAGCCCAACTCAAGGACCGGTTCCCCGGACACCAGATCGGCACGATCGGCCCAGAGGCGCTGCCATCCCCGAACTCGCTCATCATCATCATCGGCCAGACACCCGAGCAGCTGTCGCATCTGCCCGGCGCAAAACAGGCCAGTAGCATCGGCACCGTTGCGCCAGGCGACTGCGGGGACTGCGTGATCGGTATTCGCGCCGCCGGACTGAACCTCGTCCTGTCCGTCGTCGCTGCCGGGTTGCTGTTCCCGCTGCTCATTTTCATCGGCGCGGCGACGCGGCTCGCCACCGCACGCCGCGAGCAGCGTTTCGCCGCGATGCGTTTGATCGGCGCGACGCCCCGGCAGGTTTCTGTCGCCTCCGCGATGGAGTCGACCGCGGCCGCAGTCACCGGAACCGCCCTAGGCTTCGCCCTGTTCTTCCTGTCCCGTCATCCCCTCGCGGCCATACCGTTCACTGGGGCGCCGTTCTATCCCGGCGACCTGTCGCTCGGCGTCGTTGAAGTGCTGCTGGTTGCATTCGGCGTGCCCGCCGGAGCGGCGGCAGCGGCGCTCATCTCACTGCGACGCGTACGCATCTCGCCGCTCGGTGTCACCCGACGTGTCACCCCGGCCCCGCCACGGCCCTACCGCTTGATTCCTATTCTGGTCGGCCTGAGCGAAATGGCCTACTTCGTCGGCCGGCGCCCCAGCACCACGAACGGACAGGTCGCAGCGTTTCTCCCCGGAATCCTCCTGATCATGGCGGGGCTGGTCATCGCCGGGCCCTGGCTGACCATGGCGGGCTCGCGGGTCGTGGCCCGGCGCGCCAGCCGGCCCGCGACCCTCATCGCCGCGCGACGACTAGCAGACAACCCACAGGGCGGCTTCCGTGCCATCAGTGGTCTGGTCCTCGCTTTGTTCGTCACGAGTGTGGCCATCGGCGTTATCACGACGATCGTCGCCAACCGCGGCCCGGACAGTGATGGCGCGTTGAGCCGCACCACGCTGTCCATTCAGTTCTGGCCGGACATCACGCATCCGCAATCGCGGACCGCGGTCCCGAACACCGTCTCAGCGGGCCTGCCCTCCGCGCCAGGCGTACAGAGCGTGACGGTGACCCGTACCAACCCGGCGGGCCTGGCCGGAGACAACGGCAGCATCCGATCGTTGCCAGGCCTCGTCTCGTGCGCCGACCTCGTCAGCGCACGGACTCTCGGTCGATGCACGAGCGGCGCCGCGGTTGCCGCGGTGTGGCCCGACTTCGATTCCCCAGGCACCTCGCGCGTGTCTGAGACCGTCTGGCCG
>DATBRJ010000166.1:0-5335 GCA_036560395.1 Actinomycetes bacterium | reverse complement strand
ACTCCTGAGCAGCCATACGGGGGTGGCGGTGCTGTGCGCGGCTACGCTCCTGAGCGCGGTTTGTACATGGCCGCGCGCGGCACCACCACGCGGGCACCATCTTCCACAGTGGACGCATAGAGATCGGCGCCCGTCGCATGCCCGGTTCAACGTTGGCTGGGCGGCTGCCGTATGTGGCCAGGCGGCGCTGCGCGAGCTCGACCCGCGCAGCGCCGCCGGCCACATACGGCCGTCGCGGTCTGTGTCGTACCGGTGGCCGGCGATACAGTCGTGTCCATGGCACCGAGCCAACCGGCGTTACGTGTGGTCTTCGCCGAGGACAACTACCTGGTCCGCGCCGGCACCGCGGCGCTGCTCGCCGAGGTCGACGAGGTCGAGCTGGTACGGGTGATGGCCCCGACGAATTGATTAAGGTCGTGGGCGAGCTCCATCCCGACGCGGTCCTCACCGACATCCGGATGCCACCGACCTACACCACCGAAGGCATCACCGTCGCCAAACAGATCCGCAGCCAGTACCCGGGCACCGGCGTGGTCGTGCTGTCCCAGTACGTCGAGGCCGACTACGCCTACGAGCTGCTCGCCGACGGGGTGGCCGGGCTGGGCTACCTGCTCAAGGAACGCATCGCCCAGGTCGATGAGCTGGTCCGCGCCCTGCAGGATGTCCGCCGCGGCGGCTCGGCGCTGGACCCGAAGGTGGTCGAGGGGCTGCTGGCCCGAAGGACCGCCGAGGCCGCCTCGCCGTTGAAGGGGATCACCGGCCGCGAGCTGGAGGTTCTCGAACAGATGGCGACCGGACGCAGCAACGCCGCCATCGCCGGCCAGCTGTACCTGAGCGAACGGGCCGTCGAAAAGCACATCACCTCGCTGTTCCAGAAACTGAACCTGCCTCCGGAGGGCGACGTCAACCGCCGCGTCGCGGCCGTACTGACCTTCCTCAAGGCCACGGCCGCTGCGTGACCGGCGGGTGCTGTCCGCACCTGGGGCGTGCGGCAGGCACCCTGTCGGCAGCCCGACGGTCCCAGTCAAGCTGTGTCGGAGGTAAGTTGCGTGTCTGTCGTTCGGGTGCTCGTCGTGGACGACCACGAGTCGTTCCGCCGCGCGGCGGCCGCTGTGGTCGAGGCGGCCGGTGGCTTTATCGTCGCCGGCTCGGTCGGGACTGGCGAGGAGTCCCTGATCGCGGCCGAGGCGATCGACCCGGACCTGGTACTGATGGATATCAACCTGCCGGGCATCGACGGCATCGAGGCCACCCGGAAGCTGCGCTCCCTGGCCCGCCGTCCGACGACGAGATCGCGGTCAACGCCGGGCTGGCCAAGGCCGCCGGCATCAAGGTCGGCGACCAGGTCGGTGTGCTCACCCGGGAGCCGAAGAGGACGTTCACCTTGGTCGGCGTCTTCGGCTACAGCGGTGGTCGCGACTCACTCGGCGGTACCCAGGAGGTGGCGTTCACGGAGCCGGTGGCGCAGGAGCTGATGCTCGGCGCCAAGGGGCAGTACTCCCACATCGACGTGCAGGCCAGCCCGGGCCTCTCGGCCGAGACGCTGCGCGACCGCCTGAACGCGGCAATCGGCTCGGGGTACGAGGCCAAGACCGGCAAGCAGATGCAGGCAGCCGAGGCGACCAGCGCACGGAGAGATCTGAAATTTGTCAACAACATCTTCCTCGGCTTCGCCGGTGTGGCGCTGTTCGTTGGCATATTCCTGATCCTCAACACCTTCTCGATCATCGTGGCACAGCGCACCCAAGAACTGGCGCTGATGCGGGCCATCGGCGGCAGCCGGCGGCAGATGATCGGCTCGGTACTGGTGGAGGCGCTCATCGTCGGGTTCATCGCCTCGGTGCTCGGCCTGGCCGCCGGTGTCGGCGTCGGCACACTGCTGGCGTACATCTTCGGCAACATCGGCGGTGGCGAGCTGGCCCTTGCCGGTGTCGGCGTGCCTTCATCGGCGGTGATCGCCGCGTTCGCGATCGGCATCCTGGTGACCGTGGCCGCCGCGCTGCTGCCCGCGCTGCGCGCCTCCCGCATCCCGCCGGTGGCGGCGCTGCGGGAGGTCGCGACCGCGGACCGCCCGCTGACCCGGGTGACCGTGTCCAGCGCCGTGATCGGCTCGATCGGTGCGGCGATCCTCGGGATCGGCCTGTCCGGTACGGCGCACGGGAGCACACTGTGGCTGATCCTGGGCGGCGTCCTGGTCAGCTTCATCGGGGTCGCGCTGCTCACGCCTCTGGTCGCTCGGCCGGTGGTGTCGACACTGGGCCGCCTGCTCTCCTTCTCGGTGGCGGGCAGGCTGGGGCGGCGTAACGCCGCTCGCAACCCCCGGCGTACCGCGATCACCGCGGCCGCACTGACGGTCGGCGTCGCGCTCGTCACCGGGGTCAACGTGGTCGTCGCCTCGACCATCCAGAGTCTGCACAAGCAGGGCGACACCCTGGTCAAGGCCGACCTGATCATCTCCAGCGACCCGACCGACGGGATGCCGCCCACCCTCGACTCAGCCGTGCTGGATCGCGCCAAGCGCATCCCCGGGGTAGGTGAGGTCAGTGCCGAAGACATCGACCTCGCCCGGGTCGGTGGCAAGGACACCATGGTGACCGCCGCGTCCGACCTGCCGGCGCTGGCGCACATGTTCCCGATCAACGCGGTGGAGGGCACAGTCAGGGCGCTGTCAGCCGATGAGCTGGTCGTCGACAACAAGCTCGCCAACGAACGCGGCCTGCACGCCGGAAGCATCGTGCAGGTACAGCTGTCGCACGGTGACCCGCACACCATGACGGTGGTGGGCATCTTCCACGCGAAGGATGTGTCCCGCGGCTGGTATGTGAGTCCCGCATCGGTCCGCGACTTCGAGCTCAAACAGCCCGTCTCGGGCTACCTGCGGGTCACCGACGGCGCGAGCGTGGCCGACGTGCGCACCCAGGTCGACAACCTGCTAGTCGACAGCCCCGAGATCAGCGTCGGCGACCGCAGCGCCTACATCGCACAGCAGGCCGCCGTCCTGGACAAGATGGTGATGATGATCCAGATCCTGCTGGCACTGGCGATCCTGGTCGCGATTCTCGGCATCATCAACACCCTTGCGCTGTCGGTGCTGGAGCGGACCCGCGAGTTGGGGCTGCTGCGGGCGCTCGGGCTGGGCCGTGGGCAGACGATGCGCATGGTCACCGTGGAGGCGGTGGTCATCTCGGTGTTCGGTGCGCTGCTCGGCATGGCGGTCGGCTCCGGGCTGGGTGCCGCGGCGGTCCGGGCGCTGAAAAGCCAGGGGTTGGGCGTACTGGCATTCCCCTGGCAGGAGATGGCCATGTACGTGGCGCTGGCCGCCCTCGTTGGAGTGATCGCCGCGATCCTGCCCGCGATCCGGGCGGCCCGCATCAACGTACTGTCCGCCATCGCTCACGAATAGGGAACCTACGGCGGTGCCGGCGGCGAGCTTCAGCTCGCCGCCGGCATTGCCGTTGTCGTCGTAAAGGCCGATTCTCCCGAATGTGATCAGCCGTCCGGTCGCGCTCGTACCCAGGTAGACGCCGGGGTGGTGGTCGTCCAGACCGGCCAGGCTCGCTGATCGCCTGCGCGAGCCGCGCACCGGCCGCGATCGACCCACTGCGGCAGTACGCGTACACGCCATCGCCCAACACAGTCCTTGACATACGCGGTCTTGGTGGAGCTGGCGCGGCGTAATCGCTCCGTCGGGCCCGTCGCCTCAGCCATCTCGCCCCGCGTCGCCGCGCGGTTGTCCCGACCAACGTGTACGCGCGCGTGTGGATGAACTGGTGGATGAACTGGTGGACAACACGCCTCGGCCTGGGGGTAACGCAACCGCTTCTGTGGATGAGCCAGGCCATTGAAAAAAATCTTGAAATAGGTTCCTCCTGCCTCTTGCGCAGGCCTTTCAGCGGCGATAGAAATCTCGCACGCCACCAGAGACGGTGACCCGGCTCAGGGGGAAACCTCAGGGTCAGCGAGCACCAGGGACCGGGAGTTCGCGAGAGCGAGCACCTGGAGGCCGGAGTTCGCGACAGGGTCCACCCGATCGGCGAGCCGCCCCCGGAAGGCGCCTTCCGGGGAGGCGGGCACCGAGTCGACCGGAGTTCGCCGAGGCTCCGCCGAGCGATGGTGGCGGGTTCCGCGGATCCGCGGGCCGAGCGATCGGACCGTTGGAACCGCGGGACTGGGAGGTCCCTTCCATCTCATACATGGAAGGGGCCTCCCCCTTTGCGATCCATTATTGCCAGGCGCTTTCGCCTCCGTCGCGGACGACACGCCGACACGGGCTGCCTGCCCATGCCCTGGTTGTGGACATCTGACCCTCGGAGAACCACCCGGCTCGTACGAAATCTGCCAGTTCGCGTCGGACGAACACCAAGGGAGCACCTCACATCCACCGTGGACGCATAGAAATCGGCGCCCGCCCCTCCTGATCCGTTGCTTGCGGCATTGCGGCCAAGTCGGGTGTCGTGCGAGGTCGAGTGGCGTGTATCGGCGGGTGTTCGGTTGGGTGTCAGCAGTCCCTGCAGCAGCGCCTCCCGTTGCCTCGTCCCAGCGGAGAGGTAGGCGTCCGGCACGCGCTTGTTGCGGCGGAGGCCGAGCTCGGTCAGCCGTGCCATGAAGCACCCGCTCGTATGGCGGCTGACGGCCGTCGAGCCCGACCGACGCCAGCTCAGCCCACAGCTGCGGGTCGGCGACCGCTGGCGCCAGACGGCAGCAGCGGCTCTGCCAGCAGCTAGGACGGTTGGCCACCGAAGGTGTACCGGTGATCTGTGGCGAACTGTTCGAACGTCCACGTGGGACGGCCGGTCAACCTGGCCATCTCATCGGTCACCGTTGCCCCACAGCCGGCCGCCAACAGCGTGTTGCCCTCCACCAACGCGTCGACCTGCCAGCCCGGGCAGGCCGGCGCCGGCCAGCGCCTGACCGAAGGCGTCGGGCGAGACATCGACATAGCGCACCTGACGCCCGGTGGCCGCCGAGAGCCAGTCGGCCACCTCCACCGCCGACAGGGCCTCAGGCCCAGTGAGCGTGTGCCTGTTGCCCTGGTGCCCAGAGCTGGTCAGCGCCCGGGCGGCCACCGCGGCGATGTGGGAGGTGTCGATGTAGTTGGTCCGGGTCTCACCGGTCATGCCGTACAGAACGCCTTGCCCGGCCACGGTCTGCGCGGACGCGTGGAGGTTCTGCATGAGGTAACTGTGCCGCAGCAGGGCGTCCGCCAGACCCGATTGGGCCAGGTACTGCTCGATCTGCGCGTGCCCCCGGCCAAGCGCCACCCGACCGTGGGAGCACCGCGATCGGCGGTCACGAACGGCGACATACGTTCGCTGCGGTCGCGGGCATGGTCGGC
>DATBRJ010000165.1:0-2745 GCA_036560395.1 Actinomycetes bacterium | reverse complement strand
GTCTCGCGGTGCGGGGTATGCCGGCGGCAACGCGGACAGAATTTCTTAAGCTCCATCCGGTCCGGATCGTTGCGGCGGTTCTTACGGGTGATGTAGTTCCGCTCCTTGCACACCGTGCAAGCCATGGTGATCTTTGGGCGGACGTCAGCGCTCTTGGCTGCCACGGAAGTGCCTTCCTACCGGTGATTCGTTACGGGTGAACTGTGCTGTCGAGCTGTGCTGTCGAACTGGGCTTGTCGGCCTGCGGTTGTCGAGCTGGGGTGGTCGAACTGCCTGGCCGGTGGAGCTGCGGTCGTCGTGCTCGCTGGTGGTGCTCCTGGTAGCGGTGGCCGGACTCGAACCGGCGACACAGCGATTATGAGCCGCTTGCTCTGCCATCTGAGCTACACCGCCGCGGGCCCTGCCACAACCTCTCACGATGCCACCGACGCGGCCGGAGTGGTTGCGACCTGGTCGAGCCCCAATACGGAATCGAACCGTAGACCTTCTCCTTACCATGGAGACGCTCTGCCGACTGAGCTATTGGGGCGGGCAGGGATCGAGGATACACGTTCGAACGTCCGCCTCAGAAATCTGATTCCCGCTGCCTGCGCGCTGATTGAGAGGCCTCAGGCGCAAACTGGGCGGGGGCATCGATCAAGATCCTTTAAGCAGACTTGGGGCCGGCCGAGCACGCCAGGCCGGCCCCGTCTCCCATGGCCAATCGGTGGTCAGACCGACTTCTGGTAGGAGCGGAAGGTTCTGACCGAGAGCAACACGACGCCTGCGGCGAGGGCGAGTAGCCAGCCGCCGTGGCTCAGGACAGTCGCCCAGTCGCGATCAGCGACGAGAGCGCCGCGGCTCGCCGACAGGGCCCAGTTGACCGGGTTGCCGGCGGCCACGTTCTGCATCCACTGCGGCATGAGCTCCTTGGCCATGAACGCCGATGACAGGAAGGTCAGTGGCAGCAGCAGAAAGATGTTGAGCGCGATGATCGTCTCCCGCTGCCGCACCAACATGCCGACGGTGTTGGACAGCGCCCCGAAAACCGTCCCCAGCAGCACGGAGGCGGTGATCAGGACCGCGACCCCGGCAGGACCGCCTGGATAGTGGGCGCCGGCCAGCCAGCCGAGCAGCACGATGATCAGCGACTGGACGGCCGTACTTACTGCTTGCTCGACCACATTGGCGTTCATGATGGCTGACCGCCGCACCGGGGTCGTGAGGAACCGGTTGAGCGTTCCGCGCTCGATCTCCTCCAGCGTCCCCATCCCCGCCCACATGTTCGTGGAGATGGCATTCATGACCACGACGCCTGGAATCAGGTAGTCGAGGTAGGACGTGGAGCCGAAGCCCGGCAGCTCGACGACCTTCCTGAACAGGCTGCCGAAGAGGAACAGCCAGATCGCCGGCTGGATCAACGTGATAATCAAGAAAGCCGGCTGCCTGATGAACGCCTTGAGTCGGCGTTGTGTCATCCACCAGGTCTGTAGGACAGCAGTACTCATCGTGCACCTCCGACCAAAGCGAGAGCGAATTCATCGGACGAGGCGCTGTCTGCCTCGTCGAACCGACGGCCCGCGTAGCGGAGATAAACGTCGTCCAGCGACGGCCGAGCGACTGTCACCGCCGCCACTCGTACACCTACCTGGTCGAGCGCGGCCAGCGCGCTCGGAACCACGGACGCCCCGTCCTCGGCCCGAGCGCTCAGCCGGTGGCCGTCGATCGCGACTTCCCGAACGCCGTGGACCCGCTCAAGCGCGGTACGGACCACGTGCGCTTCGTCGGCGAGGGACGACCCGAGCTCGATGTGAACGGCATCGCCACGCAGCTCACCCTTGAGCTCGTCCGGCGTACCGTGCGCGACGACCCGCCCCTTGTCCACGATCGCCAGCCGGGAGGCGAGCCGATCCGCTTCCTCGAGGTAGTGGGTCGTGAGCAGGATCGTCAGGCCCTCGCCACCGGCGAGCCTGGCGATCTCCTCCCACATCGCGGATCGTGCCTCTGGGTCCAGACCCGTAGTCGGCTCGTCGAGGAACAGCACCTCGGGCCGATGGATTAGGCCCAGCGCGACGTCCAGCCGCCGCTGCATGCCCCCGGAGTAGGTGCGGACCTGCCGACTGGCCGCCTCGGCGAGGTCGAACCGGTCGAGCAGCTCACGCACCCGCTGTTCGAGCGCCCGCCCGCGCAGGCCGTACAGCCGCCCCTGCAGGACCAGGTTGTCCCGGGCGGTCGCGACCGGGTCCGAGGTCGAACGTTGGGACACGACGCCGATGGCGCGCCGGACCCGCTGAGGGTGGCGCAGGACATCGTGGCCCGCCACGCTTGCGGTGCCCGAGTCCGGCCTCGCCAAGGTCGTGAGAATCTTGACGGTGGTGGATTTGCCGGCGCCGTTCGGGCCGAGCAGACCGAAGATCTTGCCGGCTTCTACGGTGATCGTCAGGCCGTCTAGTGCCCTGACGTCCTTGGGATACGTCTTGACGAGGTCGTACGCCTCGACTGCGGACGCTGTCGAAGTGAGGGTCACAGCGAAGTCCTCCGTTGCGGATCATGTTCACAGACGGATCAGGGGTTCTGTCGAACCGTCCGCGGAGGACTCCGGCTACCCTTTGGATGCCATCCTCGGTTGCCAGATCTCGTTCGCGGGATCGGTTCTGAGGTGCATGACCCCGGTTGTGGCGTTGCCGCGCCACGCCGGGGTCGTTGGTTAAGGGCTCACTTTCGTGATCTCCCTTCCTCGATCGTTTTTCTTGAGCGGTCTTCCGA
>DATBRJ010000164.1:0-6497 GCA_036560395.1 Actinomycetes bacterium | reverse complement strand
CTGGAGACCACGTCTGCGCTGGCCGCCGGAGCCGACGACCGAGCCCTGCTTCGTGCCTGACTTGCGCCTCGCACCTTGGCGCCTGCTGTTACCGGCCATCGCCGCGACTCACTGCTCGAGTTCCCAGCGCGGGCCGGAGGGGGTGTCCTCGATGCGGATGCCGGCAGCAGCCAGCCGGGCCCGGATCGCATCAGCCGTTGCGAAGTCCTTGCGTCCTCGCGCCGCCTCGCGCTGCTCGAGCGCGACCGCGACCAGGGTGTCGACAGCGGATCGAAGCCGCGCATCCGCACCGGAGCCAGTGCCGGCCCAGTGAGGGTCGAACGGATCCAGGCCAAGCACACCGAGCATGGAGCGGAGCTCGGCCAGGTGCTTGGTCACTGCGTCCTTGTCGCCTGCGGACAGGGCCAGATTGCCGTCGCGGACCCCAGCATGTACGACGGCCAAGGCCTGCGGCACGGCGAGATCGGCATCGAGAGCGTGAGCGAATTCTGGCGGCACCTCGACCGCGGGATCGACATCACCGACGAGGTCGCTCGCGCGGCGAGCGAAACCTTCGATACGCCCCCAAGCCACGGCAGCCTCGCCGAGCGCGGTCTCGGAGTATTCGATCGTCGACCGATAGTGCGGTGCAGCGAGGTAATAGCGAAGCACGACAGGTCGCCACCGTCGGACCATCTCGGAGACCAGCAGTGAGTTGCCGAGTGACTTGCTCATCTTCTCGCCGGCCAGCGTCACCCACGCGTTGTGCATCCAATATCGGGCGAAGTCATCGCCGGCGGCCTTCGATTGGGCGATCTCGTTCTCGTGGTGCGGAAAGATCAGATCTATGCCTCCGCCGTGGATGTCGAACACTGGTCCGAGGTATTTGGTGGACATCGCGGAGCACTCGATATGCCAACCCGGCCGTCCGGGTCCCCACGGTGTGTCCCACGCCGGCTCACCCGGGCGGGAGCCCTTCCACAGCGCGAAGTCGCGCGGATCGCGTTTGTGCGGCTCGACCACGGTGTCGGCGGCTGGTTGCAAAGCATCGAGCCGCTGGCCCGACAGCGCCCCGTAGGCAGGAAACGAAGTGACATCGAAGTAGACGTCGCCACTCGACGCGTACGCGTGGCCCCGGTTGATCAACCGCCGAATCAATGCGATCATCTCCGGCACGTGTCCGGTGGCGCGTGGCTCGACGTCCGGCGGCAGGCAGCCGAGCACCGAATACGCCTCTGAGAATTCACGCTCGTTGCGCTCTGCGACGATCCAGAATGGGACGCCTTCGTGCCCGGCGGTGTGAAGGATCTTGTCTTCGATGTCGGTGACATTCCGAACAAAGGTCACCGTGAACCCGCGATAGGCAAGCCAGCGGCGCAGGATGTCGAAGTTGATCCCGGACCTGATGTGACCGATGTGCGGCGGCGACTGGACGGTAGCGCCACACAGGTAAATCGCGGCCTGTCCCGGTTGCAAGGGCACGAAGTCACGAACCGCACGCGCGGCACTGTCGTACAGCTGGATACCCACCGGTCAAGCCTACGAGATCACCCAGCCCGCCCTCGGCGGTCTTGCTGGTCTTGCGGTCGCGGCATCACCAGTGCAGTTGCCACCGCAGCGACTCCCTCACCGCGGCCGGTGAGCCCGAGCCCGTCTGTGGTCGTCGCCGCAACGCTCACCGGGGCCGCCACCGCGGCCGACAGGACCTTCTCCGCCTCGGTCCGCCGGGTTGCCAGCCGCGGCCGCTCTCCGATCACTTGAACCGCCACGTTGCCGATCTCGAACCCGGCTGCCCGCAGCCGCGCCGCTGCCTCCTCGAGCAGCGCGACGCCCGATGCATGCTTCCACCGCGGGTCGCCGACGCCGAACTGACTGCCAAGATCACCCAGACCGCTCGCCGAAAACAGCGCCTCGCAGACAGCATGGGCGGCGACATCGCCATCGGAGTGCCCAGACAGGCCTGCGCGCTCAGCCGGCCAATCCAGACCGGCGAGCCTCAGCGGGCGACCCTCCTCGAACGGGTGGACATCAACACCGACGCCAACGCGAAACGAAGGACGCGGGGGTGGCACGCCGTCCTGTCTCACGGACACCGGAGGATCCGTCGCGGCAGAGCTGGGTGGAGTGGTCAGGAAGCGAGAACCTCGTCCAGGATGGCTTCGGCCTTGTCCTCGTTGGTGTTCTCGGCAAGCGCAAGCTCGCTCACGAGGATCTGCCTGGCCTTTGCCAGCATGCGCTTCTCACCGGCGGAGAGACCGCGCTCGCGCTCCCGGCGCCATAGATCACGGACCACCTCGGCGACCTTAATCACATCACCGGACGCGAGCTTCTCCAGATTGGCCTTGTAGCGCCTCGACCAGTTGGTCGGCTCCTCGGTATGCGGCAGGCGCAACACCTCGAACACGCGGTCGAGGCCGTCCTGGCCGACGACGTCGCGGACACCGACGAGGTCGACGTTGTCTGCGGGTACGCGTACGGTGAGATCCCCCTGAGCGACCTTGAGGACCAAATAAATCTTGTCCTGGCCTTTTATCGTGCGGGTCTCGATGGCCTCGATTCGGGCCGCCCCGTGATGCGGATAGACGACAGTCTCGCCGACCTTGAACGTCATGTGTCAGGTACCCCTTCCTTCGAATACAAGGGTAACACGGGGGCGTTTCACCTCGATCTCTGTTTGTCCTGGTCAGCCGCCGAAACGATGTGGCCTCAGGCTTGACAAAAGCCCGATAAGGTGCATCGCGCGCTGCGGCTGAGCGGCGCCCAGCCGCCCTGCAACGCTGCCACCGTGGTCCCGGCTCGGGTGGCTGTTATGCGGCGAGCTTCGCGGTACGACGCGCCCACCTTGGTCCTGGCAGAGGTGGCTACCATCCGACGAGCGCGAACCGGCGGAAAGAGAACATACTGGCTTCGTGGGAACTCAGGGCCACAACGGACCTGGCCGTGACGACGGACGATTCGACGGCCTGCCGCCGGTTAACATCGTGGTCCCAGACGACGCGAGCGAGCTCGATCCCGACGTACGTGCCTATTACCGAGAGCGCCGGCTGGCCCAGGCCCGGTCGCGCCTGTCGAAGGTCTTCCTCACTCGCCGCTGGAGTCGGTTCGGGCTATCCGGGCCGATTCTCATGGCCGTCCTCGTGCTCGTCGGCCTGGTCGCCAGCATGATGGCCATCCTCGGACCGCACCAGATGCGCGGAACGCAGCGGAGCCTGCCGCTGGCCCAGCAAACGTCCCCGCCCGTCGGCGAAATCGGCGGGTTGCTGCCGGCGACCGAGCTCCTTGTCGGCGGGTTGCCGAGAAACAGTCGTGAGCTGCGCCCAGGTGTCCTCGCCCTGATTCCACCTGCCTGCCAATGCGTTCCCGTGCTCGACGAGCTATTCCGGCAGGTCAAGGAGTACGGCTACCCGATGTATCTCGTCGGCAGTGAGGCGATGCGAGCAGAGGTCGCACGGACCGCGAGAGATGTCGGCAACGGCACCGCGGCCCCCGTGATCGATCCCCACGGCACGCTGACGGCGACCTATGCGGCACGGGGGGTTACCGTGCTCCTCGTCCACGCCGATGGCATCCTCGGCGCGCTAGTCCGCGAGCTCGGACCTGGTGCGCGGCTGGAGCCACAGCTGGCTCCGCTGAGGTCGCCCGGCCAAACCTCGTCGGCTCCAAACGTCTCCAGCCCACAGACCGGTGTATAGGGCCGCGGATCGCGACGGCGTGTCGCGTGCCTTGCTCGGCTTGGCTCTTGCCTGCCACCCACTGCCCTCCATTGCCGTGACCGCGGTCGCGACGACGTTCGCCGCGGCGGTCGGGCGGGGGACCGCGGGCTCCGCTCTCGTCGCGGTGACGGTACTGGCCAGTCAGCTCTCGATCGGATGGGAGAACGATTACCTCGACCGCGATCGCGACCGGGTCTCTCAACGCGCGGACAAGCCGATCGCAACCGGCATGGTCTCGGCCAACACCGTCGCAGTAGCCGCGGCCGCCGCGACCTTGGCGCTGGTGGTATCCCTCCCTTTCCACGGCTGGCCGGCGGGTCTGGTCGGCTTCCTCGCTTGGCTGTCCGCAGAGCAGTACAACCGGTGGGTCAAGCGAACGGTCGTGTCCTTCTTGCCGTACACGATCAGTTTCGGCCTTCTTCCGTCGTTCGTCCTCCTCGGCGGCGATGACGGCAAATGGGCTCCGTTATGGCTGACCGCGGCTGCCGCACTACTCGGCGCGGGCGCACACTTCGCCAATGTGCTGCCTGATATCGCTGACGACCTTGCGACCGGAGTCAACGGCCTGCCCCAGCGGCTCGGCAGGCTCCGCTCGGCCGCCGTGTCGGTCGCAGCACTCGCGACCGCCTCGGCGCTGTTGATCCTCGGTCCATCGCAAGCCTGGCTGCCGGCGGCCGTCATTGCCGCAGCATCGGTCACGGCAGGAACGGTCGGGGTCATGGTGGGCATGCGGCAGGCGCGAGCGGGCCGGCGGTCGTCCGCGCCGTTCCTCGCCGCCATCGGTATTGCGATCGTCGATGTCGCGCTATTTCTGGTGTCCGGGAGCAGCGTGACCTAGGTCCCGTTGACGGGAGCCGGAAGCGCCAGCACGGATGATCCTCGCTACGCTGGGCGACCAGCAGTTCGCCACGTCACCCAGCAGACCTGGCCAGCGCCGGAGGAGTTCGTCGCAGTGAACCTTCGCATTCGCCGTGCCGCCGCCACCGCGGCCCTCGTTCTTGCGTTGCCTGGTGCACTCGTGGGTTGCGGCGTCGGCTTCAACGCACCCACCGAACAGGTCGCGCCTCCCTATCCGAGCGGTGATGTCGGGCCGATGGGTATCCGCTCCCTCATGCTCATCCAGAAGGAAGGCGGCGGCCCTGCTGCGGCGGTAATGACCCTGGTCAACAGCAGCAATGAGCCGCAGGCGCTGCGCTCGCTGCAGATCGCACCCCCGCAAACCGACGGTGGGTCTCCGGCACCGAGCCCGTCGACGCCACTTGACGTCGCGGCCGCGATCACGGTGCCGGCCCAGGGTGCTGTGCACGTGGGTGCTCAGGGGGAGCCGACGGTGACCGTCGACGGGCTTGACACGATTGCCCGGCCGGGCGAGCTCGTGCCGGTGACACTGATCTTCGACAAGGCGGGCAGGATCACGTTCAACGTCGTCGTCCAGGCCGGCACGGGCCCGTTCGCCTCGTTCGCCCCGACGGCGCAACCAACGCCAACGACGGTCATCTCGCCGGCGACGACCAACAGCCCCAGCGCCACCGAGTCCGCGTCGCCGACGACGTCGCCAACCGCCTCATCAAGTGGCTGAGGCTCAGCCGAGCGGTTTGAAGGAACGGCGCCCTCTCCAGTTCGGCAGCCTCACGCCGGTTGGGCGTACGAGTCCATGTCGAGGTGACGCGGAACTCGTGATCTATGGCTCGAACTTGTAGCCGAGGCCGCGCACGGTCACGATGTAGCGCGGCGTGCCCGGGTCTGGCTCGATCTTCGCGCGCAGCCGCTTGATGTGGACGTCGAGGGTCTTGGTGTCCCCCACGTAATCGCTGCCCCAGACGCGGTCGATGAGTTGCATCCGGGTGAGTACCCGGCCCGCGTTGCGCAGCAGCAGCTCGAGAAGTTCGAACTCCTTCAGCGGCAGCTGTACCGCGGTGCCGCCGACCGTGACCACATGCCGGTCCACGTCCATTCGCACCGGACCTGCCTCCAGCGTTGCGCTGAGCAGTTCCTCCGGTTCACCGCGGCGCCGCAACACCGCTCGGATGCGAGCGACGAGCTCCCGCGAGGAGAAGGGCTTGGTCACGTAGTCGTCGGCACCGAGCTCGAGACCGACGACCTTGTCGACCTCGCTGTCCTTCGCGGTGAGCATGATCACCGGAACGTTCGACCGTTGCCGCAGTTGGCGGCATACCTCTGTGCCAGGCAGGCCGGGCAGCATCAGGTCGAGCAGCACGAGGTCGGCACCGGTGCGATCCATCTCGTCCAGAGCTGCCGGACCGGCGTTCACGACGGCGACCTCGAAGCCCTCCTTACGGAGCATGTAGGAAAGGGCGTCGACAATCGACTCCTCGTCCTCGACGACTAACAAGCGAGTCAACGGAGGTCCTCCTGGGCGGGTCGGATTCGTCTGAGCGGACTGGATGACACGTTCTGCCGGCCGGCGGAGTCGCCTTCGGGAGCGCCTCCTCCGGTGTCGGTAAGCAGGGGCAGCCTGATGGTGAACGTCGACCCCGATCCCTCGACGCTCCAGACGCGGATCTCACCGCCGTGGTTTTGCACGACGTGCTTGACAATCGACAGGCCGAGGCCGGTTCCACCGGTCTCCCGCGAGCGCGCCGGGTCCACCCGGTAGAACCGTTCGAAGATCCGGTCGCGGTCGCGCTCCGGGATCCCGATTCCCTGGTCGGTCACCGAGATTTCCACCAGGTCCGCGGACCGGCCGACGCCGATGGCGACCCTGGTCTGTTCCGGGCTGTAGTTCACGGCGTTCTCCACGAGGTTCCCGAGTGCCGTCACAAGTTGGGCCTCGTCCCCGAGCAC
>DATBRJ010000163.1:0-13361 GCA_036560395.1 Actinomycetes bacterium | reverse complement strand
GGACTCGCCGTTCCTTCGCGGCACGGTTGTGCGCCGCATCGGTCCGGGAATCCTCGGGGTGGAAGCCCATGCACCAGCAGCCGCCAAAGATGCCGTTGTTGTGCTCCACCAGCGCGGCGAACGCGGCCCACGTCGACTCATTGAGAGCCTCCACGGTGTACGTGGGTTCGGCCATGAAGCCAGCCTAATGGGGGCTACGGCACCAGCCTCTTCGTCCCGAACTAGCGGCGACTCTGGGCAGTTGTCCAATCGTCCCAGCTAGCTGGGCGTGCTGGTGGTTGTGCTGGCTGGGCCCAAGGGGGTCGCAACAGGGAAATAGCGATCATGGTCGATAAGCGATCTGAGCTGGGAAGACATTGCCTGGAGCGGGTGACGAGAATCGAACTCGCACTGTCAGCTTGGGAAGCTGATGTTCTGCCATTGAACTACACCCGCGGGGGGCCCCCGTTGCCGGGCGCCGAGTCGGGATGAGTGTACCTGGGGCGGCACGCGCCGCGTCCAGTCCGGCGGCGAGCCTTGGAACCCGAGTGCGCTACGTCTTCCCACCCGCTGTCCGCCTCCGGAGGCAGATCCGGCGCGGCACGTCCGGCCGGGCTCTGGTCTTCCAGATCTGGCAGGCGCTCGCGCGGTTAGTAGCCTCGTGCCCGTGCTGCTCTCCGATCGCGACATCCGTACCGAGATCGACAAGGGCCGGGTCGGCGTCGAGCCCTATGACCCGGACATGATCCAGCCGTCCAGCATTGACGTGCGGCTCGACCGCTACTTCCGCGTGTTCGAGAACCACCGCTATCCCCATATCGACCCAGCGATCGAGCAGGCAGACCTCACCAGGCTCGTCGAGCCCGATGAGGATGAGCCGTTCATCCTGCACCCGGGTGAGTTCGTCCTGGCGTCTACGTACGAGATCTTCTCCTTGCCCGACGACGTCGCCGCGCGGCTGGAAGGGAAGAGCAGCCTCGGACGGCTCGGCCTCCTCACCCATTCGACGGCGGGATGGATCGACCCCGGGTTCACCGGGCACGTCACGCTCGAGCTGTCCAACGTCGCGAATCTGCCCATCAAGCTCTGGCCCGGCATGAAGATCGGGCAGATGTGCCTCTTCCGCCTGTCGTCGCCGGCAGAGCACCCCTATGGCTCGGCCGAGTACGGCTCGCGCTACCAGGGCCAGCGTGGCCCGACGCCGTCGCGGTCCTACCTCAACTTCCATCGCACAGACGTCTGAGCCCGCGCTCCGGGCGGCGATCGCTACGCCATTGGCTCCTTGATCGATCTGCTGAGCAGCTGCGTCACGTCGACGACCTCGATGTCCTCGCGGGCCTCGCCGGCCTGCTTCTTCGCAGTCACGGCGTCGTTGAGCATGACGAGGCAGTACGGGCAGGCGGTGGACACGATGTCGGGGTTGAGGGACAGCGCCTCCTCGACCCGCTCGGCGTTGACCCGCTTGCCGATCCGCTCCTCCATCCACATCCGTGCGCCGCCCGCACCACAGCAGAAGCCTCGCTCCTTGCATCGGTGCATCTCTTGCTGCCGAATGCCAGGAACCTTGTCCATGATCTCGCGCGGCGGCGTGTAGACCTTGTTGTGCCGGCCGAGGTAGCACGGGTCGTGGTAGGTCACCAGCCCATCCACTGGGGTCACCGGGGTCAGCCGACCCGTCTCGACCAGGTGGGACAGCAGCTGGGTGTGGTGGATCACGTCGTACTGGCCGCCGATCTGTGGGTACTCCTTCGCAAGGGTGTTGAAGCAGTGGGGGCAGGTGGCCACGATCTTCTTGTCCGCCTTGTCACCGAACGCTTCGCCCAGCGTTTCGACGTTCTGCTGCGCCAGCATCTGGAACACGAATTCATTGCCAAGCCGGCGGGCTGGGTCGCCGGAGCAGGACTCGTTCGGTCCAAGCACCGCGAACGACACCCCGGCGATGTGCAGCAGCTCCACGAACGCCCTGGTCGTCCTCTTTGCCTGGTCTTCAAAGGCACCCGCGCAGCCGACCCAGTACAGGTACTCCACGTCGGAGAGGTCCTCGACCGTCTCCCCAACGACAGGCACCGCGAAGTCGAGGCCCTTGGTCCAATCCAGCCGATCCGAGGAGTTGATCCCCCACGGATTGCCCTTGCTCTCCAGATTGCGCAGCATCGTGCCGGCCTCGGTGGGAAAGCGAGACTCGATGAGCACCTGGTGGCGGCGCATGTCCACGATGTGGTCGACATGCTCGATATCGACAGGGCACTGCTCCACGCACGCCCCACACGTCGTACACGACCACAGGACGTCCGGGTCGATGACCCCACCCTCGGCGAAGGTGCCGACGAGCGGACGTGCTGCCTGCTCTGGACCGGACCCGGGGACACGACCGAAACCTGACTCCGGCACCCCGTCGTGGCCGGGCTTCGCGCTTCCGCTTGCGGCCTCCCCGACCCCGCCAACCGCCTTGGGCGCGCCGTTCTCCTGACCGTCGCCGCCGTCGGCCGCCAGTAGGTGCGGAGCCTTCGCGAATAGGTGGTCACGGAGGTCCATGATCACGAGTTTTGGCGAGAGCGGTTTGCCGGTGTTCCAGGCGGGGCACTCGCTCTGGCACCGCCCGCACTCGGTGCAGGTGGCGAAGTCGAGCATCGCGGTCCACTTGAAATCCTCGACCTTGCCGACACCGAAGATGTCGTCCTCGCCCGGGTCCTCGAAGTCCACGGGCCTGCCGCCGGACAGCATCGGCAGCAGTGGACCGAGCGCATCGGGCCGGCGTTTCTTCGCGACATTGAGCGGCGCCAGAAAGATGTGCAGGTGTTTGGAGTACACGACCAGCACGAGGAAGCCGAGGATTACGCCGATCTGCGCCAGGATGAAGACGGTCTCGATGACGTCGTTGGCGGTATTGCCCAGCGGGTCGAGTGCCTTAGCCAGCCACTCCGAGGCGAATGCACCGGACTTGTATGGGAAGTGGCCTGTGTTTATCTGCGCCGCGCGATAGAGCAGCAGCGTCACGATGACCGCGGTGATCATGCCGAGGATCACCCACGCAGCACCGGTGTGGGAGCCGTAGAACCGGGATGCCCGGTGCAGGCGCGCCGGCGCCTGGCGGATCCGCAGAACCGAAAAGGTGGCGATGGCCACCAGGACCGCGACGGCGAAGAAGTCCTCGAGGAAGCCCAGCACAGGACTGTGCCCGATGAGCGGGATGGCGAAGTCGCGGTTGAAGAGCGCGCCGTACGCCTCGACAATCGTCGCGGCCAGGATGATGAAGCCCCAGAAGGTGAAGAAGTGGGCGAGGCCTGGGATCGACCACTTCAGCAGCTTCCGCTGGCCGAACACCTCGACCACCTGCGACCGGACGAACTGGCCCACCCCGTCGAATCGGCCCGGGCTCGGCTGCCCGGTCTGGATCAACCGAAAGAGCCAGATCAGTCGGCGGCCCGCGAGTGCGAACGCGACCACGGTCATGCCGACCCCGATGATGATACGTGTCGCGATCATGCTAGGCCTCCGCCAAGGATCGGGGACAAAGCGGCCCTAAGACGAGAGTGGTGAGCTGCATGAGCGGGATCGGCTCCTCCGGCTCGGGCCTCCGGGGGACGGGGGCGCTACCCGTGGCGAACAGCGTACGGCCGCCGTGCTCTCAGCGTATGACCCGGGCACTGAGGCAGCGAGGACGCGGCCGGGGGACTCACCTGATCGGCTGGGTAGCGTGGTTGGGTCGCGGACGGAACCCTCTCGGACGGAACTCTCTCGGACGGAGCAGCGGGTGCGGGATGGGAGTATGGCCGCGATAGAGCGGTGCACAGCGCCGCCGCTGACCGAGAGGCGCCTGTTGTGATCACGTTCGAGAACGTGAGCAAGCGCTACCCCGACGGGACTGTGGCCCTCGACGACCTGTCGCTCGAGTGTCTCACCGGCAAGACGACTGTCTTCGTCGGTACCTCGGGCAGCGGCAAGACGACCGCGGTTCGCATGATCAACCGACTGGTCGAGCCCACGTCTGGCCGCATTCTGATCGACGGCGAGGATGTCCGTTCGCGTCCGGCCGCACAACTGCGCCGCGGTATCGGTTACGTCATCCAGCAAGTCGGCCTCTTCCCGCACCGGACGATCGTCGACAACATCGCGACGGTTCCATACCTCGTCGGCTGGGACAAGAAGCGGGCGCGAGCGCGGGCGCTCGAGCTGATGGAAACCGTTGGACTCCCGTCCGCGATGGCCAAGCGCTATCCGTACCAGCTCTCGGGAGGCCAGCAGCAGCGGGTGGGTGTCGCCAGGGCGCTCGCCGCGGATCCGCCGATACTCCTCATGGATGAGCCCTTCAGCGCTGTGGATCCGGTGGTTCGCAGCGAGCTCCAGCAGGAGTTCCTCCGCCTCAGGCAGGAGCTGGAGAAAACGATCGTCTTCGTCACCCACGACATAGACGAGGCGATCAAGCTGGGCGACCGCATCGCGGTCCTGCGCATCGGCGGCAAGCTTGTGCAGTTCGCGACGCCAGAGCGTCTGCTCGCCGAGCCGGCGGACGACTTCGTCGAGTCCTTCCTTGGCTACGACCGGGGGTTCCGCAGGCTGTCTTTCTTCGAGGCCAAGGCGCTCTCGCTGCGCGAGCCCAAGACAGTGATCCGTAGTGCTACCACCGGCGTGGGTGGCGTGCCGGAATCGAGGTCGACAGCAGCCGTTGGGCCCACAACGTCGTCCACCGGTGGTGAGCCCGTCCTGGTCGTGGACGAGCATCGGCGCCCCCTTGGCTGGGCGCCGCCTGACGGTGACCCGAACCGACGGCTTCTTCCCATCGGCCACACCTTCCGCCTCGACCGCGACTCGATGCGCGCCGCGCTCGACGCCGCCGTGCTATCGCCGGTCGGGATTGCGGTGGGCGTCGATGCCGATGCCGCTGTGGTCGGCGTCGCCGATCAGGCGGAGATTTCGGCGACCATCCGAGCGCTCAATGACGAAGAGGGGGCCTGATGACGTCCAGCGAGGACGAGGGAGTCTGATCATGGTTGGACCGAGCGGGACCCGGGTCGTACGCGCGCCGCGCGGGGTTGAGATCTCCACGCAAGGGTGGCCGCAGGAGGCGGCGCTGCGGATGCTCATGAACAACCTCGATCCTGAGGTGGCCGAGCATCCAGAGGAGCTTGTCGTGTACGGCGGGACGGGTCGTGCCGCCCGATCGTGGAGCGCCTACGACGCGATCGTCGGGACTCTCCGCGAACTGCGCGGCGACGAAACGCTCCTGGTCCAGTCGGGCAAGCCTGTTGGTGTTTTCACGACACATGAGTGGGCGCCGCGAGTGCTCATCGCCAACTCGAACCTGGTCCCGGAATGGGCGACCTGGGAGGAGTTTCGGCGCCTTGAGGCACTGGGCCTGACGATGTACGGACAGATGACCGCGGGCTCGTGGATCTACATCGGTACGCAAGGCATCCTGCAGGGCACCTACGAGACCTTCGCGGCGGTAGCCGGGAAGCTTGCCGGCTCCAGCGGAGGTCAGGCTCAGCCCGCCAGTTCCCTCGCTGGAACGATCACGCTGACCGCAGGTCTGGGTGGGATGGGTGGTGCGCAGCCGCTGGCCGTGACGATGAACGAGGGAGTCGTCATCTGCGTGGAGTGCGATCCGTCCCGGATCGCGCGGCGGCTCGAGCACCGCTATCTCGACGTACAAGCCGACAACCTCGACCACGCGCTCGCGCTCGCGACGAATGCGCGTGATGCACGCCAGCCGCTGTCCATCGGCCTGCTGGGCAATGCCGCGGAAGTGGTTCCGCAGTTGCTCGCGCTCGGCGCACCCATCGATGTGGTCACCGATCAGACGAGTGCGCACGACCCGCTCGCCTATCTGCCAATCGGCGTGACCTTCGACGACTGGATCGCCGAACGGGAGAAGGATCCGGTCGGTTTCACCATGCGAGCGCGCGAGTCGATGGCGAGGCACGTGGAGGCGATGGTCGGTTTCCAGGACGCCGGTGCCGAGGTCTTCGACTACGGCAACTCCATCCGGGGTGAGGCGCAGCTCGCCGGTTATGGTCGCGCGTTCGACTTCCCCGGTTTTGTTCCGGCATATGTCCGGCCGCTCTTCTGCGAGGGGAAAGGCCCGTTCCGTTGGGCCGCGTTGTCCGGTGACCCGGCAGACATCGCCGCCACCGATCGAGCCATCCTCGACCTGTTTCCCGACAACGAGCCGCTCGCTCGCTGGATCAGGATGGCCGGCGAGAAGGTCCACTATCAGGGCCTGCCTGCGCGAATTTGCTGGCTTGGCTATGGCGAGCGCGACCAGGCGGGCCTCCGTTTCAACGAGATGGTCGCAGACGGCCGGCTGACCGCTCCGGTCGTCATCGGCCGTGACCACCTCGACGCAGGCTCGGTTGCGTCGCCTTATCGGGAGACCGAGGCGATGGCCGACGGCTCGGACGCGATCGCCGACTGGCCGTTGCTCAACGCCATGCTCAACGTCGCATCCGGGGCATCCTGGGTCTCGATTCACCACGGCGGTGGCGTCGGCATCGGCCGCTCCATCCATGCCGGCCAGGTCACGGTCGCCGACGGTTCGCCACTTGCCGCCGAGAAGATCGCCCGGGTGCTGACGAACGATCCAGGCACCGGTGTGATGCGCCATGTGGACGCGGGGTACGAGCGAGCTGCCGACGTGGCTGCGGAGCGAGGAGTCCGCATCCCGATGGCACCCACGGCAGGCGGCGGCCAACCAAACTAAAGCCACGGGACGTTTGCAACGGTGCCACTCGACTACGCATGACGGGCGGATGCACAGTCCAGCACGGCGATAGATCGCACCAATCGGGCAGCGTGGGCCCAATCGCCTCTGGCGCAGCGCGTTGGCCGTGCCCTTGTGTACGCATCTCAGGGCCGGTGTCGCGGCGACCGATGGGAACGCGTTGTCGAGGCGTCTGCCTCTCGGCATGGTCCTAACCTGGCGGTGATGATGGATAGCGACCAGACCGCCTTCGTCGGGCGGTCCTTCGACAACCTGTGGGCGCCCCTGCTTCCGATCGGGCGCGACCTACGTACGGGCGGCTACCGTCGCTTCGCCTGGTCAGCGGCCGACCGGGAGGCCAGAGAATGGTTCCACCAGGCGGCAGCCGCTCGCGGCATGCCCGTCGAGGTCGACCGTAACGGCAACCTTTGGGCCTGGTGGGGAGAGCCTCGGCCTGGCTCGGTGGTAACCGGAAGTCACCTGGACAGTGTGCCCGACGGTGGCCCCTTTGACGGACCTCTTGGCGTCGTCTCGGCCTTTTGTGCCATCGACCTGCTCCGCGCGCGGGACACCGGCGGTTCCGGTGAGAATCGCGGGCGTCGCTCGGTTGCCGTCGTCTGTTTTGCCGATGAGGAAGGCGCGCGCTTCGGGGTGGCTTGCGTGGGCTCGCGGCTGCTGACCGGCGTCCTTGGTCCAAATCAGGCTCGCCTCCTGACCGATGCCGATGGGATCACCCTCGCGGATGCGATGCGATCCGCCGGGCACGATCCTGATCAGCTTGGCCGGGACGACGAGGCGCTCTCCCGGATTGGCGTGTTCGTCGAGCTGCATATCGAGCAAGGCCGCGCGCTGGCGGACCTTGACTCGGCGATAGCGATCGGCGAGGGAATCTGGCCGCACGGCAGATGGCGTTTCGACTTCACCGGGCGCGCCGATCACGCCGGCACCACCAAGCTGGCGGACCGCCATGACCCGACGCTCGCCTATGCACGCACGATTCTCGACGCACGCCTGCATGCCGAACGGCTTAGCGCGCTCGCGACCTTCGGCAAAGTGGTCGTCGAGCCCAACGGGACGAATGCGATCCCTTCGTCGGTGCGCGCCTGGCTCGATGCCCGCGCCCAGGACGAGGCCACGGTCGAGGAGCTGGTATCCGCCCTCGCCGCTGCGGCGGGTGCATCGGTTGACCGCGAGTCGTGGTCACCGGAGGTCGAGTTCGACCCTTCCTTGCGCGCTCGATTGGCCGAGGTTGTGGCGGCCGTCATTCAGCCCGCGCCCAAGTCGCCAGAGGCCCCACCGGCTTCTCGCCGATCGACCGTGCCGATCCTCGCCACCGGTGCCGGGCACGACGCGGGCATTCTCGCAGCCAGGATGCCGACCGGGATGCTTTTCGTCCGCAACCCGACGGGGGTCTCGCACTCGCCGCGCGAACACGCAGATCGGGTGGATTGCCTGTCCGGTGCCGCCGCGCTCGCCGCAGTGCTCCAGGATCTCGCCGACGGCCACGGCGATGACTGAGCTGACCAGCACTGAGGCGAGGGCAGGCGACAGCCACCGGCTCTGGCATGCGGAGTCCGCGTGGGTCGGAGACCGGTTCATGCCCAATGTGCTCATCGAGGCGGACGGCGGCCTCTTCACCGACGTCCGGGCGGAAGTCGAGCCGCCTTCAGAGGCGGAGCGGTTATCCGGTCTCGTGCTGCCCGGGCTTGCCAACGTTCACTCGCACGCGTTCCACCGTGCCTTGCGCGGGCACACGCAGGCCGAGCGAGGGACGTTCTGGACGTGGCGGAAGCGGATGTACGAGGTGGCGGCGCGGCTCGAGCCGGATACATACCTCAACCTCGCCACCGCCGTGTACGCAGAGATGGCCCTGGCTGGGATCACCTGCGTCGGCGAGTTTCACTACCTCCACCACGCACCGGCCGGGCGGCGGTATGCCGACGAGAACGCCATGGGCCAGGCAATTATCGAGGCCGCCGAGAGGGCCGGGCTCAGAGTCACCTTGCTCGACACGGTTTATCTCGCCGGCGGGATCGCCGGGCCCGTAGAAGGGGTGCAAGTTCGCTTTAGCGACCGCGACGCGGGCCGGTGGGCCGATCGAACGACTGACCTCCACTTCGCGGTCAGCAGCCCAGACCCCCTTGGAAGGCAACGAATCCGGATCGGCGCCGCCATCCACTCGATTCGAGCCGTGCCGCCCGAGCAGCTCGAACCGGTCCTCGCTTGGTCACACCACCACGCCGCTCCCCTGCACCTGCACCTGTCAGAACAGCGGGCGGAGAACGACGCCTGCATGGCGGCGTACGGCAAGACTCCCGCAGCTGTCTTCCTTGCGGCCGGAGTCTTGGGCCCCCGAACGACTGCGGTCCATGCCACGCACGTGGTGGACGAGGACATCGCGTTGCTGGGCGAGTCGGGAACGTCCGTGTGCATGTGCCCGACAACCGAACGCGATCTCGCCGACGGTATCGGTCCGGCCCGGCTCCTATCGTTGGCCGGCTCGCCGGTCGTGCTGGGCAGTGACGGGCACGCGGTGATCGACCTCTTCGAGGAGGCCCGTGCGGTCGAGCTGGACGAGCGGCTGCGTACCGAGGTCCGCGGTCATTGGACCGCCGGGGAGTTGCTTCAGGCGGCGACGATGGCAGGCCACGCGAGCCTGGGCTGGCCGGAGGCGGGTTTGATCGCCCCGGGCGCATTCGCCGACCTGGTCGTGATCAACACGGATTCGGTACGTCTCGCCGGGTGGCAACCGGCGACCGCCGCTGAGGCGGTGGTCTTCGCGGCGACCGCAGCCGATGTGCGTCAGGTGGTCGTGAGCGGTCGTGACGTCGTCAGGGACGGCAGGCACCTGCTCGTGGACGACGTACCAGCGGCGCTGGCTGCGAGTATCGCAGCGGTGCTGCCAGACGGTTAATGGCGAATGACACCGGCAGGTGATTCATGACAGCGATGGCCATCACCGGAATCGGTGAGCTGGTCACCAATGACCCGTCTCTCGGCAACACCGTGCTGGGTCTGGTGCCGAGCGCAGTTTTCGTCGTCGAGGATGGTCGCATTGTCTGGGTCGGCCCGGCGGCCCGCGCTCCGGATACCGACCAGAGGCTCGACGTCGGCGGGCGGGCGGTCATTCCAGGCTTCGTCGACAGCCACGCTCACCTCGTGTTCGCAGGCGACCGGTCGGCTGAGTTCGACGCGCGGATGACGGGCCATCGATACACGGCGGGCGGCATCCGTACGACCGTCGCCGCGACGAGGGCAGCCGCTGACGATGTGCTGGCCGCCAATCTCAGCCGGCTCGTCGCGGAAGCGCGCAGCCAAGGCACGACAACGATCGAGAGCAAGTCGGGCTACGGCCTAACAGTCGGCGACGAGAAACGGTGCCTGGAGATCGGCGCGGTGCATGCGGACGAGACGACCTATCTCGGTGCGCACGTCGTCCCGGAGGAGTACGTCCACAAACCTGACGCCTACGTCGATTTGGTCTGCACGGAGATGCTCGACGCCTGCGCAGGATCCGCCCGGTGGATCGATGTCTTCTGCGAGCGCGGCGCGTTCGACGAGGCAGCCAGCAGGAGGATTCTGCAAGCCGGAATCGCCCGCGGTCTTGGCGCCCGTATCCACGCCAACCAGCTGGGACCAGGCCCCGGGGTGCAGATCGCGGTCGAGCTCGGGGCGGCCTCGGCGGATCATTGCACCCACCTGTCCGAAACCGATGTGGATGCGCTGGCGGGCTCCTCTACCGTGGCGACCCTGCTGCCTGGCGCCGAGTTCTCGACCCGCTCGCCCTACCCTGACGCACGCCGGCTCCTCGATGCCGGAGCGACCGTGGCGCTGGCCACGGACTGCAACCCCGGCACGTCGTACACGACCAGCATGCCGTTCTGCATCGCCCTTGCCGTCAGGGAGATGCGAATGTCGCCGAGTGAAGCGCTATGGGCGGCCACCGCAGGTGGCGCGAGAGCCCTCCAGCGCCTGGATGCGGGCCGACTTTCCCCCGGCGCGCGGGCTGACTTCGCCGTCCTGGACGCGCCGAGCTATGTGCATCTGGCCTACCGCCCAGGCGTGCCTCTCGTCCGGCAGACCTGGAAGGACGGCCGCCGGGTATGGCCCTCCGACGCATGAAGGGCACCTTCACCCCGACCTATCGGGTGAAGGGGGCCCTTCATGCGAACGGTCACGACGCGACGGTCGCGGCAAGTGTCACGAGTTGAGAACTCTGCGGCCCGTCTGGGCAATGGGGGCTCGTCTGCCGGGTTTGCCGTGCCCTAGGCTGCCCCGCGTCCACGTCCCGGGATCTCGCGAGGGGCCTCGTCATGGCGCATGGCAGAGCGGTCACAACCGTCACCATCGGGTGCTTAGTCTCCGGGCTTGTCGGGTCCGCTCTGCTAATCGGCGGATCGGCGAGCGCGGGGCGCGCTCCACGACTCAGCGCCATCGCCACCGCGGAGAAGGAGTTACGGGCGAGTACGGACGGCGAGGTCACGATCAGGCGTGACCGCACAGGCAAGGCCCATTTCGTCGGCACTCAAGCGGGTCATCCGGTCCGCCGCCCTGGTGGGCTCGCCCGAGACCTATCGCCGGGCTCGGCTGCCCGTGCGCACATCGCCGAATACGGCGCCCTGTTCGGGATCGAGGATGCTGCCGCGGAGCTTGCCGTTCTCCACACCTCGTCAGCGGGTCCGCTCACGGTTGTCCACCTCGCCCAGCGCGCCGGCGGAGTGCCGGTCCTCGGCGGCGAGCTCGCGGTGACGCTCGACTCCGCCGACAACATGGTTTCGATCAACGGGGAGACTGGTGCGCAGCCGCCCTCCACCGCGGCGCCGTCGGTTCCGGCACGTGCGGCGGCGAGGATGGCGACCGCCGCGATCGCGAAGTCTTCGGCCAGGTCGGCGAGGTCCCTGCAGGCCACCGTCCCGGCACTGTGGATCTACGACCCCCAGCTGATCGGCGCACCCGGCCCCAGAGGTGCCCGGCTGGTCTGGCGGCTCCAGGTCGAAGCCACGAACGCGGAGCCGCAGCGCTGGACAGTACTCGTGGACGCGAGGTCCGGCGTGGTCGCCCTTGCCTTCGAGGACCTTGAGTACGCCAAGGATCGGCGCGTCTGTGACAACGGCAACAAGCCGACCACCGACTGGGCTTGCCCGTCTGCGACTGCCACGCGGGCACGGTACGAAGGCGACCCAGCGGTCGTGCCCGCCGATGACGAGGTCAACGTCGCATTCGACACCACGGGCGGGGTGTACGACTTCTATGCGAACCTCGGGCGGGACAGCCTCGACGATCAGGGTCTGATTCTCAAGTCCACCGTCCGGGTCTGCGTATCGGGTCTGGCATGCCCGTTCGCCAATGCGTTCTGGGACGGTGAGCAGATGGCGTTCGGTGCCGGGTTCGCCCGCGCCGATGACGTCATCGGCCACGAGCTGACCCACGGCGTGACGCAGTACACCTCGGGACTCCTCTACTACTACCAGTCCGGGGCGATCAATGAATCGATCTCCGATGTGATGGGGGAGTTGTTCGACCAGCAGTACCCCGCGGGGTCTGACGGTCCGACTTATGACTGGCGGGTGGGCGAGGACCTGCCCAGCGGCACGATCCGATCAATGAGCAATCCGCCGTCATTCGGCCAGCCGGACCGGATGATGAGCAGCTTGTGGACCACGAACGCCGACGATCAGGCGTTCGACGCGGGTGGCGTCCACACGAACAGTGGTGTCGGCAACAAGGCGGCCTACCTCATGGCAGCGGGCGGCGCCTTCAACGGGCAGACGGTCACCGGAATCGGGGGCACGAAAGTCGCCCGGATCTGGTACGCGACGGACCAGCTCCTGACCTCAGGCGCGGACTATGCGGACCTCTACGCCGTGATGCAGCAGGCCTGCGCAAACCTCGCGGCCGCAGGCACCGACGGGATTACCGTCGCTGACTGTGTCCAGGTGAAGGCTGCACTCGACGCTGTCGAGATGTCCCAGCCGGCGAACGAGCCAGCGATCGCACAGGCGAGCAGGTGCCCCGGCGGGTATGTCAACATCGACAAGTTCAGTGACGACTTCAATCGCGCCGCGAGCGGCAGCCTCGGGTCGAAGTGGGTGGAGACAGGTTCGGCGTCGATCAACGGTGACTTCCAGCCCAGCCCGACGGCAGGAAATGCGCTGTTCATCCCTGAGCCTGTCAACGACACCGTTGCCGCCAACCGTTATGCGTACACGTCAGCATGGACGGCGTTGAGCTCGACCTACACGACCTACCTGCACTTCGATCACGCCTATTCGCTGGACTGGCTGCCAGGCCCGAACACCTATTTCGACGGCGCCAGAATCGAGATCGATGTCGATGGGGACACGAAGAGCTGGTTCGTTCCTTCGGCGACGGCCTGGACCAACGGCCCAACGCGGACCCTCGTATCCGATCATCCCCTGCTGCCCGGTGCGAAGGTATTCGCTGGGGAGAGTCGGGGCTGGACATCGAGCAAGCTGTCGCTCAGCTCCTACAAGGGTAAGAAGGTCAAAATCCGCTTCCGGATGGCTACCGACGGCCTGCCCGCATACTCCGCCGCCTACGGCTGGTGGCTCGACAACGTCCGGCTCTACCAGTGCAGCATTCCGCCAACCGCTCCCACATCCGTCGTGGGGAACGGCTACGCCGGCTCAGCCAAGATCGGCTGGGGTGCGGCGAGCAGCAA